>JBBWZO010000227.1:0-13120 GCA_039649125.1 Massilia sp. | reverse complement strand
CGGCGCTGACCAAGAACATCGACAAACTGGTCAGCCGCGGCCTGGTGCAAAGGGCGCCAGACGCGCTCGACAGCCGCAAGGTGCTGATTTTTATCAGTGACCTTGGCCTCGAAGTACTGGCCCGGCTCAAGCGTCGGATCGACGAGCTGCACCGCTCCACCGACGTAGCGCTCGGGCCGCGCAAGGCCGCGCAGCTGAAACGCCTGCTGGCCGATCTGATCGAAAAGACCGCTTCCTACTGACTTTCGCAAGCAGCGCTGTCCGCGCACCGGCCGGGTCCCTTCACCATCGGTTTTTATTTTCCAAGGAAATAAAATTCCTTGACTTGGAAAGTAAAAACCCTGCAATATTCAATCCAGGCCCAGGGTCGCTTCGAACCGAAGCGCGGTGCCAACGATGTCCCAGTCTCGCTTCATGAAGTGAACTCTCGCAGGGGAATCCGATGCCGAAACCGCACCTCGAAAAGAAGGAATCCGATCCCGCCATCCGGGTCCGTGCCCTCGAATCGCTCCTCGCCGAAAAAGGCCTGATCGACCCGAAGGCGATCGACGCGCTGGTCGACACCTACGAAAACAAGATCGGCCCGCGCAACGGCGCCAAGGTGGTGGCCAAGGCGTGGAGCGATCCCGCCTACAAATCGCGCCTGTTGTCCGACGCGACGGCGGCGATCAACGAACTTGGCTTTTCCGGCCTCCAGGGCGAAGACATGGTCGTGGTCGAGAACACGACCACGGTGCATAACCTGATCGTCTGCACCCTGTGTTCCTGCTACCCCTGGCCGACCCTCGGGCTGCCTCCGGTCTGGTACAAATCCGCGCCCTACCGCTCGCGCGCCGTCAGCGATCCGCGCGGGGTGCTCAGGGAGTTCGGCACCGACCTGCCCGATTCCACCGAGGTGCGCGTCTGGGATACCACGGCGGAAGTGCGCTACCTGGTGCTGCCGGAGCGCCCCGAGGGAACCGACCATTGGAGCGAGGAACAGCTGGCCGGGATCGTCACGCGCGACGCGATGATCGGCGTGCGCAAGATCGCGAGGCCGGCATGAACGGTATCCACGACCTGGGCGGCAAACACGGGATGGGGCCGATCCTGCCTGAAACCGACGAGCCGGTCTTTCACGAACCGTGGGAGGGCCGTACCTACGCCATGTTCGCCGCCACCGTGGTCTTCGCGGGCTACACGGTGGACGAATTCCGCCACGCGATCGAGCGCATGGATCCGGCTGAATATCTGCAGTCTTCCTATTATGAGCACTGGCTGCACGCCTTCGAAGACATCCTGGTCAGACGCGGTTTCATCGCGCGCGACGAACTCGATGCGCGCGTTGCAGCGCTTGCCCGATCCGACGCCGGAGGCCACTGATGCTGCTTACTCCCGAACTCGTTCCAGTGATCGTCGGCGCCGGCGCCTCGGCCCGCGTCGAGGCCGATGTGGCACCGCGCTTCAAGGCCGGGGACCAGGTCCTGATCCGTAATATCCATCCGCTCACGCACACGCGCCTGCCCGGGTACGTGCGCGGCAAGCGCGCCACGGTCGAGCGCGACTACGGGGTGTTCGCCTTCCCGGATACCCATGCCCATGACCAGGGCACCAAGCCGCAGCACTGCTACAGCGTGCGCATCGCGGCGCGCGAACTGTGGGGGCCGACGGCAGCGCCCAACGACTCGCTGCGTATCGACCTGTTCGACGACTACCTGGACCGCGCATGATGGCCGCCGCCGCTCCCCTGGCATCCGCCTGCATTGCGTTCACCGAGGACGACGATGTCAGCTTCGCCGAACCGTGGGAAGCCAGGGCCTTTGCCATCATTCTCAACATGAGCGCCGCCGGCCATTTCACCTGGGCTGAATGGGTCGACTGCTTCTCGCGCGAAGTGGCCGCCGCCACCGAGGCCGCAGCGGCCGGCCGCAGCGCGCCGACCTATTACGAGCAGTGGCTGGCGGCGGCCGAGAAGATACTGATCCTGAAGGGACAGGCGTCGCGCGACCAACTGCTGGCCAGGCGTTTCGCGATCGCATCGGCCGGTCCCGCCCACCTGCTGAAATAAAGTCCATTTCATGACCCCGGATCCAGCCCTGGTGCCAAACGTTCGCAAAGTACCCGTAACCATTCTCACCGGCTTCCTTGGCGCGGGCAAGACCACACTGCTCAACCGTATCCTGCGCGAACGCCAGCATGAGCGCATTGCGGTGATCGAGAACGAATTCGGCGAGGAGGGTGTCGACAACGACCTCTTGGTCAGCGGCGGCCAGGAGCAGATCGTCGAGATGAACAACGGCTGCATCTGCTGCACCGTGCGCGGCGACCTGATCGTGGCGCTGACGAATCTGGCGCAAAAGCGCGCAGCGGGCGAGATCAGTTTCGATCGCGTCGTCATCGAAACCACGGGCCTGGCCAACCCCGGCCCCGTCGCCCAGACCTTCTTCGTCGACGAGGAAGTCGGCGCCCACTACATGCTCGATGCCGTGGTGACGGTGGTCGACGCGCGCCATGCGATGGACCAGCTCGACCGCCACGAAGAAGCCCAGCGCCAGGTCGGCTTTGCCGACAAGATCCTGCTCTCCAAGCTGGACCTGGTCGATGCCGCCGCCGTCGAAGCCCTGAAAGTACGCCTCACGCGGATCAATCCACGCGCCCCGATCTCGACTTCCGACTTCGGCCGCGCGCCGATCGCCGAGGTGCTCGACCTGCGCGGCTTCAACCTGAACGACAAGCTCGAACTCGATCCGGACTTCCTGCGCGCCGAGGAGCACGCGCACCACGATCACGACCACGACCACGGCGCCTGCGGCGAACACGGCCATGTGCACACGGAAGCCTGCGCGCACGACCACCACCACGCGCACCATAGCGACGACATCGCGGCCTTCGTCTTCAAGAGCGAACGCCCCTTCGATCCGGAGCGCCTCGACCAGTTCCTGGGCAGCATGGTGCAGGTGTTCGGCCCGAGCATGTTGCGCTACAAGGGCGTGCTGGCCATGCAAGGCGCCGATCGCAAGGTCGTGTTCCAGGGCGTGCATCAAATCATGGGCAGCGACCTTGGCGCAAAGTGGGAAGCTGGCGAACCGCGCGGCAGCAAAATGGTCTTTATTGGTAAAAATTTACCAAAAGACGTATTTATCCGCGGATTGGAACAATGTTTGGTATAAACTATCCCGGTTTCACAGTACCGGTCGCCCCGTAAAGGCCGCGACAGGTAGTGACGATTGACCGCTGTCCGCCGGGCAGCGAAGACGGCAGGAACGATGGGCCGTCATGGCAGCAGCAAGGGCGCGCACCCTTGAGCTTCAAGGTGCTACGGCTGAGCTAGCTGATAAAATGAAAACCTCTGTCGTATCGAAGGTAAGTGAAGTCATGACCAAAACAACGAAACCGAATGCCACCGCACAGGCCGAAGACCGACTTTTGACGGAAGAAGAAATTCGGGCGATGGGCGAAGAGGACTACATGAACCCGGCCCAGCTCGCGTTCTTCAAGGATCGCCTGCAGCAGCTCGAAAAAGAGCTGCTGAAAAACGCCGGCGAAACCACGGAACACCTGCGTGAGACAGTCCTCGTCCCCGATCCGGCCGACCGCGCCACCATCGAGGAAGAGCACGCCCTCGAACTGCGCACCCGCGACCGCGAGCGCAAGCTGCTGAAAAAGGTGCAGCAATCGCTGGCCGCCATCGAAGCCGGTGACTACGGCTGGTGCGAAGAAACGGGTGAACCGATCGGCATCCCGCGCCTGATCGCGCGTCCGACCGCCACCCTGTCGCTCGAAGCGCAGCAGCGCCGCGAACTGAAGCAAAAGCTGTACGGCGACTGATCCTGCCCGGCTCCGCCTTTGAAAAGCATGCGCGCGCATGCTTTTCGCGTTTTTACGCCGGCACATCCATGCGTGCCATCAAAAACTTTCCCATGGGATACACTAGCGTTGCCCGCACAGGCTTTGCGCGCGCGCATGTGCGCGCGGGGCGCCGGCGGCGCGTCCATGCTAACGTCGTGGATGAGCGCCGCGCACCGCCGCGGCTGAACGACAGATGGGAACGACGTGGGCTTATTCTCCTTTTTGAAGAAAAAGAACGAAGCGCCGGCATCCGTGCCGGCGACCGCGCCGCGCCCTGACGAAGCGGCGCGCCTATCCAGCGAAGCCGAACGCGAACGCCAGCGCGACATCGCGCGCGCCACCGCTGCCAAGATCGACGCGATCGAGCTGGCCATGACGACCGACATGTTTGCCGACACCGAGGCCGCCTGGGGCAGCGCGCGGCGGGTACCGGCAGCGGCCGCCCCCGTGCCCGCTGCCGTCGCCGTTGCCGACCTGCCCGACGCCGCTGCCCCCGCCAGCGCGCCGGTGGTCGAGGAAAGCGCTATCCTGTATGCGAATGGCCAGGCCGGCCTGGCCGAACGGATGCTGCTCGACAGCCTGGCGGATCTGGGCCGCAGCGAGCGCCAGCCCTGGTGGATGCTGTTCGACCTGTACCAGGCACAGGGCCGCGAGCGCGACTTCGAGAACATCGCGATCGACTACGCCAGCCATTTCGAAACTTCCCCTCCCGCCTATACGTCACGGCTGCCGCAGGATTCCCAAACGGCCGCCTGCGCGGGCGTGGCGCCGAGCGTGCGCCTGTCCGGCGCCCTCGACGGCGGCGCGGCGCCGCGCCTGCAGGCTGTATTGGCCACGCCCGGCGCCCCGGTGCGGCTCGATTTCACCGCGGTAAGCAGCGCCAGCGTCGACGGCTGTGCCGCCCTCCTGTCTGCCCTGCAGGCCTTGCGCGCGTCCGGGCGCGAGGCCGTGCTGGCGGGCGCCGACGGGCTCATCGCCGTGCTGCGTCCCATGCTCGCCATCGGCGAGCGCGCCGGCGGCGCAGCGCCCTGGCTGCTGTTGCTGGAACTGCTGCAGCGGCTCGACCGCGAAAAAGACTTCGAAGAAACGGCGATGGATTACTGCGTGACCTTCGAGGTGTCGCCGCCTTCTTTCGAAGCCGCCGCCCTGCAGAGCGCCGCAGCCATGCCGCGCGCGGGCGCGGCCGGCACGCCCGAGCAACGCTTCCTGCTGCCGGCGGTCGTCGATGGCGACATCGCCCCCCTGCTGGCCGCGCTCGACGCCTACGCCGCGGCCGATCCCTTCCAGCCGGTCGTGCTCGACTGTACGTGCCTGGCGCGCATCGGTTTCGGCGCCGCCGCCACCCTGCACGGCGCCTTGTCCCGCCTGGCCGCGGACGCGCGCCAGGTCGAATTGCGCGAACTGAACCACCTGGTGGCGGCACTGCTGCGCCTCCTGAACTACCCCGATTGCGCGCGCCTGTACGCGCACCGATATTGATGGGCCGGCGACGCTGATCATCCTGTCTTGCAATTTTGTGCAACACCCCCACTTGCGGAGGGCTAGTTAATCATGAGGCAGATATGGAACAATTTCACGGCACCACCATTGTGAGTGTGCGTCGCGGCTCCCAGGTCGCGTTGGGCGGCGACGGCCAGGTTACCCTGGGTAACGTCGTCATGAAGGGTTCGGCGCGCAAGGAGCGCAAGCTCTACCAGGGCAAGGTCCTGTGCGGCTTCGCCGGCGCCACCGCCGACGCCTTCACCCTGCTCGACCGCTTCGAGGCGAAACTCGAAAAACACCAGGGCAACCTGCTGCGCTCCTCGGTCGAACTGGCCAAGGACTGGCGCACCGATCGCATGCTGAGCAAGCTCGAGGCAATGCTGCTGGTGGCCGACAAGGACGTTACCCTGATCATCACCGGCAATGGCGACGTGCTCGAACCCGAGGACAGCATCGGCGCCATCGGCTCGGGCGGCATCTACGCCCAGTCGGCGGCCAAGGCCCTGCAGGAAAACACCGAGCTGCCCCCGGCCGAGGTCGTCAAGAAAGCGCTGACCATCGCCGGCGAGCTGTGCATCTACACGAACCTGTCCCACATCATCGAAACGCTGGATTGAACCGGCGCGTACACCATGAACATGACCCCACTGGAAATCGTCTCGGAACTGGACAAGCATGTCGTCGGCCAGGCTAAGGCCAAGCGCGCCGTCGCCATCGCCCTGCGCAACCGCTGGCGCCGCCAGCAGGTGGCGGAGCCGCTGCGCCACGAAATCACCCCGAAGAACATCCTCATGATCGGCCCGACCGGCGTCGGCAAGACGGAAATTGCCCGCCGCCTGGCACGCCTGGCCGATGCCCCCTTCATCAAGATCGAAGCGACCAAGTTCACCGAAGTCGGCTATGTCGGACGCGACGTCGACACCATCATCCGCGATTTGATCGACATCGGCGTCAAGCAGACCCGCGCCAGCGAGATGAAAAAGGTGCGCCAGCACGCGGAAGACGCCGCCGAAGACCGCATCATCGACATCCTGGTGCCGCCGGCGCGCGACTTCGGCTTCAACGTCAGCGCCGCCGCCGAGGCCAAGGAAGGCGACAGCACCCGCCAGACCTTCCGCAAACGCCTGCGCGAGGGCACCCTCGACGAGCGCGAAGTCGAGATCGAAGTGGCCGACGCCGCACCGCAGATGGAAATCATGGCCCCGCCCGGCATGGAAGAAATGACGGAACAGATCAAGTCGATGTTCGCCGGCGTGGGCGCGGCCCGCAAGAAGGCGCGCAAGATGAAGATCAAGGACGCGATGAAAGTGCTGATCGACGAGGAAGCGGCGCGCCTCATCAACGAAGACGAGATGAAGCAGAAGGCGATCCACAACGTCGAGAACAACGGCATCGTGTTCCTGGACGAGATCGACAAGATCGCGACGCGCTCGGAACACGGCGGCGCCGACGTTTCACGCGCGGGCGTGCAGCGCGACCTGCTGCCGCTGGTCGAAGGCACGACCGTGAACACGAAATACGGCATGATCAAGACCGATCACATCCTGTTCATCGCCTCGGGGGCGTTTCACCTGTCGAAGCCGTCGGACCTGATTCCCGAGCTGCAGGGGCGCTTCCCGATCCGGGTCGAACTCGAATCGCTGTCGATCGACGATTTCAAGCGCATCCTGACCAGCACCGATGCCTGCCTTACCACGCAGTACGAGGCGCTGCTCGGCACCGAAGGCGTGCAATTGACCTTCTCCGAGGACGGCATCCATCGCCTGGCCGAGATCGCGTTTTCCGTCAACGAGCGCACCGAGAACATCGGCGCGCGCCGCCTGTACACAGTGATGGAAAAGCTGCTCGAGGAAATCTCGTTTACGGCCAGCGACACCCAGGATAAACAGATCACGATCGATGCAGCCTATGTCAACGAACGGCTCGACGTACTGTCGGCCAACGAAGACCTGTCGCGCTACGTGCTGTAAGGCAGACGGGGAAGGAGAGCAGGATGGCGAACAAGGCACTCGCGACGCGGCAGAAGATGATGCTGCGCGTTCAACCGGTCCAGCAATTGAGCAAGCCACGCAACCCGATCGCGGCCATGGCCAGGGCGCGCTCGGCCGGTCCGCACGCCACGCCGCTGTCGAGCGAGCGCCAGGCGGCCAAGCGGCTGCTCAAAAAGGTGCCGCTCGTTCCCGAAGACGATTGAAAAGCCGGCCAACCCGGGCGGCTTGCGTGCCCGGCAAGGCCAGCGTTCCCGGCCGGTAGCGCACCAGATGCGCCACCGGCGGGTACCGGGGCACGCCCCCTGAAAAGAGTTTGCCCCGGCCGCCCTCCCGTCAACTCGGGCCGATCCGCTCCCGGATCTACCACGTCAGCTTGCGCACCTCCTCCTGTAATACTCCTTCTGGCCGCGGGCGCGGATCGTCCACGACAGCTCCGCCGCCTCCACTGCTGCCTGCCGGACTTCCCGGATCGAACCTCCATGAATCTGAATCTTCATGGAGGTTTCCTGATCCTGAGCTCGGTTTCCTCAAGTCAAGAATGAATGCCCTGTCCAGGAGGGCAGCTTGCCCACCCCGCGATTCGCCTGTACATTGGGCGCCGCCCATTGCCGAGTACAGGAAACCCATGAGCTCCCACGAGCTGATCATCGACGTGCTGCGCGCGGAGTTGCGTGCGGCCAATCTCACCTATAAAACCCTGGCCGAACGCATCGACATGAGCGAGTCGAGCGTCAAGCGCCTGTTCGGCCAGAAAGACATGCCGCTGTCGCGCCTGGCGCAGATCTGCCAGGCGGCCGGCATCGCCCTCGAGGACGTGCTGCGGCGCGCCGCCGATGCAAGGCCGCAACCCGATGCCCTGACGCTGCTCCAGGAAACCTCGCTGGTCGCCAAGCCGCGCCTGCTGCTGGTGGCCATCTGCTGCCTCGGCTACTGGAGCATGGAACAGATCGTCGAAACCTACCGCCTGACGGAGGCCGAATGCATCGGCTGCCTGCTGGAGCTGGACCGGCTCGGGCTGATCGAACTGCGTCCCCTGAACCGTTATGCCCTGCGGGTGTCGAACGCCTTCCACTGGCTGCCGGACGGACCGGTACAGCATTATTTCCGCGAGCAGATCGTGCCGGATTACTTTGCCGGGCGCTTCGATGGGGCGGGAGAGACATTGATGTGCCTGCCGGCGCGGCTGTCGTCGGCAAGCACGGCCGAGCTGGCCCAGAAGATCCACCAGCTGGCGGCGGAGCTGACGCGGCTGCACCGGCATGACCGCAGATTGCCGGCGGAGGAGCGCGAGGGGATGACCTTATTGGTCGGGTTCCGGTCGTGGGAGTTTGCGGCGTTTACGGCCTTGCGCAGGTGATGCACATGAGACGCGCCGGCAGGGTATTGCCGGCGCCGCATCCGGCTGACTCGACCTGGGCGGTGTTACTGCGAGACCGGCTGGTTGCCCACCGGGCTGCCGACCGCGCGTGTCGGCGGCGGCATTTGCGGTTGGTTCGGCGGTGGCGGTTCCGTCGGCTGGACGTCGGCAGGCGGGCCTTCGGGCGGCGGTTCCTGGCCCTGGGGGACGACGGGATTGACTTCGCCCGGCGGTGGGGCGGGCGGCGGCGCCTGCACCACGCCAGGCATCGTCTGCGGTTCGGTCGCAGGCACCGCGCCCGGGGCGATGGCCGGTTGGGCCATCTGTGAGGGCATCGGCGCGGCGCCCGACAGCGGGATGGCCGGGCGCGTATCGGCCACCAGGTCCACGCGGCGCATGACGCCCCCTTCGGACAGCATCACGTATTTCGGATGCACTTCGCTGATGCTCACGCCCGGCGCCAGTTCGCGCCCGACCTTTAATGCCTTCGGTGGCTGGCCCTCGGCGACCAGGATCGCGACGCTGTCACGGCCGGCCGCGACGGTGCCGGTCAGCTGGTAATTGCTGGCGACATTCGACACCGCCTGGCCCCCGAACAGGGTGGCGGCGGCGTCGGGCGAGGGCTCGGGCAGCGCGGCCGTCTGTACGGCAGCGATCGGCCGCTGCTGCGGCTTGTACAGCTGCATGCCCCAGTAGGTGGCCGAGACCGCCAGGAAGATCAGGGCAAGCAGGGTGAAAAGGAGAGGCAGACGCTTCATCGGTTTCCTTGTTAGCGCACCAGCTGGTTGATTTCAATAATCGGCATCAGGACCGCCAGCACGATCAACAGCACCACCAGGCCCATCGCCAGGATCAGCACCGGCTCGAGCAGGCCGGCGATGGTCAGCGTGCGCCGTTCCAGGTCGGCCTGTTGCGAGTTCGCGGCGCGCTCCAGCATGGCGGGCAACTCGCCCGTGATCTCGCCGGCGCGGATCATGTGCACCAGCATCGGCGGGAAGTGTTTTTGCGCCGACAGCGCCCGCGCCAGGCTGACGCCTTCGCGCACGCTCCCGGTCGCCTGTTCGACCAGGTCGCGCATGGCGACGTTGGACAAGGTGTCGCGGCTGGTGTCCAGGGCGCGCAGGATCGGCACGCCGGAACCAGTGGTAATCGCCAGGGTGCTGGCAAAGCGCGCCGTGTTCAGACTGCGCTCGAACTTGCCGTACACGGGCGCCGTCAGCAGCCAGGTATGCCAGCGCCGTTTCAGTAGCGGGTTCTGCAGGGCGCGGCGCCAGGCGAACCAGGCGGCGATCAGCGCGAGACCGAGGATGACGCCGTAGGCGCGCATGAAATTCGACACGCCCAGCATCACGACCGTCAGGAAGGGCAGCTTCTGCTTGGTATTCGCAAACACCGAGACGATCTGCGGCACCACATAGGTGAGCAGGAAGATCACGATCGCGAACGCGACCACGGTGACGATGGCCGGATACGTAAACGCCAGGCGCACCTTTTGTACCAGCGAATTGCGGCGCTCGATATAGTCCGCCAGGCGCGACAGCACGCGTGCGATCTGGCCGATCTGTTCGCCCGAGGACACGAGCCCGCGGTAGATCTGGTCGAAATCGCGCGGGTGGTGCGACAGCGCATCCGAGAACGAAATGCCGCCCATGACCTCCGCGCGGATCGAGGCGATCAGGTCGCGCACATAGGGGCGCTCGGCCTGTTCCAGCAGGGCGGTAAAGGCCTGCTCGAGCGGCAACCCTGCTTCCAGCAGGCTGGCCAGCTGGCGCGTGAACAGCGCCAGCTCGACCGTCGAGAGGCGCTCGCCGAAGCCGCGCGCGCGGGTCGCGCCGGACGCATCGACCTGGGCCGCGATGGCCTCGACGTTCAGCGGCGTCAGCCCCTGCACGCGCAGGTCGGCACGCGCGGCGCGCGGGCTGTCGGCGTTGACCACGCCCTTGCGCGTGGCGCCGCCGGCGTCGACGGCTTCGTATCGGAATGCCGGCATCTTGTATTTAATCCTTCGTCACGCGCAGCAACTCCGCCTGCGTGGTGGTGCCGTCGCGCAGCCAGCGTTCGCCGTCTTCGCGCATCGTCTTCATGCCGCTTTTTTGTGCCGCTTCGCGGATTTCCGCTTCCGACGCCTGGTTGTGGATCTGGGCGCGGATGCCCTCGTTCGTTTCCAGCAGCTCGTACACGCCGACACGGCCGTGGTAGCCCGTGTGGCCGCAGCGTTCGCAGCCAACCGCGTGCCAGGTGACGCCGTCGCTCTTCTTGCAGTGCGGGCACAGCTTGCGCACGAGGCGCTGCGCCATCACGCCCAGCAAGGAAGACGATAACAGGAACGGTTCGATCCCCATGTCGAGCAAGCGGGTGACGGCGGCGGCGGCGTCGTTCGTATGCAGGGTCGCCAGCACCAGGTGGCCGGTGAGCGAGGCCTGGACGGCAATTTGCGCCGTTTCCAGATCGCGGATCTCGCCGATCATGATCACGTCCGGGTCCTGGCGCAGGATCGCGCGCAGGGCTTTGGCGAAGGTCATGTCGATGCGGGCGTTGACCTGGGTCTGGCCGACGCCGTTCAGGTCGTACTCGATCGGGTCTTCCACCGTCATGATGTTGGTGGTCGAGGCGTTCAGGCGAGATAAGGCCGCGTACAGGGTCGTCGTTTTACCGGAGCCGGTCGGGCCGGTGACGAGCACGATGCCGTGCGGCTGGTTGATCAGTTTGTCGAACTGCGGCAGCAGGTCTGGGCTCATGCCCAGGTGCGACAGGTCGAGCCGCCCCGCTTCCTTGTCGAGCAGACGCAGCACGGCGCGTTCGCCGTGGCCGGTCGGCAAGGTCGACACGCGCACGTCGACCGGCTTGCCACCTACGCGCAGCGTGATGCGGCCATCCTGCGGCAGGCGTTTTTCGGCGATGTCGAGCTGCGACATGATCTTGATACGCGAGATCAGCGAGGCGTGGATACCCTTGCGGGGACGCACGATGTCGCGCAGGGCGCCATCGATGCGAAAACGCACGACCGAGGTCTGCTCGAAAGGTTCGATGTGGATGTCGGATGCCCCTTCGCGCAGCGATTGCGTGAGCAAGGCGTTGATCATGCGGATCACGGGCGCGTCGTCGGACGATTCGAGCAGGTCTTCGATGGCCGGCACGTCCTGCAGCAGGCGCGTCAGGTCGAGGTCGGCATCGAATTCGTCGGCGACCTGGTTGGCGTCGCCGCCGGCCGAGGCATAGGCCGCGGCGATGGCGTCGTCGAGCTCGCCGCGCTCGAGGCGGCGCAGGGCGATGCGGCCGAAACGGCGCGACACCTCGGCGATGGCGGCCGGCGGCGTGCTGCTGGACACCAGCACTTCGACGCTTTGTCCGGAATCGTCGCCGCTGCGCGCCAACACCCCGTGGTCGCGGGCAAAGGCGTAAGGCAACAGGTTGGTCATGTGTGGATCACTTCTGGTTCGGCGGCGTCACCGGCCGGAACTGGGGCTCGGGCGCCTGGTTCTGTTGGGACTGAGTTCGAGGCTGGGTCGTGTCGGGGCCGGTCGCGGCGCCCGGACGGGCAGCCACCGGGGCCGGCGGCGGCATCGTCGCCATCACCCCGCCCGCCGGCGGCTGGCCGTTGGTCAGGGGCGGCAACGCCGGCGCACCCAGATTCTGCATCAGGATCGTATCGTCTCGCGGACGCGTGGTCTCGCCCAGCGCACGCATGTATTCGTAGCGGTCGAGCGAGATGTCGTTGTTCTGCTCCTTGCTGCGCACCACCACCGGGCGCAGGAAGACCATCAGGTTGGTCTTGTTGCGGGTGCGGTTGCGGTACCTGAACAGGTTGCCCAGCACCGGGATGTCGCCCAGGCCGCGCACTTTTTCCTCGCCATGGTCTTCGTTATCGGAAATCAGGCCACCCAGCACGATGATCTGGCCATCGTCGGCCAGCACATTGCTTTCGATCGCGCGCACGGTCGTCACGATCCCCTCGGCCCGGACCACGGAATTGTCGATGCCCGAGTTCTCATGGTAGATCGACAGCTTGATCACGCCGCCTTCGGAAATCTGCGGACGCACCTTCATCAGCAGGCCGATGTCCTTGCGGTCGACGGTCTGGAACGGGTTGTTCGCGCCGCTGGTGCCGGTCGTGAACGAACCCGTGATGATCGGAATGTTCTGGCCGACCTTGATCGTCGCCAGTTCGTTGTCGAGGGTGATCATGTTCGGTGTCGACAAGATGTTGGCGGAACCCTCGTTTTCAAGTGCGCTGGCGACTGCGCCCAGGCCGAGCTGGCCGTTGATCTGCTTGAAGATGCCGAGCGTAAAGCCCGGCAGCGATGGCGCCGTCGTCGTCGTACCCAGGCCGGCACTTGCTGCCGCGGCCAGGTTGATGATGTTGTTGGCATTGCCGGTGTTGAAGGACTGGATGCCGCCGACACGGTACTTGCTGGTGTCGCTGCCCGACAGGCCCAGCCACTGCACGCCGAATTCCGACGCC
>JBBWZO010000221.1:0-6175 GCA_039649125.1 Massilia sp. | reverse complement strand
CGGACAAGGAAATGGTCATGCCAGGCGATAACGTGTCGATCACCGTCAAGCTGATCAACCCGATCGCGATGGAAGAAGGCCTGCGCTTCGCAATCCGCGAAGGTGGCCGTACCGTCGGCGCCGGCGTGGTGGCGAAAATCATCGCCTAATAGCGTTTGATCGCACGGGCAGGGCGCCTGCAAGGGCGTCCTGAGCGTACAACAGAGGGGGCAGAATTTCGATTCTGCCCCCTCTGTTTGAGTACTAAGAGTGATATACTCTCGCTCCTTTGCTGCACGTAGTCCCTGTAGTACCTGACAAATCATTGCCGGCCTCTAAAACCGGTTCGCTCTTTTCTAAGGAAATCGCATGTCCGCTCCAAACCAGAAAATCCGCATCCGCCTGAAAGCGTTCGACTACAAGCTGATCGACCAGTCCGCACTGGAAATCGTCGACACCGCCAAGCGCACCGGCGCTGTGGTCAAGGGCCCGGTCCCGCTGCCGACCCGCATCCAGCGTTTCGACATCCTGCGTTCCCCGCACGTCAACAAGACCTCGCGCGACCAGTTCGAAATCCGTACGCACCAGCGCCTGATGGACATCGTGGATCCGACCGACAAGACCGTTGACGCACTGATGAAGCTGGACCTGCCAGCTGGCGTCGACGTCGAAATCAAGCTGCAGTAATAAGTAACGACGTTTCCGGCATCCGGCGAATGATTCGACGGATGCCACACTGAATCGGGGCCGGGAAGGGCCGCCATCTGGCGCACCTTCCCGGCCCCGATGCTTTTTCAGGCGCGGTTTTAGCGCTGCCGCATCGCCACCCCGTGTTGCCAAAGAGCAATCGTGCTAAGATCGAGGACGTGATCTTTTGATCATGCGACGCTTGGAGGCGGCATGGAAACGGCACGAGGCGCAGTAACCGAGTACGCGAGGCGGCTGAACGACACCAGCTGGGCGACGTTAATCGGCTACGCCTACGCGCTGTTCATCACCCTGGCCCTGCTGCGGTACGCCACCCCCGCGCATTGGCGCGAGCCGATGAAGGCGCTCGGGCTGGCACTGCCGCTGATGCTGCTCGTTGCCAAGGACCTGGCGCAGATTCCGGATGTCGCCGCCAGGCTGCGCGCGCTGCGCCGGCAGGGCGCCGGCGCCTTCCACTTGCTGGCCGCCTGCCTGCCGCCCGGCCTGATTGGCCTGTTGCGCCTCGATCGCGCAATCTGGCGCGGCTTTTTCAGCTGGCTGCGCCGCGCGCCGAAGCCCGCGCGCCCATCCGGCCTGCCGCTCACTTTCCTCGAGCAGGGCGCCTATCCGACGGCGCTCGCTTTCGGCTTTTTTCCGTGCTCGTGGAAGTGCCGATCGACATGGCGATCGTGCTGCTGTTCATCCAGGATCCGGCCACCGCCCGGAACATCCATCTCGTGTGCGCGCTGACCAGCGTCTACACCCTCGTGTGGCTGCTTGGCGACCGCTGGTACGTGCGCGGCGGGCACCACGTGCTCACCACTACCCATCTCGACCTGCAGGTCGGCGCCCGCGCCAGCGCCCGCATTCCGCTCGACGCGATCGAGGACGCACAGCCGCTGCGCGAGAGCGTCCCGCAGTGGCGCCGCGCGTATCCCTTCCTTGACAAGGAAGCGGTCACCATCACGCCTTTCGACAAGCCGAACCTGGTGCTGCGCCTGCGCGACGGGGTGCCTTGCGCGGTCACGCACCACGGGCTGGAACGTACCGGCGTGCGTTATGTCTTCCTCTACCTCGACCGTCCGGAGCGCCTGCTCGCGGCACTGGCACCGCATGGCGCGAGCTGAGCGATGCAAGTCTTCCCGAACTTAGGTAAAGGTCCTGTGAAAATCCTCTGGTCCACCGTCGTGTCGATGCTGCTGGCGTTCCTGGCGTCGCTGTTCCTGTCGTACGCGGCGTTTTCGCCCAAGCCGCTGTTCGTCAAAGCGGGGACGGCCGCGGTGGGCCTGTGTTTTCTGGTGGCCTTCGTCAACTACGCATGGCCGGAAAAACGAATCGCCAGCAAGCTGGCGACCGTTTTTAATTACTGCGCCGGCGCCCTGTTCCTCGCCGCGCTGATTCTCGGGGTGTGGCCGTATATCGGCCCTGCCTCCTGAGCGTGCCGCTCGCGCGGCGTCAGTCCTTCGACCCCGTCTTCCAGCGCAGGCCGAACCCGAAGCGCCGGTCCATCAGCTCATGGGCGCTGGTGCGCCCCTGCTGCTCGAAATACTCGACCATCTTGGTCACCTGCAGCTGCCCGCCCTGGTTCTCGATCATGGCGATCGCGCACATCATCTGGTTGCCGCCCTGGTCGAGGCGCACTTCGATCGGCGCCTGGTTCGGCACCGCGATCGTCACCACGCCATCGGTCGCCGACCAGTTCGGCACGCCCTCGTAGATGAACGAGAAGATGATGGCGCGCCGGATCTGGCTGAACTGGTCGCCGTTGATCCACAGGTTTTCGCCGCTGCTCGACGAACCGGTACGGTCATCGGCGTCGAGTTTCATGAAGGGTGCGCGATCGTACTCGCCCCAGGCGTTGCCCAAGGCCTGCACCAGGCCCTTGCGGCCATCGGCCAGCTCGAACATGCAGCCGAGGTCGAGGTCGATGCCGCCCGAACGGCGGCGGCCGCCCGCCGCGTTGCCCATCATGTCGCCCAAGCGGCCCAGCAGGCCGGTCTTCGCAGGCGTGGGCGCCGGCGCCGGCGCCACGTTGCCCGACCGGTTCCAGTTCAGGTTGACGTGGATGCGGCCGAAGCCGGCGGCGCCACGCTTGTCGAGCGAGACCTTGTCGCCGCGCTTTTCCAGCGTGACTTTTGAAAGCGATACCTTCGGCGCGGCAGGTGCAGCCTGCGGTGCTGCTTGTGCCGCGGGTGCGGCCGACGGCGCCGCCTCGGTGCCGCCAAAATGCGTCAGCAGCGCCGCCAGGCCGCCATTGAAACCCTGGCCGACGGCGCCGAAGCGCCACTGGCCCTCTCTCCGGTAGATTTCGGCCACGATGACGGCCTTCTCGTCGCCGAAGTCCGCACCCGACCACGGGAAGCGCAGGGCGCTACCGAGCGTGAGCGAACTCGAGCCGAGCGCGCGCATGGTCTGGGCGCCGTCGATGGCGGCGACGAAGACGAGTTTCGCGATCGAGGCCGGCAACGCGTCGAGGTTGACGTTGAAGCGCGCACGGCCTGAACCAAGCTCGAGGCGCACCGCGTCGCCCGGGCTGGCCAGCTGGTTATAAAACACCATGTAGCGGTCGTCCGAGAGCTTGTCGGCGCCGTCCAGGCCGAAGCAGGAGACGTCGACCGACATGCCCGGTGCGTTCAGTTCGATCTCGACCGGGAAGCTGCTGCCGACGCCGAGGTCTGCCAATTTACCCTTCTGGCCACGTGCAAACGTATTATTCATGTGCTTTTCCCTTTAAAAATTGGCGGTGTCCGCATGGTGGGCGCCGAACAGGCGCGACTGCGCGACGGTGCGTTCGGCCCAGGCGCGGTGGGTGGCGACCTCGCACATCGAGTCGTGCATTTTAAAAACGGCCGGGCTGTTTTCGTCCAGGATCGCGTGCGCGGCCGCGAGGTCTTGCGGTTTGACCTTGTAGTGCTCTTCGATCGGCGCGATCTGGCTCGGGTGGATCGCCGTTTTGCCGACCATGCCGTAGGCGATGTCTTCCAGCACTTCCTGATCGAGCAGCGCCGGCAGGTCCAGGTGTTCGAACACGGGCGCGGTGAGCATGAAGCCATAGGGACGGAAAATGGTCACCAGGCGCGCGATCACGGGCCCGAGCGGGGTGCGGTAGATGGTCATGCCGCGCGGGCGGCGCAGGCCGAGCAGGGCCAGCAGATCGTTGCCGCCGATGCGCAGCGCCAGCACGCGGTTGCGCACGCCCGGCGCCTGCAGCACCTCGCGGAAGGCTTCCATCTCGCGTTCGCTGAAGACCTCGGCGGTTTCCAGCGTCGGCATCAGCACGTGGTCGGTATCGCGCACCTGGCGGTAATACGCTTCGAAATTGTGGCGCGTCGCTTTCGGGATGACGAAGCCGGTCAGTTTATGTACGCCGTCCATCGCCAGCACGCGCGCCAGCACCTCCGGATTGCGCACGCGCACGAAGCGCTCGGCCGCCAGGTCGGCACGCATGTTCTGCAGCACGACCGACAGGTTGAACAGGGCCCAGCCGAGGTCGCGGTCGGCGACCGAGTCTTCGGTGCAGAAGATCAGCGAGCGCGCCTGCGGCAGCTTTTCTCCATTCGCCACCTGCAGCAAGTCTTTGTGATTGGCCGGCACGTACAGCGACGCGCCCATCGATTTATGCATCCGATGCACTCCTGATCAGGGAAACAGCTTGGTAAGGCAGCGCCGCGTCGATCTCGACCGGCACCTGTTTTTCTTCGGCCAGCAGGCGCAGGTGCGCCGTGGCCGGGCTGGATGCTTCGCGCAGCACCAGCAGCCGCGGCGCGCGCCGCAGCAGGACGCGCGTGGCCTCGCCGATGCCGGGCTTGACGAGGTTGACGTCGTCGATGGCGTAGCGCCGCATGGCCGCGGCGATATAGGCGCGCGAGCGCGCGGCCGCCGCCCCGGTATCGGCCGCCTGCGCCTGCGCCGGCTCCGTTTGCGCAAGCGCCAGGCGCTCGATAGCGTCGACAAAGGCCTGCGAGCGGTCGTGCGGCGCAAAGGCGTCGTACAGCACGCAACCATGGAAGTCGCCGGGACCGATGGCCCCGTTGAGCACCGAGCGGCTGACCAGGCCCGAGACCGTCGCATTCAGGATGCTCGACGGGATCAGGTAGTCCTCGCAGGAGGCGGAAAGCGCCGCGGCGCCGGCGAGGTCGGACAGCACGTGCAGGCCGCCATCGAGCGTGACGCCATGGGCCCGGTTGAAAGCGTCGATCGACGCGGCCAGCTCGCGCGCGATGACGCCCTTGCCGGTCCAGCCATCCACGAACACGATCGATTCCGGCGCGTGGCCGCGTGCCAGGATGTGGCGCAGGGCGTTGGTGTCGATGCCGCGGTCGCGCACGATCGACACCGAATAATGGGACGCCACGCGCTCGTGCACCTGTTCCAGCAAACGCTTGAGCACGACGCCGATCGGCGTGCCGCCGCGCGCCAGCGACACGATCGTGACCGGGCCGCTGCGCCGCTGCGCGATGAGCGCCGCCAGCACCCGGCAGTCGCGCGCCATGCGCTCGCCGTTGGCGCGGCAGGCTTCGTCGAACACCTGCAAGTAGCGCGGCGAGGGCAGGCGTTCCGGCGACAGCATCTCGCTGTAGTGGCGTTTGCCCGACTGGATCAGCGCTTCCTTCTCGCGCACGTCGACAAGGTCAGCCACAAACGCGGCCAGCGGCAGGGGCTTGAGCAGGAAAGTCACGTCCTGGGCGCGATAGCTGCCCGAGAAGCTCACAGCGCCTCCACGGTCAGTTTCGAGAGCTGGGTGCGGCGCGGGATGATCGCGTAGTCGCAATCGGCCATGAAGCGCGCGTCCGAGCGGCTGTCACCCATGCCGAAGGTGACGATCTCGCCATGCTCGCGCCGCAGTCGCCCGGTGATCCAGGCGACCGCATCGGCCTTGTCCAGCGTCTTCGGCAGCACCGCCAGGTTGTTGCCGTTGCGGTGCACGCAGTAGTCGCGGCCCTCGCCGGCGATCCACGGCAGCACGACCTCGCGCTCGACGCGCTCCAGGTTCAGTGCGATCTTGTCCGGATCCTTCACGACGATGAAGAAGGGCGTGCCGGCGTCTTCCACCAGGCGCGCGCGTCCGCCGTAACCGGTACGCGCGCACCAGTCGTCGATGCGCGCGGAGAGGTCGCGCAGGCCGGGCAGGGCAGTCATCATCAGGCCATGCATGCGGCTCTGCCAGTCGCGCTCGATGCCGCCGTCGGGCTGCAGGATGATGCCGCCGAAGTTCAGCACCGCATAGCTGGTGAAGCCCAGCTTGACGCGGCTGAATGCATCGAGGCTGCGCGCCGTCGTCGGGATCACGGTCATGCCTGCGCTGACAAAGCTGAAAAAGGCGCGCTGGGCCGGCGTGGTGAACGAGCAGATGCTGCCGTCGCTGTACCAGGCGGCCGGCTCGAGGGCGTCCTTCACGGCGCATTTGTCAAACGTCTGGAACAGGGTGTCGTCCAGGTCAGCGAACAGGAACTTCTTCAACATCGTCCTCGGAGTGGTAGTGGAACAGGCGGGCTTTCAACAGGCGCGC
>JBBWZO010000203.1:0-14058 GCA_039649125.1 Massilia sp. | reverse complement strand
GGATCGTAGACCAGCAGGTATTTGCCCTTGGGATAGCAGCTGGGAATCTGGTAAGGCTCCGCCATTTCCTCGGACGCCATGCCGGCCAGGTTCCCGCCCCATTCGTTAAACGCCAGGAAGGCCTGGTTGCTGATCACATCCATCTCTTTCTGCGTTTCGCCCTGCACGTTGATGGCGCCGCCTGCATATGCATCGGCATCGGCGTCGCTGGCGCCGGGGACGCGCAGCGCGCCGAACGCGACCTGGCGGGCAATGCTCTTGCAGGCCAGCGCCACATTCAGGATCAGGCTGTTGAAATCGCCACTGGCATGCGGAAAGCGGCGTCGTTCCTCGATCAGGAACTGGGTGAGGGTTGTGCGGCAAGGCATCGTCATGGCGGTCTCCAGGGTGTTTTATATCTCGGTCGCCTGCGCCCGCAGGCGCCGCAGGATGCTGCGGTAGCCGAGGTCCTCGTCGGCCGCGCCGAACACGGCACTGCCGGCAACGAAGGTATCGGCGCCGGCAGCGCGGATGGCACCGATGTTTTGCGCATTCACGCCGCCATCGACCTGCAGCCAGATGTCCTGCCCGCCCGCGGCGGTGTGCGCATCGATGAGATTCCTCGCCTGCTGCAGTTTCGCCAGCGTCCCCGCGATGAACTTCTGTCCGCCAAAGCCCGGGTTGACGCTCATCAGGAGCACCAGGTCCAGCTTGTCCATCACGTGGTCCAGCAGTGCCAGCGGGGTGGCCGGGTTGAATGCCAGCCCGGCCTTGCAGCCGAGCTCGCGAATCATGCCGAGGGTGCGGTCGACGTGGCGGCTGGCCTCCGGGTGGAAGCTGATCAGGTTGGCGCCGGCTTTCGCGAACAGCGGCACCAGCGCATCGACCGGCTCGACCATCAGGTGGACGTCGATCGGGATCGTGGCGTGCGGGCGGATTGCCTCGCATACCAGCGGGCCGATGGTGAGGTTCGGCACGTAATGGTTGTCCATCACGTCGATGTGCACCAGGTCGGCACCGGCAGCCTCGATGGCCCGCACCTCCTCGCCCAGGCGGGCGAAGTCGGCCGACAGCAGCGAGGGGGCGATCCGGATGGCCCGGGTGTAGATTGGGGTATCTCTCGTCTTCATGTCAGCTCACCTCCACTCATTTCCAATTGGGTAGCGGCGTGCCAACGGTGCAGCGCCGCCAGGTCGACCTCGCCCAGATCATCGAGGCACAGCAGCGCGCCCTCGAAGCATTGGCCGCGCGTGTAGGCGGTCGGCGTCACCAGCGTCGGTATGCCTGCCGCGCGCGCGGCGCGGAGGCCGTTGGCGGAGTCCTCGAAGGCCAGGCAGTGCTCTGCAGGCAGGGAAAGCGCCGCCAGCGCGGCCTGATAGACGTCCGGCGCCGGCTTTTTGACGGCTGTCGTGCCGGCGTCGCAGACAGCGCTGAACAGGGCACGCCAGTCGCTGCCGAGCGCAGTGCGCAGCAGTGCATCGAGGTTGGCTGGCGTGGTTGTGGTGGCGATTGCCATCGGCAGGCGCGCCGCCCATGCCTCCTTGATCAGGCGCAGGATGCCGGGACGCAGCGCCAGCCGTCCGCCGCCTGCCAGCCTGTCGTAGTGGCGCGTCTTGCGTGCATGCAGGGCGTCGATGGTGGCGTTTGCTCCCGGCGCGGCGGCAGCGCTTGGATCGACCAGTTGCCAGTAATGGCGGATGCGCTCCTTGCCGCCGCTGACTTCGAGCAAATCCGCATAGAGCCCTACGCTCCAGTTCCACGTGAAACCGGCGTCGCGGAAGGCCGCGTTGAATGCGGCGCGGTGCACTTCCTCGGTATCGGCCAGCGTGCCGTCGACATCGAAGATCAGGGCCTTCAGCATGCTCGCTGCTCCCCGGCGCGGGTGGACACGTCGGCCCCCTCGGGCACATCGGGGTTTGAAAAAACGCGGCTGGCCAGCAGGTCGGGGGCGCGGATGGTCGCCAGCCAGTCCTCGTCGTTGCGCGCCTGTGGGTCTTGCAGCAGGCGCGAAGCATGGCGCAGCCGGGCACGGTCGAGTGCATTGCGCACGCTGCGCGCGTTGGCGAAATGCGGCTGCGCCAGGCGCCGCTGCAGGTAGTCGACGAATACCCGCGCGGCTTCGTCGTCGAAGCGGTACTGCATCGTCTCCAGCATCAGGTCGGCAATCCGGGCCAGTTCGTCGACCCCGTAGTCGGGAAAATCGATGTGGTGGGCAATCCGCGAGGACATGCCGGGATTGGACTCGAAGAAGGTGTCCATCCTGTCCTTGTAGCCGGCCAGGATCACCACCAGGTCCTCGCGGTTGTTCTCCATCACCTGCAGCAGGATTTCGATCGCCTCCTGACCGTAATCGCGCTCGTTTTCGGGGCGGTACAGGTAGTAGGCTTCGTCGATGAACAGCACGCCACCCATGGCCTTCTTCAGCACCTCTCGGGTCTTGGGCGCCGTGTGGCCGATGTACTGGCCGACCAGGTCATCGCGCGTGACGGCGACCAGGTGCCCCTTGCGCACGTAGCCCAGGCGATGCAGGATGGCCGCCATGCGCAGCGCAACCGTGGTCTTGCCCGTGCCCGGATTACCGGAGAAACACATGTGCAGGCTGGGCGCGCCGCTGACCAGGCCCTTCTCCGCACGCAGCTTATCGACCAGCAGCAGGGCAGCGATGTCGCGGATGCGCTGCTTGACGGGCGCCAGGCCGACCAGCTCCCGGTCCAGTTGGGCCAGCAGCTCCGTGATGCCGGAGTCAAGCAGTGCAGCAGTGAAGGGATTGGCGGGCGCGTGGCGCCCGACGTCGTCGATGTGCATGATGTGCTCGCTGTCGAAGAAGTTCCTCTGGGCCCGGCGCGTCTTGCTGCTCAGGCCGGCCGCTCAAGCTGCTTCAGGTGTCGCGTAGCGCGCGCCTTCCGGATGCGCCTGCACCGCGTAGCTCTCGATGCTGTAGCGCACCGTGCGGCCCTCGACCTCGTGCCGCATCAGCCTGAAACCCGGTTCGACCTGCGGGCGGTTGACGATGAAGGCCATGACGATCGATTCCGTGCCTGCGCTCGAGTCGAATGCCGTCAGGCGGATGTAGTGATTCGGGAAGGTGGCGCGGCAGTTCGCCAGTTCGGCCATGATGCCGGCCGGATCGCGCAGATCGAACATGGGCGCTCCGAACATCTCCCAGTAGGTATTGCGGGGATGCGGGTCGTCGGTATATTCGATCCCCAGTGCCCAGTTATTGCCGAGGCAGTAGTCGATCTGGCGGGCGATCTGCTCGTCGCTCAGGTCGGGCAGGAATGAAAAGGTGCCTTGTGTGATACGCATGATGTCCTCGTCGTGTTGGGTGTGCCGCGTCAGGCGACCGATGGCGTCGGGGTGAAGTCGGAGGTATCGGTCGGGGTGTAGTTGAAGGAAATCTCGCCCCAGGTATCGAGCGCCGCCTTGAGCGGTCCGCACCACTTGGCCGCGTCGCGCAGGATGTCCGGCCCTTCGTTGGCGATGTCGCGGCCTTCGTTGCGGGCCAGGACCATCGCCTCCAGGGCGACGCGGTTGGCCGTGGCACCGGCCTGGATGCCTTGCGGATGGCCGATGGTGCCGCCGCCGAACTGCAGCACGACGTCGTCGCCGAACAGGCCGAGCAGCTGGTGCATCTGGCCGGCGTGGATGCCGCCCGATGCCACCGGCATCACCTTGCGCAGCGAGGCCCAGTCCTGGTCGAAGAACAGGCCGCGCGGCAGGTCGGCGACAGTGCGGGTGTCGCGGCAGACGTTGTAGTACCCCTGCACCGTCATCGGATCGCCTTCCAGCTTGCCCACCGCGGTACCGGCGTGCATGTGGTCGACGCCGGCCATGCGCAGCCATTTGGCGATCACGCGGAAGGAAATGCCGTGGTGTTTCTGCCGTGTATAGGTGCCATGCCCGGCGCGGTGCAGGTGCAGCACCATGTCGTTCTGGCGGCACCAGTGCGACATCGACTGGATGGCGGTCCAGCCCACCACCAGGTCGATCATGATGACGATCGAACCGAGCTCCTTGGCAAACTGCGCGCGCCGGTACATTTCTTCCATCGTGCCGGCGGTCACGTTCAGGTAATGCCCCTTGACTTCGCCGGTGGCGGCCATCGCGCGGTTGACGGCTTCCATCACGAACAGGTAGCGGTCGCGCCAGTGCATGAAGGGTTGCGAGTTGATGTTCTCGTCGTCCTTCATGAAGTCGAGGCCGCCCTTGAGTCCCTCGTACACGACCCGCCCATAGTTGCGGCCCGACAGGCCCAGCTTCGGTTTCGTCGTGGCGCCCAGCAGGGGCCGGCCGAACTTGTCCATGCGCTCGCGCTCGACGATGATGCCCGTCGGCGGCCCCGTGAAGGTTTTAAGGTAGGCAACCGGGAAACGCATGTCCTCGAGCCGCAGTGCTTTCAAGGGCTTGAAGCCGAACACATTGCCGATAATGGAGGCAGTGAGGTTGGCGATCGAGCCTTCCTCGAACAGCGACAGGTCATAGGCCACCCAGCAGAAAAACTGGCCCGGATTGTTCGGCACCGGATCGATACGATAAGCCTTGGCCCGGTACATCTCGCAGGCCGTCAGGCGGTCGGTCCACACGACGGTCCAGGTGGCGGTCGAGGACTCGCCGGCCACTGCGGCGGCCGCTTCGATCGCATCGACGCCGTCCTGAGGCGTGATGCGGAACAGCGCCAGCACATCGGTTTCCTTCGGCTCGTAGTCGGCGTCCCAATAGCCCATCTGTGCATACTTCAGCACACCGGCCGAGTAACGTTTCTTCGAGTCCTTGATCTGAACTACCTCATCTGCTCCCATGTCGCTCTCCTGGTTGGCTGGCCCATGGACACGACTATAAGAAGGGAATAGCATCAGGTCTAATCAGTTAAATCGTGGTCAATATAAGTGCTTCCTTATGGAGTGCTCGCATGCGCCGCTATACCCTGCGCCAGCTCGACACCTTTCTTGAAGTGGCCCGCCAGCTGTCGATCTCGCGCGCAGCCGCCGCCCTGCACGTCTCGCAGCCGGCGGTGTCGATGCAGCTGCGCCAGCTGGAAGATATCGTCGGGATGCCCCTGTACGAGCAAATCGGGCGCAAGATCCAGTTGACCGATGCCGGGCACGAGCTCGAACACTATGCGCTGGCAGCGACCGCCCAGCTCAAGCAACTGGAAGACGCCATGGCGGCCCGGCGCGGCATCCGCAAGGGGCGGGTCGACCTGGCGATGGTCAGCACCGCCAAGTATTTCGTGCCGATGCTGCTGGTGCGCTTCCGCCAACAGTTCCCGGACATCGAGGTCACGCTCCAGATCCACAATCGCGAAAGCATCATGGCCTTATTGATGCGCAACGAGGTCGACCTGGTAATCATGGGACGCGCGCCCGATACCATCGATTGCGTCGCCAGCGCATTTGCGACCAATCCACTGGGCGTCATCTGCGCGCCGGCACACCCCTTGTCGCGGCGGCGCAATGCGCCCCTGGCTATCCTCAACGATCAGGAATTCGTCGTCCGCGAGCACGGCTCGGGGACGCGACACGCCATGGAGCGCCTGTTTGCGGAACACGGGATCCATCCGCGGGTCGTGATGGAAATGCCGAGCAATGAAACCATCAAGCAGGCGGTGATGGCAGGCATGGGGATGAGTTTCCTGTCGCTCAGGACAATTCGCCAGGAATTCGCTTCCGGCCACCTCGTCCTGGTCGACATCGAGGGATTGCCGATCGTGCGGCACTGGCATATCACGCACCTGGCCGCCAAACGGCTCTCGCCGGCAGCCAGTGCTTTTAAGGAATTCATGATGGAAGAGGCGGCGAACCTGATCAGGGCGTGGGCGTGATCAGGTGCTTGGTCAGGAATTGATGCGCTGGGCGGGACTGAGGCCCCGCCCGTGAGGGACTGTGAGTCAAGGCAGGGAGTCGTGCAGTGACAAATGTTGGGGGTAATTCTCCCAAATCTCCTCGGCATTGCGGACAATTTTGACGGCTGAGGTCTGTCTTCTCGCTTTGACAGTTCTGTCCGTGGACGGAGGTTCCGCCCCCAGAGCCCGGCCACTTGGCGTATCGATCCTGGCACGCTGCGCTCGGCCACATCGAGCGGGTGCGCATGGTGCGCGAACAGGATTACCTGGCTCCCCCTGAAGAACACCATGATCGCGTGCCATGCAAGCGCGGCCCGGCCGCCGTCCGAGGTCATCAACACGTCGTCGCGCACCATAGATAAATCGTAGCCAGCCGATCCGACGGGCTCCACAAAAACGTTGACAAAATCTACAAGAAAACGATAACGTATATCGTATACGATATACGAAACAATGAAAAAATGACTTTAGTAATGCCATGGGCTAAGGCTGACCCGGACCAGAAGCTGCTGCAGCAGCTTCGCAATGTGCCGCTTGCGCGAGTGATTCGGGATGAAATTCTGGCATTGATCCTGCGCGGCGAGCTTGCTTCTGGCACTCGCATTACCGAACCGATGATTGCCTCCAAGCTAGGTGTTTCGCGCGTCCCTGTTCGTGAAGCATTGCGCGACCTGGAAAGCACGGGTCTCGTGGAGTCGCGCAAACACGCCGGCGCGTTTGTGCGTGAGCTGTCGCCCAAGGAAACGGCAGATCTGTACGAGCTGCGTAGCGTGCTCGACGCGTTTGCCGGCCGTGCGGCAGCTGCCAACGGCGATCCCGGGCTCGTCGCGGTGCTTGAGCAGGGCTTGAAAACGATGGAACTCGCTGCCGAGGTGAAAGACGTGATGGCGTACTACGAAGCAAACCTCCATTTTCACTGGGACATTATCGACGCATCTGGAAATGACCAGATTCGTGAGGTTTACCGCAGCGTGGTCCAGAAACTTCATCTGGCACGACTGAAGAATTTGTCCACCGATGTGGGCATGCTGTACTCCATCCGGGAGCACCACGCAATTGTCGACGCCATACGCGGCAAGCAGCCGGACGTATGCGCAACCCTGATGGCGAACCATGTTAAAGCGGCCGGAAAGCGGCTTCAATGTTGATGTTCACAGGAGACAAAAATGAAGATGAGCCAAAAAGCACTTCAAGCATTTGCAGCGGCCGTACTGGTGTTGCCAAGCGTGGTAATGGCACAAAATGACTACCCAACAAAGATCGTGCGCCTTCTTACCCCCGTCGCGCCTGGCGGAGGTGTCGACCTCATCGCCCGGACAATAGCCGAGCGCCTCACAAAGCCGCTCGGCCAAAGTTTCATCGTCGATAACCAGGGCGGCGGTGGCGGCATCATCGCTTCTCAAGCCGTGGCACGCGCTGCTCCGGATGGCTACACCCTCCTGCTCGGATACGTTGGCACTCATGGCACCAACCCGGCTGTGCGCAAACTTCCCTATGACGCAGTCAACGGCTTTACGCATATTGCGATGATCGGGGGAACGCCTAACGTTCTCGTGATCTCGCCGACCTTGCCGGTGAACACGGTAAAAGAGTTCGTCAGCTACCTCAAGGCTAATCCGACCAAGGTGAGCTACGGTTCGGCCGGGCAAGGCACGCTGACGCATCTTGTCATGGAACAGTTCAAGGAAGATACCGATACCGACATGGTGCACGCGGCGTACCGGGGCATCGGACCTGCGATTGTCGACGTCATGGCGGGCCAGACCCAGGCAATGGTTCCCGGACTCGCCGCAGCATTGCCGCACATCAAGTCCGGCAAACTCAAACCGATCGCCATCACCGGCACCCAGCGGCATGCGCTGCTGCCAGACGTTCCCACCTTTGAAGAGCTCGGTTACAAGGGGTTCACCGGGGTACAGTGGTACGGCATCATGGGCCCGGCGAACATGCCGAAAGAAATCGTGACACGCCTGAATACCGAGATCAACAAGCAGATCGGCACCCCGGCAGTGAAGGAAAAGCTTGCCCATGAGGCAGTGGGAACAATGCCAATGAGCCCTGCGCAGTTTACCGACTATGTCAAAAGCGATATTGCCAAATGGACCGCATTGGTAAAGTCGCGCAAGCTCGAACTCCAGTAACCCACACCAAACAAAAATCACCCACGTTATCAAGAGAGCATTAAATATGGCACGTAATACCTCCGTCAAGGCCGACCAGAACGCCCCGGCAATCACCGAACTCCTCGCCAAGTTCGTCGTCCATCACCCGTCCAAAGGATGGGACGACAACGTCGAGCGCGAAGCGCACCGCACATTTGCCAACTGGTTTGGCTGCGCAATCGGCCCGTCCGGGCACGAAACCGTACAGGCGGCACTTGGCGCAGTCGCGGAGCTATCCCCGGCGCCTCAGGCGGCCATCCTGGGCCGCAAGGAGCGGGTCGACATTGCAAATGCAGCGATGATCAATGGCATCAGCTCGCATACCTTCGACTTCGACGATACCCACCTCAAGACGATCATTCACCCTGCAGGCCCCGTTGCTTCCGCAGTGCTGGCCCTGGGCGAGCATATCGGCGCCACCGGCCGCGACATGATCGACGCTCTGGTGATCGGCATCGAAGTGTCGTGCCGCCTTGGTAATGCCGTCTATCCCAACCACTATGACCGTGGTTGGCACATTACCGGCTCGACCGGCATGCTGGGCAGTGCGGCGGCCTGTGCCCGCCTGCTCAAGCTCGATGCGACCCGCACCCAGATGGCACTCGGGATCGCCGCTTCGCAGCCTATCGGCCTGCGCGAACAATTCGGGACAATGACCAAGCCATTTCATCCAGGCGGCGCGGCAAAAGCCGGCCTGATGGCCGCGCTGATGGCCAAGCATGGCTATACCGCGTCCAAGCGCGCACTGGAGGCGCCGCGCGGTCTGCTGCAGGTATTTTCAGACAAGATCGATTGGTCCGAAGTCACCGAGAAGCTGGGCGAAACGTGGGAAATCGCGCTCAACACCTATAAGCCGTTCGCGTGCGGCATCGTCATTCATCCAAGCATCGACGGCTGCGTACAGCTGCGCAACGAGCACAGTCTGAAACCCGAGGCTGTCAAGAAAGTCACCATCAAAGTGCATTCGCTCGTGTTGGAACTGACAGGAAAGAAGACGCCGACCGATGGCCTCCAGGCCAAATTCAGCGTGTTCCATTCATGTGCTGCCGGCATTATTTTCGGGCGCGCCGGAGAACATGAATATTCCGACGAAGTTGTCAACCGGCCAGACGTCGTCGCATTGCGCGCCAAAGTGGACGCCATCGTCGATGACAGCATCGATGAAGCGTCGTCCGATGTGACCATTGAGACGACCGATGGCAGGACTTTGCACATTTTCATCGAGCACGCCATTGGCAGCGTCGAGCGTCCGCTGAGCGACGAACAGCTCAAGGCCAAGTTCGTCGATCAAAGCGCGCCGATCATCGGCCAGGAAAAGGCTGAGAAGGCGTTCGCGCTGTCGATGCAGCTTGCCGCCAGCACCGATCTGAAGGAACTGCTGACCGCAGGAACGCTGGCCTGAGCATTCAGGAACACCCTGGGCCACAGGAGCGCGTCATGCACTCCGCGGCCGTACGCCTATTTATTGAATCCTTTCACGAGGTGCTGCCATCATGTCCTTAATAAACACATCAGCAAAAGTCGCTTTGGTCACCGGGGCCGGCCGCAATATCGGTCGCGAGATTGCCCTGCTCCTGGCAAACCAGGGGGTCTCAGTGGCAGTCAACGTACGGCAATCGGTCGACGAAGGCCAGGCGGTGGTGGACGAGATCACGCGACAGGGGGGTGCCGCAATCTTGTGTATAGGGGATGTAACGGACCGGAAGGCGGTCGAGGACATCGTCTCGAAAATCGCCGCGACGTGGGGACGGCTTGATATTCTTGTCAATAACGCAGCAATTCGCAAGGAAGTGGCGTTTTCGGAACTTCCTGTCGAGGCGTGGCATGCAACGCTGGGTGTCGTCCTCGATGGTACGTTTCACTGTACCCAGTTGGCACTCCCGCTCCTGAGACAGTCACCCCATGGCACGGTCGTTAATATCGGCGGCCTGACCGCGCATACCGGCGCTGAGCATCGGGTCCATGTTATTACTGCGAAAGCGGGGTTGGTGGGCATGACAAAAGCCCTGGCCAATGACCTCGGGCCGGACGGTATTACGGTCAATTGCGTTGCCCCAGGCATGATCGACACGCAACGAGTGTCAACGAGTTCGTCCGGGGTTCCGGGCCACCACGGAAAACGTCAAACTTTGCTTGGCCGTAACGGAACGCCGACTGAGGTTGCTGATGCCGTGGTCTGGCTCGCTGGCGACGCCGCTCGTTTTATTACCGGACAAGTTATTCATGTGAATGGCGGCGCCTTTCTCGGCAGTTAATCGCCCCCAGTGGCACCGGGCCGCGCTGCGAGCCCGATCCCGCGATCAAGCAAGCCTGCCTGTTGATCAATACGAAGCGCTTACTCGGAAATTGCCATAAACAAAGCCGAGAGTGGCCGCGCGCGGCCATCCTTCGGCACATGTTCTTGCGCGTTGCGAAGCCAACGGCACCGCTTCTTTATCTTTGCTATCCAAGGGCGACCGTTAGCCCCGGTATCCTGGGTGCCGACTGGCGGCGGTAGCCTGGCAAGCAAATACCGCATGACGACCGCCTTCGACAATATGGTGAAGTGCGCGGGTCAGTTCGGCGGCTAGAAACTCGGCGCATCGTACGGCGCGGGGGAAGTCGCGGCAAACGATTCCGATGGCAGGAAGCTTGCCGGCGCCGCCAGCTATGAAATGGGACCGCTGCGTTTTGCACTGACGGCCGAACGCGTCAATGGTACGACCAGCGACTGGCGCGCGTTCCGTGTCCAAGGTCCATCACGCGGCCGCCGCGTATGCGGTCAACGATGGCCTCAGCCTGAAACTGGGTTTCTGCGGTGTGCTCGACCCTGGGCCGCATTCCGACCAAGGAAGAGTACATGGCCAACACTAGCGTGATTGACAAGAATGCGGATGAGATTTATCGCTACATGAATTTCAACCAGATCGAGCAATTCAGCAAAGTGGCGGATTCTGTGCGAATCTGATAGGCGCCGCCATGACGGAAAAGGGCTTCCCGAAGCCCTTTTCCGTTCTGTCCGTCGACCGGGAACATGCTGACGTTTGTGGATTTTTAAGCTCTAGCTTTCCCCAGGCGGCTTTTTCCAGCCGTTTGGCAGCCAGGCGTCCTTACTCCACCGTCACCGACTTCGCCAGATTCCGTGGCTTGTCCACATCGGTACCGCGTGCCAGCGCCGTGTGGTACGCCAGCAGCTGCAGCGCCGCCACGTGCAGGATCGGGGACAATTCTCCGTAGTGTTCCGGCAGGCGGATCACATGCAGGCCGTCGCCCGAGGTGATGCGCGAGTCGACGTCGGCGAACACGTACAGCTGGCCGCCTCTAGCGCGCACTTCCTGCATGTTCGACTTCAGCTTTTCCAGCAGGGCGTCGTTCGGCGCGATGGTGACGACCGGCATTTCTTCGGTCACCAGCGCCAGCGGACCGTGCTTCAGTTCGCCCGCCGGGTAGGCTTCGGCGTGGATGTACGAAATCTCTTTCAGCTTCAGCGCGCCTTCCAGGGCGATCGGGTAGTGCATGCCGCGGCCGAGGAACAGGGCGTTTTCCTTGCGTGCGAATTCTTCGGCCCAGGCAATGATCTGCGGCTCCAGCGCCAGCACCGAGGAGAGGGCGACCGGCAGGTGGCGCATCTGTTTCAGGTGTTCGGCTTCCTGTTCGTCGGTCAGGCGGCCGTTCACTTGCGCCAGGGTCAGCGTCAGCAGGAAGAGGGCGGCCAGCTGGGTGGTGAACGCTTTGGTCGAGGCGACGCCGACTTCGACGCCGGCGCGGGTGATGTAGGCCAGTTCGCATTCGCGCACCATGGCGCTGGTCGAGACGTTGCAAATGGTCAGCGTGTGCTGCATGCCCAGGCTGCGTGCGTGTTTCAAAGCGGCCAGGGTGTCGGCCGTTTCGCCGGACTGGGTAATGGTCACGACCAGGGTGTTCGGGTGCGGCACGCTGTCCCGGTAACGGTATTCGCTGGCGATTTCGACGTTCACCGGCAGCTTGGCGATGCACTCGATCCAGTATTTGGCGGTGAGGCCGGCATAGTAACTGGTGCCGCAGGCCAGGATCAGCACGCGGTCGATGTCCTTGAACACTTTATAGGCGTTGTCGCCGAACAGTTCCGGCATGATGCCGGTGACGCCCTCGAGGGTGTCGCCGATCACGCGTGGCTGTTCGAAAATTTCCTTCTGCATGTAGTGGCGGTACGGGCCCAGCTCGGCCGCGCCGGTGTGGGCGTGCACGGTTTTGACTTCGCGTTCGACCGGACGGCCATCGGCGTCGACGATCCAGTAGCGCGACAGTTGCAGGTCGACGACGTCGCCTTCTTCCAGATAAATGATCTGATTGGTGGTGCCGGCCAGCGCCATGGCATCCGAAGCCACGAAATTCTCGCCTTCGCCCACGCCCAGGATCAGCGGCGAGCCCTGGCGGGCGGCAACGACGCGGTGCGGTTCTTCGCGCGAAAACACGGCGATCGCATACGCGCCGTGCAGGCGTTTCACGGCTTGCTGGACGGTGTCGAACAGGTCGCCGTTGTACATGTGGTCGACCAGGTGGGCGATCACTTCGGTATCGGTCTGGCTCTGGAAGACGTAGCCCAGGTCCGTCAGCTCACGGCGCAGTTCATCGTGGTTTTCGATGATGCCGTTGTGGACCAGCGCGATGCGCGCGCTGTCTTCGTTCGGCGAGAAATGCGGGTGCGCATTGTGGGAGGCCGGCGCGCCGTGGGTGGCCCAGCGGGTGTGGGCGATGCCGGTAAAACCTTGCAGGCCGGTGCCGGCAATTTGCGTCTCCAGGTCGGCCACGCGCGAGGTGCTGCGCGAACGGGCCAGGCGGCCTTCGACGTGCAGGGCAACGCCGCAGGAATCGTAGCCGCGGTATTCGAGGCGTTTCAGACCCTCGATCAGGATAGGGGTGATGTTACGTTGAGCAACTGCGCCGACGATACCGCACATGGAAAACCTCGTTATAAAAAAATTAGCAATTAAGCGTATCCTAGGGCAAGACGTGTGAAATAAGCTTTCAGAATCCGTCATATTTTGTTATAAAATTTCACGACTCATGAAAGATGAAATATTCTTTCATCCTTGATGAAATAATTATCGGAAATTTCATGGCAATTGACTCGAAGACTTTGGACGAACTCGATCGTCGCATCCTGAATGCCCTGCAAACTGACGCATCGCAGACGAATGCGGAGCTCGCCGAGCAGGTGCACGTGTCGCCGCCGACTTGTCTGCGCCGCGTCAAGCAGCTGACCGAGAACGGTGTTATCTCACGGCAAGTAGTGATTGTCGACCCGGACAAAGTCGGCGCGCGCCTGACTGCCATTGTCGAGATCACGCTTGATGTCCAGGCGGCCGAACGGATGGCCGCATTCGAGAAGCTGGCGGCCACCGAGGATGCGGTGCTGCAGTGCTACCGCGTCGCCCCGGGCCCGGATTTCGTATTGATCATCCAGGTGGCCGACATGCCGGCCTATCACGCGCTGGCGCACCGCCTGTTTGCAACGCACGCGAACGTGCGCAACGTAAAAGCCTATTTTTCGACCTTCAGAAGCAAATTCGACACCCGCATCGCCGTGTAAGCGAGGCATTACCCCTGTGGATAATCCTGTGCAGAACAGTGTGAAATTGCATGGGGTATCCAGTGAACAAGCCAGTGGATACCCCTGTGGTTTTCCCGTGCAAAACCGGTGGATTACTTCGGCTTTTTCACAGGACGGCTCCAGCCGTCGATGGTGATTTGCTTGGGACGCGAGATGGTCAGCTTGCCGGCCGGGGCGTCCTTCGTCAGCGTGGTGCCGGCCCCGAGCGTCGCGCCCTTGCCGACGGTAACGGGCGCCACCAGCTGGCTGTCGCTGCCGATGAAGGCATCGTCTTCGATCACGGTGCGGAATTTATTGGCGCCGTCGTAATTGCAGGTGATGGTGCCGGCGCCGATGTTGACACGTGCGCCGACCGTCGAGTCGCCCACGTAGGCCAGGTGATTGGCCTTGCTGTGCGCGGCGACCTGGCTGTTCTTGATTTCCACGAAATTGCCGATGTGGACATCCTGACCGAGTTCGGTGCCCGGGCGCAGGCGCGCATACGGGCCGATCTGCGATGCGGC
>JBBWZO010000183.1:0-18101 GCA_039649125.1 Massilia sp. | reverse complement strand
GCTCCGAACTGGTGGATCCAGCGCTGCAGCTGCTTGGCGCGAAACGGCTTCTCACCCAATTCGGCGCAGTAAGCGACGAGTTGCGCGGGATCGAAGTCCAGCAGGTTGGTGAGAGTCGTCATGATGTTCCTAAATCCTAAAAAATGATGCAAACCCCGCTCGCCGGGCCCGGGGCATCAGGCGAGCGGGGTGTAATGCGAGGAAACGATTACTTCAGTTCTGGGAAGAAGTAGGCGATTTCGACTTTGGCAGCTTCGACAGCGTCCGAACCGTGCACGGCGTTGGCATCGATCGAGTCGGCGAAATCGGCGCGGATGGTGCCTTTTTCTGCTTTCTTCGGATCGGTCGCGCCCATCAGGTCGCGGTGCTTCAGGACGGCGTTTTCGCCTTCCAGGGCCTGGATCATGACAGGACCGGACACCATGAAGTTGACCAGATCATTGAAGAAGCCGCGCTCTTTGTGGGCAGCGTAGAAGCCTTCAGCCTGCTCGCGCGACAGCTGGGTCATGCGGGCGGCAACGATCTTCAGGCCAGCTTCTTCGAAGCGGGTGTAGATTTGGCCGATGACGTTTTTTGCAACTGCGTCTGGTTTGATGATCGACAGGGTGCGTTCGATTGCCATGTAAAAACTCCAATAAAAAGAAAGGTTTAAATCGAGAAGTTGAGAACTCAATCAACCTTTGATTTTACCATACCTCGCCCCATATAACCGATATTGCGGCGACGGCCGCCGAAGTGGTAGAGTGGCGGCGAAAATCCGCCTTGTCAAATCGCAACCCGCCGGCCGCTTCCTTATGGATCACTTAAGGACACTGCCACACGGGTCGGCGCCATGCTATGCTTGGCTTGACTGGCAATACATATTCATCCAACCGGAGGCAACATGAATCCCATCCTGCAAAAGCAACCCGCTTACGACGTGGCCGTAGGTCAGGTCACGCGCAACAAAGTCCTGCGCAACACCTTCTGGCTGCTTGCGCTGTCGATGATCCCGACCGTGCTGGGCGCCTATGTCGGCGTTTCCATGCAGCTGCCGATGCTCGGCGGCGCCATGGGCTTCATCGCCTTCCTGGCGATCGCCTTCGGCTTCATGTTCGCGATCGAAAAGACCAAGGACTCGGCCGCGGGTGTCTTCGTCCTGCTCGGCTTCACCTTCTTCATGGGCCTGATGCTGACCCCGCTGCTGACCCGCACCCTCGGCTACAGCAACGGCGGCCAGCTGATCATGACGGCCTTCGGCGGCACCGCCGTCGTGTTCGCCGTCATGGCCAGCATCGCGACCACGACCAAGCGCGATTTCTCGGGCATGGGCAGCTGGCTGTTCGCCGGCGTGATCGTGCTGCTGCTGGCCGGCTTCGCCAACATCTTCCTGCAGATGACGGCGCTGTCCATCGTGTTCTCGGTCCTGGCAATCGGCATCTTCTCGGCCTTCCTGCTGTACGACGTGCAGCGCATCGTCAACGGCGGCGAAACCAACTACATCACCGCCACGCTGTCGATCTACCTCAACGTGTACAACATCTTCGCCAACCTGCTCGCCCTGCTGGGCCTGGGCGGCGACCGCGACTAAGCGGTTTCAGCTGGAACGAAAAAGCCGACCCGCGGGTCGGCTTTTTTTGTCCCAATCCTGGCGGACGCGTCGTTCATGCGTTTACGTAGGGTGGACACCCGTGGCCACGCGCGTACCTTCGAACGCTGGTAGCGCAGTTCGCAGCCTTGTCATCGGAAACCGGGCAGCCTTTCCCGTGTGACCATTGCGATCCGTTTCGCAATTCAGGCGGCACGATTTAATACAGTGCCAACATTGCGCCATGTTTCGCGTGGACTCGGGAGTCCACCCTACGGGTTACGCCAGCTCGAATACCCCGATCGACTCGACGTGCGAGGTATGCGGGAACATGTTCACCACGCCCGCCCTCTTCATCACGTAGCCCGCGCGGTGCACCAGGATGCCGGCGTCGCGCGCCAGCGTCGACGGGCTGCACGACACGTACACAATGCGCTTCGGCAGGAACTCGAGCTTGCCGGATTCGCGCAGCTCGGCCATAGCCAGCGCCAGCGCAATCGCGCCGTCGCGCGGCGGGTCGATCAGCATGCGGTCGAATTTTCCCAGCGCGACCAGGTCGTCGGCCGTCACCTCGAACAGGTTGCGCGTGTAGAAGGTCGTCTGCTCCGACAGGCCGTTTGCCTTCGCGTTCTCCAGCGCGCGCGTGGTCAGCACCGTGCTGCCTTCGATGCCGACCACTTCGCGCGCCTGCGTCGCCAGCGGCAGCGTGAAGTTGCCCAAGCCGCAGAACAGGTCGGCCACGCGCTCGTCCGGCTGCACTTCGAGCAGGGTCAGCGCCTTGTGCACGAGCGCGCGGTTGATCTGGTGGTTCACCTGGGTGAAGTCGGTCGGCTTGAACGGCATGCGCACGCCGAATTCCGGCAACGTGTAGTACAGCTCCCTGTCGAGTGGATAGAACGGGTAGACCGTGTCCGGCCCCTTCGGCTGCAGCCACCACTGGATGCCCCATTCGTCGGCGAAGGCCTTGACCAGTTCCTCGTCCTTGGCGGTGAGCGGCGCCATGATGCGCAGCACCAGCGCCGTGGTTTCTTCGCCGACGGCCACTTCGATCTGCGGCATCTGGTTGTAGATCGACAGCGAACCGACCAGCTCGCGCAGCGGCATCAGCATGCCACCCAGGTGCGGCGGCAGGATGTGGCAGTAGCGGATGTCGGCCACGTACGACGAGGCGCGCTCGTGGAAGCCGACCAGCACCGTGCCCTTCTTTTCCACGTGGCGTACCGACAGGCGGGCGCGGAAGCGGTAGCCCCAGGTTGGGCCGTACATCGGGCGCATGATGTTTTCCGCCTTCACCTTGGAGAGGTGCCAGAGGTTGTCTTCCAGGGTGCGCTGCTTCATCGCCACCTGGGCCGAGGGTTCCAGGTGCTGCATCGAGCAGCCGCCGCAATAGCCGAAGTGCTCGCAGCGCGGCTCGACGCGCATCGACGAGGCGCGCTGCAGGGTCACCATGCGGCCCGCTTCCCAGTTCTTTTTCTTGCGCTTGACTTCGTAGCTGACGCGCTCGCCCGGCAGCGCGTCTTCGACGAAGATCACCTTGCCCGGGGTGCCGTCCTCGTTCTCGAGGTGGCCGACGCCGCGCGCATCCGCGTCGAGTGACTTAATTTCGATAAAGGTTTCTTGCATAGGAATCGTAGGGTGGGCACTCCGTGCCCACGCGGAAGCGTGAATGGTGGAAAGCGGATCCGAGGTGAGTCGAGGGCCGCAAATTCGGCCTGCTGCCACCGCGCACGACCAGGCGACGGCAAAATCCAGGTCACAAGACCGGCGGCATCATAACAAGGAATCGCGCACGACGCCACGGGCCGCCATCGCCCGCTTCAGCTTGACCAGCGCCTCCTGCTGGATCTGGCGTACCCGTTCGCGGGTCACGCCCATCTGTTCGGCCAGGGTTTCCAGCGTGGCCGGATCGTCATTGTCGAGCCCGAAGCGGCGCATCACGACCAGCCGCTGCTTTTCCGGCAGGCGCGTCAGCCAGTCGCGCACCAGCGCCGTCATTTCGTGCTGCTCGGCACGGATGTCCGGACCGTCGTCGGCCTCGCTGGGCAGCATGTCCATCAGGCTCGAGCCGGGATCGTTGTCGAGCGGGGCATCGAGCGAGGCGGCGTGTTCGGACAGGGCGAGGATATCTTGCACCTCTTCCACGGGACGGCCAACCAGGCTGGCGATGTCCTCGGCGCTGGCGTCCTTGCCATCGTGGTGGCGCGCCTCCAGGTGGTACTTGGCGCGCAGCACGCTGTTCAGTTCGCGCACCATGTGCACCGGCAGGCGTACCGTGCGCGCCTGGTTCATGATGGCACGCTCGATGCTCTGGCGGATCCACCAGGTGGCGTAGGTGGAGAAACGGAAACCGCGCTCGGGCTCGAACTTGTCGATGGCGCGCATCAGGCCGATGTTACCCTCCTCGATCAGGTCGAGCAGGACGACGCCGCGGTTGATGTAATGCTTGGCGATGGAGACGACGAGCCGCAGGTTGTGCTCGATCATTTTCTGGCGCGCGTCGAAGTCGCCCGCCTTGGCCAGGGTCGCATAATGGACTTCCTGCCCGGCGGAGAGCAGCGGCCGGGTACCGATCTGGTTCAGGTAATGCTGGGTGGTGTCGGTCGACAGTTCGGCGGCGAGCACCTTCTTGAGTTCGTCGACGCTGTCGACTTCGGCTGCGGCGCCCGGCAGGATGGCGCCGACATCGGCACCATCGCTGGAAGCGATGGTGCCGATGTCGTTCTCATGTTCATGCTCGCCCGACGCGCCTTCGCCTTCCAGTTCGTCAGGCGGTTCGTCGGAAAGGTCGTGATTCTGGGAGTGCGGCGGCAGCGTCATTGGCCCTCTCTGCGAGCATGTCAAAAAATCGTCATGGCGGCGTTGCATCGTCTCGCCGTACCAGTGTACTGTCTTCGACGATGCGCCGGTCGGCCGCATCCCTAGCCCTGACGTTTTTCGCACGCTCTAACGGCTGGGCAAGAACCTCGACGGATCGACCGGTTTGCCCTGCTGGCGAATCTCGAAATGCAGCTTCACCGTGTCGGCATCGGAATCGCCCATCTCGGCGATCACCTGGCCCTTCGCAACGTTATCGCCTTCCTTCACGACAATCGCGCGGTTATGAGCATAGGCCGACAGCAGGCTGTTGCTGTGCTTAACGATGACAAGGTTACCATAACCCCGGATGCCGCTACCAGCGTACATTACTTTGCCGGCGCCTGCCGCCATGACTTGCTGGCCGGGACGCCCTGCAATATCGATGCCCTTGTTCTTGCCTTCGTCGAAGGTGGCGATGATGCGCCCGTCCGATGGCCACATCCAGCTCAGCTTGTCGTCGTCGGTGGCGGTGACGGTGGCGCCGATGCGGGCACCGGTGACGACCGCCGCGGCCGGCGCGGCGCTCGCGGTCGTGGCCGCGGTTTCGGCGCGTTCGCCGGCGCGCTCGCTGCGCGGCGCCTCGGCCACCTCGCTGTCGGCCGGCCGCTTGTCGGCACGCGGCGTGGTCTTGCGCGGCACGGACAGGCGGCTTTCCGGCGGCATCGGCACCGGCTGGGTCACGACCGCCGCGCTGCGCTCGGCGCGTTCGTTCGGGGCCACGCGTAGCACCTGGCCGACCTTGATGTCGTCCGGGTCGCGCAGGTTGTTCCAGGCGACCAGCTCGCGGTAGTCCTGGCCATGGTCGAGCGCGATGCGCAGCAGGGTGTCGCCGCGGCGTACGGTGTAGGTGCCGCGCGCGTCCGCACGCGGCTCGGCAACGCGGGCGGGCGCGCGTGTTTGCGCGCCTGAGGAGCTGAAGGGGCGTTCGACGATCGGCACCTGGCGGGTAGCGGTATTACAGCCGGCAATCAGGCTCAGGGTAAGGGTCAACAGGACTAAACGGGGTGTTTGTTTCATTCTCTTCTACTATCTGTTACGGTCTGGGCATCTCTCAGATGGTACCGGAACGTAATGGGACGAAATGGCAGGCTTCCAGCGTTTCGCTGGTCCACTCCGCCTTGCCAATACGGGTGATGCGCTCCAGGTGCTGTACCTGGCCGCCGACGGGGGCCACGAGGCGGGCGCCGATGGCCAGCTGCTCGAGCAGGGCGCGCGGCACGTCCATTCCGGCCGCGGCGAGGATGATACCGTCAAAGGGCGCAACCTGTGCGAGCCCGAGCATACCATCTCCGTAGTGCAAGCGCAGGTTGGACAGGCGCAGGGACCGCAGGTTGGCCTTGGCCAGCTCATGCAGGGGCTTGATGCGCTCGATCGAATAGACCTCGCCCGCTACCCGCGCCAGTACCGCCGCCTGGTAACCGCAGCCGGTGCCGATCTCGAGCACGCGGCCGAGACTGCCCCTGCCTTCGCGCATGGCCTCGATCATGCGGGCCACGATGTAAGGCTGGGAAATGGTCTGGTTATGGCCGATCGGCAACGAGGCGTCGATATAGGCCTGGGCCGACAGCGCCGGCTCGATGAACAGGTGGCGCGGCACCGCCTCGAGGGCGGCCAGCACGGCGCTGTCGCGCACGCCCTGCCCTTTCACGCGCGCCACCATGGCGCGGCGGATGGCCTCGGTCGCCATCAGGTCCGAGCGCTGCGCCGCCGGCGCGCTGGACGCGGCCGGCATGGCATAGCCGGGCAACTTCGGACCGGGCTGCGGCGCTTTCGGAGGCTGGGCACCGCCGACCGCGCGCGCGGCATTCTGGGTCGCCGTCTGCGGCGTGGCCACCGGCGCCGGCGTGGCCGGCTTGCGCGGCGCGCCGGTCACCGACGACAGCGGCAAGGGAAAGGTCTTGCGCCCGGGAGTGTCGTTCATCCGAGTCCCCGCGCCAGCAGTTCGAGCTGCGGCTTGTGTGTCAGGTCCACCTGCAGCGGCGTGATCGACACCATGCCGTTCGCGGTGGCATGGAAATCGGTGCCTTCGCTCGCGTCCCGGCAGGCGCCGGGCGCGCCGATCCAGAAGATCTCGCGCCCGCGGGGATCCTGCGCGCGTATGACCGGCTCGGCCTGGTGGCGGCGTCCGAGGCGTGTCGGCGTCAGGGGCCCCATGGCCTCGTACGGCAGGTTCGGGATATTGACGTTCAACAGGTAAGGCGAGGCCAGCACGTCGAAGCCGCGCAGCACGACGTCGCGCGCGACCCTGGCCGCAGCGTCCAGGTGCGCCCAGCCTGAATGGACCTGCGAAAACGCGATGGCCGGAATGCCGAACAGAAAGGCTTCCGTTGCCGCGGCGACGGTGCCGGAGTATAGCGTGTCGTCGCCCATGTTCTGGCCGTTATTGATGCCGGAAACCACCAGGTCGGGCGGCGCATCGAGCATCCCGGTCAGGGCGATATGGACGCAATCGGTCGGCGTGCCGTTCACATAATAAAAGCCGTTGCCGGCTTTCGTGAGCGACAGCGGACGGTCCAGCGTCAGCGAGTTCGACGCGCCCGAGCGATTGCTGTCGGGAGCGACCACGATGATGTCGGCGACGCTTGCCAGCGCCTCGGCCAGGGCATTAATACCAGGGGCGAGGTAGCCGTCGTCGTTACTGATAAGAATTCGCATCAGGCGATTTTACCCGAAGCAACGCTTTCATCGCGCGTCCGGGACACATAATTTCTCGCCCACGGGGCATGGCGCCGTTGTCCCGGCACGACGCCGTGCCCGGCCGTTGCCAGGCTGGCAGTACCGCCGGCGAGCCCGCCGGCGGATGCCGCCCATCCTTAAGTACTTGCCCAAAAATAAATGTGATTTTTGACCGCCATAACCGGCGCGTTGCGGCGTTGGCCGCTGCTTGCAGTGCTCGCACTGCGGCGCAGCGTCCGCCTTGCACCGCATCCGGTTCTGATTGCCAAAAACTTCACTTTCCGGACAAGTACTTAGCGCAGCGCCAGCGGCCGCCCTCCCGCCGCCTCCAGCAGCGCACCTTCGAGCGAAGCGACCTCGTCTTCAGCGAAGGCCAGCAGGGCATCCTTGTCGCCATCGTCGAGGTACACCTGCTTGATCAGCGCCACCCCGCGCCGCCGCAGCGCTTGCGCGACGGTGGGGCGCAGGATGGTTTCGCGCAGGCTGTCGGCCAACACGCGGGCCTCGCGCCGGCGCCCTGCCTCGACCAGCTTGTGCAACTGGCCCAGGCGGTGCTCGATGGCCTCGTGCGGGGTGGGTTGCCCGCCCGCGCCACGCACCGTGCGGGCGTCGGCGCCCGTCGCCGCGCCGGAAACCGGACTTGCGCCAGGCGCGTTGCCGGCGGCGCCGGTGAAGCCCGGAATGCCGGCCCCGAGCGTGTCCTGCAGCCCTGCCGACATGGCGCGCAGTTGCAGCAGCCGGTTGCCGCCCTCCTCGACGCTCTGTTCGAGCCGGCGCGCGGCCCCGCTGTGTCCCTGGCTCGACAGGGTCTCGGCCAGCATGCGCTTGCTGCGCAAGGTTTCGTGGTCATCCATGCCATGCAGACGCTCATGCTGGCTGACGACATGCTGCTGCAGCTGCCGTGCCTGCTCGAGCTCGCCCTGCTGGCTCAGCGTCGACGCCAGACTCAGCAGTACTCCCAGTGTATCGGGGTGGTCGGCGCCGAGACGGCGCGTGCGGGCCGAGGCCAGCGATTGCTGCATCTCGCGCACCGCTCCCAGGTCGCCCTGCGCGGCGAAGATTTCGGCCAGCGCTTCGCGCGCCTGCAGCGTCACGCCGGCGTCAGGCCCGAGGCGGCGCTCGCGCACCTTGAGCACGAACTCCTGCAGCTTGCGCGCATTGCCGAGGTCGCCCATGTCGTGCAGCAACGTGGCCAGCAACTGCGTGCAGCGCAAGGTGTCTTCATGCTCGGTGCCGAGCAGCCGCTGGCGGCCTTCGAGCACGCGCTCGTACAGCATGCGCGCGCGCGAGTACTCGCCGTGGCTGGCGAGCGTGCGCGCCTGCCCGGCAAGCGCGTCGAGGGTGGCCATGTGGCCAGGACCGTACAGGCGCTCGCAGGCCTCGGTCACTTCCTCGTGCAGAGCAAGGGCGTGCTGGAATTCCTCGAGCCGCGCCAGGGTTGCGGCAAGACCCGATTTGGCGGCCAGCGTTTCCGGGTGGTCGGCGCCGAGCGCATGGCCACAGTGCTCGAGCAGCGCTTCGTACTGGTGGCGCGCTTCCTGCAGATGGCCGCCTTCGCGCAGGACCGCGGCCAGCGCGGCACGGCCGGCACGGGTATCGGCATGCTCCTCGCCCTGCAGGCGGGTGCGCAGCAGCGTGCCCTCGTAAAAGCATTCGTGCGCCGCGGCCAGGCGCCCCTGCTGCTGGTACAGCTCGCCGAGCCGCATCAGCTCGCGCGCCAACAGGATGCCGTTCGCATCGAAGGCATCGGCTGGCCGCGTGCGTGCGTGCGCGCCCCCCGCGAGCAGGGTGCGCGCCGCGCCGACCGCGTCGAGCAGGTCGAGTTCGCGGCGCGACTGCCACGGAAAGCGTCCGTCCGCCGCCCAGCCGAGCAGCGCCTCGATGGCGCGGGTCTGGGACAGGCGGTCGGTATCGCGCTCCGGGACCGCGCCCAGATGCTCGGCCGTGCCGGCCGCCACGGCGCCGTGCAGCTGCACTTCGTCGAGATAACTGTCGAGGGAGAGCTGCGACAGGCCATAGCAGCTGCGCAGCAGTTGTTCGAGTTCCGCCTGGTAGCCGGTGCTGCCCTTGTGCGGGTCGCCGCGGCGCCACAGCATGCGGCGCTCGGCGTCGAGGCCGTCGAGGCCGCACGGTACCGGGTACACCAGCAGCGGGTGCTGCGCCTCTTCGTGGCTGCAGCGGTAGTCGATGGCGCGCGTGACCACGCCGCACAAGCCGTCGAGGCTGCGGGCGTTCGGCGTGAACAGGCCGACCAGGCGGTCGGGCAGCAGCGTGGTGCAGACGCTCACCGCTGCCGAGCGTCCGCCGCGGCAGTCGATCAGCACATGGCGGAACTGGCGCGTCAGGTGTTGTGCGAAAGCCCGGTACAGCGCCGGGCAGGCGGCGAACAGGCCGTCCCAGTCCATGCGGTCGGCGCGCTCGCCGTAGCTGTCGTCGAAACGCCCGGCGCGCATCAGATAGAGGCTGCGGCTCTGGTCGACGCGTTCGACATAGGCTTCCCAGTCGATCGCCTCGAGCACCAGGCGGGCGCGCTCGTCGTCGCCGGCGTCGGGGCAGGTACGGCCGAGGGTTTCGAGCTGCTCGCGGCAGGCTTCGAAGTATTCGAGCAGGCCCGGGCGGGCCGCATCGGGCCGCGGCACGTCGGGCCGGGCCGCGCCTGGCCGGCTGTGCCCGCTCCTGCCTGCATCGGGGCGTCTGGCCGCGGGGCCGCATGCCGCATGGCGCGCGGGGCGCTCGCTCTCGTAGCGGTCGTCGCGCGTGGGGAACACGTGATGCAGGCCGGGCGCCTCGGTGTCCCAGTCGATCATCAGCACCGGAACCGTGGCGTTATGCCTGCTGGCGAGCAGCACGGCCGCATCGGCCAGCGCGAGGCTGCGCGCGGCGCCGCTTTCGAACGAATAAAAGGTGGTCACTTCGCCGGGGCCGGGAATGGGGGGAAGCGTGATGCGGTTGATTTCCATGAGCTCCTCATTTTTTCGGAAAGGTCAGATCCGGAACGGCACGCCACTCGGGTGGGACATCTGGGAGCACGAATTGGTTGCAATCATGACCAGCCGGCATGTACATTTTCTGGTACTGGTAATGGGTCGCGATCCGCTTCACCATCTTGTCGATATCGGGAAGGAAATCGGGGTTCGATTTCAGGTCGGCGGTGGCCATCGTGAAATGCGAAAAGTCGACATAGAAACTCGACGCCGCAATCTGCGGCGGCAGGCGGTCTGGGTGCTGGGTCATGATCACCGGAATGATCAGGTGGCTCGGCAGGGTGTACCACTGGCTACGCTCGGCCTCGAGCTGGCGCATCGCGGCGTATTCGCGCCGCGTGTAGGCGTGCGCTTCGTATTTCGGGGTATAGATGAGAATCATGCAGACGCTCTCGCACATCGCCTTGGCGATCTTGCGGTCGAGGTCGTCGCCGCCGCCAAGCTGTTCGGTGTCGATGAAGAGCTCGTCTTCGTTGTCGAAATAGGGTTCGAGATAGCAGCGCAGCGCATCGGCCAGCGCAGTCTTGAACCGCTTCATCAAGTCGTGTCGCCCGTGGGCATAGCTGAAGAAACAGCCGTATCGTATCGCCATTGCCATTTCCCCCATTCAATACCCTGCGGTCGCATGCGCATCCATCACTCTAGCGTTCCAGACCCCTGCCATTTTGCGGGCGCACAAACGCGTCCGCCGCGCTCGCGTCCGCCGCCCCGGGTACCCGCCCTGGGGTTCACCGCGTTGCCTCAGGCATAATTCACCTCTTCAACAACACAGGACAGGAGATGCCATGAAAGCCATTCGTTGCGAGGACTGGGGTCCGCCAGACAGCCTTTCACTCCAGGAATTGCCGGATCTCGTGCCGGGGAGCGGCGAGGTCGTGGTCGACGTGCGCGCGGCCGGGGTCAACTTCCCGGACGTGCTGACGGTGCAGGGCAAATACCAGGTGCGCCCGTCCCTGCCCTTTACGCCGGGTAACGAGTTCGCGGGCGTGGTGCGCGCGGTCGGCGCCGGCGTCCACGGTTTCGCGCCGGGCGACCGGGTGATTGGCTTCACGCGCACCGGTGCGTTCGCCGAGCAGGCGCTGGCGCCAGGCGAGGCCCTGATGCCGATGCCGCCCGGGATGGATTTCGACGTCGGCGCCGCCCTTACCCTCACCTACGGCACCTCGCACCATGCGGTGGTCGACCGCGGCGCGCTGCAGGCCGGCGAAACCATGCTGGTGCTGGGCGCGGCCGGCGGCGTCGGGTTGGCGGCGATCGAGATCGGCAAGGCGCTCGGCGCACGGGTGATCGCGGCGGCGTCGAGCGACGAGAAACTGGAAGTGTGCCGCGCGCACGGCGCCGACGTGCTGGTCAACTACGCGACCGAAGACCTGCGCGAGGCGCTCAAGGCGGCCACCGGGGGCAAGGGGCCGGACGTGATCTACGACCCGGTCGGCGGGCCGTACAGCGAACCGGCGCTGCGCTCGATCGCCTGGCGCGGCCGGCACCTGGTGGTGGGCTTCGCCGCGGGCGAGATCCCGAAGCTGCCGTGGAACCTGATGCTGCTGAAAGGCGCGTCGGTGGTCGGCGTGTTCTGGGGCGACCTGGTACGGCGCGAACCGCAGAAGAACCTGGCGGCGATGCGCGAGATGCTGGGATGGATGGCCGAGGGCAAGCTGAAGCCGCTGGTGTCGAAACGCTATGCGCTGGCCGATACGGCGCAGGCCCTGAACGACATGGCCGCGCGCAAGGTGACGGGGAAAGTGGTGATCGTGCCGTAAGGCAGCGCTTGCCGGAGGGACGTAGGGTGGGCGGCGCACATATTGCGTCGATTCCAAGGGCGCGGGTGGAGCCGCACCACCCTACGTCCCTTCGGCAGCATCAGGCGTCGTGCTGCTTGCCCGACTCCGGCTTGAAGAAATCGATCACATCCTGCTGCACCCGCGTCCGCTTGAACGGCGGCAGGCTCTGCCAGATCCTGCGCCCGTACGGCTTGCTGATCAGGCGCGGGTCGCAGATCATCAAGACACCGCGGTCGTCGACGTCGCGGATCAGGCGTCCGGCGCCCTGTTTCAGGGTGATGATCGCTTCCGGCAGCTGGTGGTGCATGAAGCCGTTCATGCCCTGCTTTTCCATTACTTCGATGCGCGCGGCCAGCACCGGGTCGTCCGGCGGGGCGAACGGCAGCTTGTCGATGATGACCAGAGACAGCGCGTCGCCGCGCACGTCGACGCCTTCCCAGAAACTCTGGCTGCCCACCAGCACCGCGTTGCCGGCATTCCGGAACGAGTCGAGCAGCTCGGTGCGGCCGCGCTCGCCCTGCACGAACAGCGGGAAATCCAGCCCGCGGTCGGCGAATTCGGCGCGCAGGCGCTCGGCGACGCGGTTCACGGCGCGAATCGTCGTACACAGGAAGAAGGTGCGCCCGCCGGCCGCCTCGATGAGCGGCAGCGCATGGTCGACCACGGCGTCCGTATAGCCCATCGAATTCGGCTCCGGCAGTCCGGTCGGCACATACAGCACGCCCTGCTCGCCGTAATTGAACGGGCTCGGCCAGGTGCGTGCCGGCTCCCCGGTCAGGCCCATCTGGTCGGAGAAATGCTTGAAGTCGTTTTTGACCGCCAGCGTCGCCGAGGTGAAGATCCAGCTGCGCGGGGTGCCTTCGCGCTGGTTCTGGAAGATCGGCGCGATCGACAGCGGCGTCTTGTGCAGCTGCAGCGAGGACGCGAAGGCCTCGACCCACAGCACGGCCTGGCCGCCCTCCACCACCTTGCCTTTCGGGTCGGCCTTCCAGGCGTCGTAGGATGCCTTCAGTTCAACAGCACGCACACGGCATGCCTCGAGGGTCTCGGCGCGTTCGGCCTGTTCCTCGAGCACGTCGATCAGGCCGTCGAGCTCTTCCTTCAGCTTGTCGAGGGCCGGGAAGAAGTTCGAGGTCGGCGGCACCTGCGGCAGCGACAGGCGCGTGCCGCCTTCCGGGAAGGTCAGGCGCAGGTCGCGCGCGGCCTTTTCCACCACGGTGACGACCTTCGCCCAGTCGACGCCGGCGCGCGCATGGGCCAGGCCCTCGGCCAGCACGTCGCGGCACAGTTCCAGCACCTGCGAGGTCGAGACCGACTGGCCGAAGAACAGGGTCGCCGTATCCGGCAGCTGATGCGCCTCGTCGAAGATGATGGTGTTGGCCGAGGGCAGCAGTTCGGCGACGCCGGTGTCCTTCAGCGCCACGTCGGCGAAGAACAGGTGGTGGTTGACCACGACCACGTCCGCCTGCTGGGCTTCCCGGCGCGCCTTCATCACGAAGCAGTCCTGGTAGTACTGGCACTCGGCGCCCATGCAGGTGTCGCGGGTGGAGGTGACGAGGTTCCAGACCGAGGCGTTCTCGGGCACCTTGGCCAGCTCGGCCTTGTCGCCCGAGCTGGTCATCTTGATGAAGCGCGAGATCTCGCGCAGGTGGCCGACGTCGTCGCGCGAGGTCAGGCGCCCGTTCTGCAGCGTGCGTTCGAGATGGAAATGGCAGACGTAGTTCGAGCGCCCCTTGAGCAGCGCCACCGATACCGGGGCCTTCAGGGCCTTGCGGATGGTCGGGATGTCGCGCAGGAACAGCTGGTCCTGCAGGTTCTTGGTGCCGGTGGAGACGATGGTCTTGCCCCCCCAGAGCAGCGCCGGGACCAGGTAGGCGAAGGTCTTGCCGGTGCCGGTGCCGGCCTCGGCCATGAGTACTTGCTGGTCGGCAATCGCTGACGCAATCGCTTTCGCCATTTCGGTTTGCGACTGGCGCGGCTTGAAGGTGCCGACGGCGGGCGCGAGCGGTCCCCCGACCCCGAACAGGCGGTCGATTTCGGCATCATGCTTGCCGGCCGGGGTGTCTCCGGACGCGTCCGCGGAAGGGTTGGCAGCTGGGTGGGCAACCGAGTCGGCGGCGCCGGGCACAGGAAGGTGTTCGGTCAAAATAGGCGCGTTTCGGATTTAAATGCGGGAGCCGAAGGCAATCAGGCCGGCACGTCCGGTACGAGTTGCATCTTCAGCAGGGTGATGTGGTCTTTCAGCTGCAGTTTACGCTTTTTCAGGCGGCGCAGCTGAAGCTGGTCGGCATGTCCGTCGGCGGTCAGCATCGCAATGACCGCGTCGAGGTCGCGGTGTTCCACGTCGAGTTCGATAATGCGGCGCTGGATGTCTTGGACATCGTTCATGATGGCGGTTCCAAACGAGTTTTTCAACGGGGCGGGGCGGTGCTGTACCGCAAGCGGGCGCCGTGGGCAGGCGCTGTGCCGACAATGTTTCTTACGGCTTGCAACACTGTGGCTTCTCGGTGCATAGTTTAATCTAGTGCGACGTTGCCGCCAACAAAGATCGGCTCGTGAGCCACGGAAAGCATCAAAGTTTATGAATCTCTTCAAAATCGAAGCGGGAACCGCGCAACACATCGGCAACCGCCCGCGGCAAAACGATCGCGTCGCCCTGTTCACGGGCGCGCGTGCGCCTGGCTATGTGCTGGCCGTGTTGTCAGACGGCATCAACGGGGCGGCGGCCAGCGACCAGGTGCTGCACACCGCGCGCCAGGTGTTCGACGAGTTCAAGCCCGGCGAGACCGCCAATCCCGAGCGCCTGGCCCAGCTGTTGCGCGACATCGTCGCCGAAACGCACCTGGTCATCAAGATGAACGCCATCACCAGCGGCGAAGAGTCGCACGCCAGCTTCGTCGGCCTGGTGCTCTCCCCTCATGGCGAGGCGGTCTGGGCGCACGTGGGCGACTCGCGCCTGTACCGCTTCGAGAACGGCCAGCCGGCAATGCGTACCGGCGACGACGCCTACGTCGAGCACCTGGTGGCGACGGACAAGCTGCCGCTCGAGGCGGCGCGCAATCACCGCCGCTCGAAGTTGCTGCTCAACGTACTGGGAAACAGCCGCAAGGAACCGTTCGTCACGGTCGGCTGGCAAATGGGGATGGCCCCGGGCGACCAGTTCCTGCTCTGCTCGGACGGCCTGTGGCATTTCTTCACCGACGCCGAACTCGGCACGGCGCTGGCACGCGCCACGCCGCGCCAGGGATCGGAAATGCTCATCAACAAAGCCACCGAACGTTCGCAGGGCAAGGGCGGCAATTGCTCGATGGCGATCGTGAAGCTGGTCAAGCCGGTGGCGGACAGTGCCGGGGCATTCCCGGCGCCGGCCCCGCGCTGACATCCGGTCAGCGGCCGGAAGAGATCGGCTTCTGTGCCGCCGCCTTCTGCTCGGCGGCCGCCTTCTCCTGCTCGGCCCTGGCAGCGGCGCGCTTGGCTTCGCGTTCCGCCTTGCGCTGGGCCACTACGCGCTGGCGCTCCTCCGACTTGCGGCGGCGTTCCTCATAGTCGGCCACATTCGCGGCGCGCTTGGCGGCCTCCGCCTGGGCCGACGCGGCCTCCTGCTGCAGGCGCGCGTTGCGTGCGGCCATGCGCTTGTTCACCGCCGTCGGGCGTGCCGGCGGCAGCGGCTCGACGCCCTTTGGCGCCTCGGGCGGGTTGGCTGCGGCGCGCGCTTCCTGGGCCTGGTATTCGGCCTCGGCCTCGGCCATCGCGCGGTCGCGCTCGTCGACCTTGTTCTTGCGGATGAAGTACTCCGCTTCGACCTCGACCGCACGCTGGACCGCCAGCGCGCTGCGGCGCCTCTGCCTGGCTTCGTCGAGGCAGTCATTCACAAAAAACTTCTCGTAGCAGACGGCCTCGCGCGCGGCATAGCGGGCCTCGATCGCGGCCCGTTCCGCAGCCACGTTGGCCAGGCGTTCTTCGGCTTGTGCCACCGAGGTAGTCGGGGCGACGGTCTCGCTCGGCGGTGCCGGACTGTTCGAGGCGCAGGCGGCCAGCAGGCCGAGCATCAGGGCCAGGGCTGCATGGCGTAGCGCAAACCGTACTGAGCCGGACTGTACTGCGGTGGACTGTGCTGCGGTGGACTGTGCTGTTCTCATCGTGTTCCTTTTGCTCCTCTTCAGGCGATGGCGGCGGCGGCGCCGCGCCGCTCGGCGAGCATGTACTCGCGCGACTGCATCTCAATGATACGCGAGACGGTACGGTGGAATTCGTTCGACAGCAGGCCCTTGGTGTACAGGGCTTCGGGCTCGACGGCGGCCGACATCAGGAGCTTGACCTTGTGGTCGTAGAACACGTCGATCAGCCAGGTAAAGCGGCGCGCTTCCGACGACTGTCCGGCGGACATGGCCGGAATGCCCGACAAGATCACCGTGTGGAAGCGCGTCGCCAGTTCCAGGTAATCGTTCTGCGAGCGGGGGCCGCCGCACAGGGTGGCGAAATCGAACCAGATGACGCCGCCGGCCCGGCGCAGCGCGCGGATTTCGCGGTTCTCGATGTGGACGATCGGGTTTTCGTCGGCGGTGTCGGCCACCTTCGCATACGCTTCGCGCAGCGCGTGGTCGGCGGCCGCGTTCAGCGGCGTGTAGTAGGCCTGCACCTGCTCCAGGGCGCGCTTGCGGTAGTCGTTGCCGGCGTCGACGTTGAGCACATCGAGCTTCTCCTGCAACAGGGCGATGGTCGGCAGCATGCGGTCGCGGTGCAGCCCGTCCGGATACAGCGTGGACGGCTCGTAGTTCGAGGTCATCACGAAGGAGACGCCGTTGTTGAACAGGGCGGACAGCAGGTTGTAGAGGATCATCGCGTCGGCGATGTCGGAGACGTGGAATTCGTCGAAGCAGATCAGGCGGTACTTCCTGGCGATGCGCTTGGCCACCTCGTCGAGCGGATCGGCCACGCCTTTCAGTTCATCCAATTGGCCGTGCACGGCGCGCATGAATTCGTGGAAGTGCAGGCGCGTCTTGCGCACGACCGGGACGACCGAATAAAAGCTGTCCATCAGGAAGGATTTACCCCGTCCCACCCCGCCCCACATGTAGACGCCGCGCGGCACGTCGGGACGGTTGATGAGGCGCTTGAAAGCGGACGACCGCTGGGCCTTGTACTGGACCCAGTCGTCGTACGCCTGCTGGAGGCGGTCGACCGCGGCCTGCTGGGCGGGATCGGATTTGAAGCCGCGCTCGGTGAGGGCGTGCTGGTAAAACTCTTGGACGTTCATGAGGCTTGTCTTGCTGTGTTGGCGGATCGGCTGGGCCGCCTGCAAAAAGGACGTAGGGTGGGCGGGTCTCCCGCCCACGCATTCAACTGCCGTATGCAAGCCACGGAGCGGGCAAGATAAGGTGGTTTGAACGCGTGGGCGGGAAACCCGCCCACCCTACGGGTCAGAGAACGAAGTCTACAATCAAACAGCTGCAGACCTCGTCACACCTGGACTGCTTAGAAATTCAGCGAACGCTTGTCGACCGCGAGCGCCGCTTCCTTCACCGCTTCCGACAGCGACGGGTGCGCGTGGCAGATGCGGGCGATGTCTTCCGACGATGCCTTGAATTCCATCGCGACGACGGCTTCCGAAATCAGTTCGGACGCGACCGGGCCGACGATGTGCACGCCCAGGATTTCGTCGGTCGTGGCGTCGGCCAGGAATTTCACCATGCCCGAGGTATCGCCCAGCGCGCGCGCACGGCCGTTGGCCATGAACGGGAAGGTGCCGGCTTTATACGCCACGCCTTCGGCCTTCAGCTGCTGCTCGGTCTTGCCGACCCACGCGATTTCCGGCGAGGTGTAGATCACCCAGGGAATCGTGTTGAAGTTGACGTGGCCGTGCTGGCCGGCGATACGCTCGGCAACCGCGACGCCCTCTTCCTCGGCCTTGTGCGCCAGCATCGGGCCGCGCACGACGTCGCCGACCGCCCACACGCCCGGCAGGCTGGTGCGGCACTCGTCGTCGACGACGACGAAGCCGCGCTCGTCGAGCTGCAGGCCGACCGCTTCGCCGTTCAGGCCGGTCGTGTTCGGCACGCGGCCGATCGAGATGATCAGGCGATCGAACGTCGCGACCTGCTCGGCGCCGGTGCTGTCGGCGTAGGCGACGGTGACGTTGTTCTCGCCCTTGGTGATCGCGCCGATCTTGCAGCCCAGGTTGATCTTCAGGCCCTGCTTGGTGAACAGCTTGTGCGCTTCCTTGGCGATCTGCTCGTC
>JBBWZO010000109.1:0-7050 GCA_039649125.1 Massilia sp. | reverse complement strand
CGCCGTGCGGCGCTGCCTGTACACGCTGCAGCAGCTCGGCTATGTCGATGCGGAACTGAACAATTTCTCGCTGCGCCCGAAGGTGCTGACCCTCGGCTATTCCTACCTGTCGTCGACGCCGCTGACGGTGTCGAGCCAGCCCTACCTGAACGCCATCAGCCGCGAGCTGGGCGAATCCTGCTCGCTGGCCGTGCTCGACGAAGGCGAAGTGCTGTACGTGGCGCGCTCGGCCGCGTCGCGCGTGATGTCGGTGGCCCTGAACACGGGCAGCCGCCTGCCGGCCTACTGCACCTCGCTCGGCCGCGTGATGCTGGCGCAGCTCCCGCCCGAGGCCCTGAACGACTATTTCGCGCGCGTGAAACTGCGGCCCATGACGGACAAGACCGTCACCAGCCCGAAGCGCCTGCGCGAGATCCTGCTCCGCGTGCGCCAGGACGGCTACGCCATCAACGACGAGGAACTCGAACTGGGCCTGCGCTCGATCGCCGTTCCGGTGCGCGGGGCGACAGGCCAGGTGCTGGCCGCACTCAACGTCGGCGCCCAGGCCGGCCGCGTGAGCGTCGAACGCATGCGCGAAGAGTTCCTGCCCGTCCTGCAGCGCGGCGCGCAGGAACTCTCGGTGCTGTTGCCTTAAGCCTTCCCGGAAAAACCCGGGACGTCTCGCGGGCCTCGAGAAACCGTAGCGAGCGGAAGGAGCTTCGGTTGAGGAGCGCAGCTGTACTTAAGTACAGCGAGCACCGCAGACCGAAGCTCCGACGCGCAGTAGGTTTATCGAGGCCCGAGCTCAGAAGTGGTGGCGCAGGCCGACCATGACGCCGTTCTGGGCCAATCCAGCCCCGACGGTGCCGCCGGCATCCAGGGCCACCGCCGAGGTACCGTCGTTGTCCATGCGGCCCACCGCCGTGTAGACGAAGGTACGCTTCGACATCGCGTAGGTCAGGCGCGCGACCAGCATGTCGACGTCCGACTCCGAGTTCTTGGTGTCGCGGCGCGCCACCTGGGCGTCGATCGTGAAGGCGCCGACCGGGTGGCTGGCGCCGAAGTAGTACAGGTTCGATTCCATCTGCCCGGTCACGGCATTCAGTTCGCGCGCGATGACGCCGCCACCCAGCTTGGTCGGACCCAGCATCAGGTAGCCGTTGACGGTCGTACGGATGTCGGTGTTGGCGCTGCTGGCCAGGCCGCCGGCCGCGCCGGTGCTGCCGTACATGCGGTCATACGAGGCATTCAGGCCGAAGGCATTGGTCTCGTAGCCGATCAGGCCGGTGTACTGGCGGCAGGCCCTGGAATTGCCCGGCACTTCGCCGCCGCAATTGGTCGCGGCAGGACCGCCGGCGGCCGATGCGTCGCGACCGAGGCTGTAGGTCGCGCCCAGCACGAAGCCATTGAAATTGCCCATGTAGCCGATCGCGTTGTCGCTGCGCGCATTCGGCAGGTAAGGGTCGATGCTGCCGAGGGCGAACAGGTGCGGTCCCAGCACGTCGGTCTTCAGGCCCGAGATGTAGGTCATGTTCTGCTGGCGGCCCAGCGTCACCGTGCCCCATGCGCCTTTCAGTCCGATGTTCGCCGCACGGCCGAACAGGCGGCCGCCCTGCTGCTGCGTCCCCGTGTCCATCGCCAGGCCGTTCTCGAGCACGAAGAATGCCTGCAGCCCGCCGCCGAGGTCTTCGGTTCCGCGGAAGCCGATGCGCGACGGGAAGGAGCTGGTGAGCGACGGCATCTTGGTGACCGAATCGCCCGCGCTGTTCACGTTCGTCATGCGGGCCAAGCCGCTGTCGACGATGCCGTAGACCTGGACCGAGGTCTGGGCGTGGGCGAAGGTGGTGGCGGAAGCGGCCGCGATGCCGCACATCAGCGCGACGGCGCTGCAGATGGTGTTCTTCATGTTGTCTCCCTGGTTTATTGTGACGCGTTCGATAAACGAACAAGAGGTTGTTTATCGAACGCGGCTTAGATACTATTGTCGTTACGGAAGCTTGTCAACAATATGCGGCTGCCTGATAAGATGCGGCTGTGGCAACAACACGCCAGCGCCGGGTGCTTCGGGAAACCCGGCAAGACCAACGACAGGAGACAGACATGAAATTCACCACGATTGCGGCAGCGGCAGCCTTCGCTGCATGCACCCTCGCCTTTGCCCCGGCCGCGTACGCCCAGGACACCATCAAGGTCGGCGTCATCGCCGCGTTTTCCGGCCCCTTCGCCGACTACGGCAAGCAGATGCAGGGCGGTATCAAGGCCTGGGTGGCCCAGCATGGCGACACGGTGGCCGGCAAGAAAATCCAGATCATCTACAAGGACACGACCGGCCCGGCGCCGGAAGTCGCCAAGCGCCTGGCGCAGGAACTCGTGGTGCGCGACAAGGTCGACTTCCTGGCCGGCTTCGGCCTGACGCCGGAAGCCCTGGCCGTGGCGCCGATCGCCCAGCAGGCGAAGAAGCCGATGATCGTCATGAACGCGGCCACGTCGGTGATCACGACCAAGTCCGATTACATCGCGCGCGTTTCGATGACGCTGCCGCAGATCTCGGCGCCGATGGCCGACTGGGCCGTCAAGAACAAGGTGAAGAACGTGGTGACCGTGGTGGCCGACTACGGCCCCGGCATCGACGCCGAAAAGGCCTTCAGCGAGCGCCTCGTGAAAAACGGCGGCAAGATCGTGGAAGCGATCCGCGTCCCGCTGCGCAATCCCGAATTCGCCCCCTTCATCCAGCGCATCAAGGACGCCAAGCCGGACGCCGTGTTCGTCTTCGTGCCGGCCGGCGAGCAGAGCATCGCCTTCATGAAGGGCTACCGCGAACGCGGCCTGGCCGCGGCCGGCATCAAGGTCATCGCCACCGGCGACCTGACCGACGACCACGTGCTGCCGGCCATGGGCGACAACACCCTGGGCGTGATCACCACCTTCCACTACTCGGCCGCGCACAAGTCGCCCGAGAACGACGCCTTCCTGAAGAGTTTCGCCTCAGCCAACCCGCAGGGCGGCCGCCCGAACTTCATGGCGGTGGCGGCCTACGACGGCATGAACGCGATCTACCAGGTCAGCAACAAGCTGGGCGGCAAGATCGAGGGCGACAAGGCGATGGCGGTGCTGAAGGGGATGAAGATCCAGAGCCCGCGCGGGCCGATCATGATCGATCCGGCGACGCGGGATGTGGTGCAGACGGTGTACGTGCGCAAGGTGGAGAAGGTGAATGGGCAGCCGTATAACGTGGAGTTTGATCGGTTTGTGAATCAGAAGGATCCGGGGAAGTAAGCCTCAGGCGCCGGCGCACCTTCATGGCAAGCCGGCGCAATTACTGCAGGCCCGAAATCGCGGCCTCAGATCCCCTGCACACTCAAGGCCCGCACCGCCCCCCTCAGCTGCCCCAGCAACTGCGCCTTTCCGGCCTCATCCAGCTCGGGAAACATCGCCCGCTCCACCTCCGCCACCTTCGCATCACACTCCCCCAGCACCGCCTGCCCCGCCTCCGTCAGGCTGATCTGGATGATGCGCCCGTGCGCCGGGTCGGGCATGCGCGCGATCCAGCCCTTGGCTTCCATCTGCTTGACCATCTCGTTGGCCGACTGCGGCGAAATCATCGTGCGCGTGGCGAGCTGGGCGTTCGAGAGGGAGCCGTGCGCCCGGAAGACGGACAGGGCCGTGTACTGCGGCACGCTCAGGCCGGACGGCGCCAGGCTCTCGCGCAGGCGCTGGTTCAGCACGTGGTCGAGGCGCCCGACCAGGTAGGCCAGGCCCGTCGGCTTGGCGGCGGAGGCAGCGGAGGCGGCCGCGGAGGCCGGCGAAGGTCTTTTTGAAGTTGTCATAAAAAGTACTTGTCAGCGAAATCAGGTCGGCATAGTATAAGCCACATATCAGGCAGCCTGATAACAAACTTACTACTGAGGAGACATTGTATGTCCAAATACGAAGCGCGCTGGCAAACCGTCAAAGTGGATATGGCGAACGGTATCGGCTGGATCACCCTGAACCGTCCGGAGAAGCGCAATGCCATGAGCCCGACCCTCAACCGCGAGATGATCGACGTGCTCGAAACCCTCGAGCTGGACGACGAGGTCCAGGTCGTCGTGCTGACCGGCGCCGGCGACGCCTGGACCGCCGGCATGGACCTCAAAGAGTACTTCCGCGAGACCGACGGCAAGCCGGAAATCATGCAGGAACGCATGCGCCGCGACTGCTCGCAGTGGCAGTGGAAGCTGCTGCGCATGTACAGCAAGGCGACCATCGCCATGGTCAACGGCTGGTGTTTCGGCGGCGCGTTCTCGCCGCTGGTCGCGTGCGACCTGGCGATCGCCGCCGATGACGCCGTATTCGGCCTGTCGGAAGTGAACTGGGGCATCCCGCCGGGCAACCTGGTGAGCAAGGCCGTGGCCGACACCATGGGCCACCGCCAGGCGCTGCACTACATCATGACCGGCGACACCTTCACCGGCAAGGAAGCGGCCGCGATGGGCCTGATCAACAAGAGCGTGCCGAAGGAACAGCTGCGCGACGCCGTCATCGAACTGGCGAACAAGCTGCTCGAGAAGAACCCGGTGGTGCTGCGCTACGCGAAGATCGGCTTCAAGCGCTGCCGCGAGCTGACCTGGGAACAGGGCGAGGACTATCTGTACGCCAAGACCGACCAGTCGAACCACCGCGATCCGGAAAAAGGCCGCAAGGAAGGCCTCAAGCAGTTCCTGGACGATAAGACCATCAAACCGGGCCTGCAGACCTACAAGCGCCAGCTCTGAGCCGCGCACGACGTCCATCGATCATAATAGTTGCGAATAATAAAGGCGGCGGCACCCGGAACCGGGCAGCCGCCTACCATCGAAGTTGACAGAGGAGACCTCTGATGTTCCAAGCAGACCTGCTGCTGAACGGGCAAGCCCGTCCCGCATCGAATGGCGCCACCTTTGAGCGCCGCAATCCCGCCACCGGCGACGTCGCCACCCGCGCCGCCGCCGCCACCCTCGACGATGTCGACGCCGCCATTGAAGCTGCAAAAGCAGCCTTCCCCGCCTGGTCGGCCATGGCGCCGGGCGCCCGCCGCACCCTGCTGCTGAAAGCGGCCGACAAGATGGAAGCGCTGCGCAGCCAGTTCGTCGAGACCGCCGTGGAAGAATGCGGCGGCGCGCCGATGTGGTACCAGTTCAACGTGACGCTCGCGTCCAACATGCTGCGTGAAGCGGCCGCCATGACGACGCAGATCAGCGGCGAAGTCATCCCTTCCGACGTGCCGGGCTCGCTCGCCATGGGCGTGCGCCAGGCCTGCGGCGTCGTGGTCGGCATCGCACCCTGGAATGCGCCGATCATCCTCGGCACGCGCGCAGTCGCCATGCCGCTCGCCTGCGGCAATACGGTCATCCTCAAAGCGTCCGAGATGTGCCCGCTGCTGCACCGCCTGATCGGCCAGGTGTTCGTCGACGCCGGCTTCCCGGAAGGCGTGGTGAACGTCATCACCAACGCCCCGGACGACGCGCCGCAGGTGGTCGAGCGCCTGATCGCCGCCCCTAGCGTGCGCCGCATTAACTTCACCGGTTCGACCAGGGTCGGCCGCATCATCGCCCAGCAGGCCGCCAAACACCTGAAACCGGTGCTGCTGGAACTCGGCGGCAAGAACCCGGTCGTGGTGCTGGACGACGCCGACCTCGACGCAGCCGTGGAAGCGGCGGCCTTCTCCGCCTTCTTCAACCAGGGCCAGATCTGCATGTCGGCGGACCGCATCCTGGTCGACCGCAAGATCGCCGAAGCCTTCATCGACAAGCTGGTCGCCAAGACCGCGACCCTGAAGGCGGCCCGCAGCGACGCCCCGCTGGCCGGCATGGTCGACCCGGGCGCCGCCGCCCGCGTGGAAGCGATGCTGCAGGATGCCAGGGCCCGCGGCGCCACCGTGACCCAGTCGGGGACTAGCGTGGAAGGCAACATCATGCAGCCCGCGATCGTCGACAATGTCACGCCCGAGATGCTGGTCTACCAGGAAGAATCGTTCGGCCCGATCGTCTCGGTGCTGCGTTTCGACAGCGACGAGGAAGCGATCCGCATGGCCAACGACAGCGAGTACGGATTGTCGTCGGCCGTGTTCAGCCGCGACATCGGCCGCGCGATGGCGGTCGCCCAGCGCATCGAGTCGGGCATCTGCCACATCAACGGCCCGACCGTGCACGACGAGGCGCAGATGCCTTTCGGCGGCGTGAAGGGCAGCGGCTACGGGCGCTTCGGCGGCAAGGCGGCGATCGCCGAGTTCACCGACCTGCGCTGGATCACGGTCCAGACCACGCCGCGCCACTACCCCATCTGAGGAGGCCCGGATGAACCAACCATCGCTGGCGGCAGGCGGCGGGAAGCGGCGCGCGGTCGCCCTCGGCAATCCCGAGGTCCATGCCTGGCAGGAAGACGGCGTCTGGCATGTCGACGCCGTCACCCCGCTGGCGCCCTTTCCCGCGCGCTTCACCGACCGCCTGGTAACGGGCGCGCGAACGCACCCCGAGCGCACGCTGGTGGCACGGCGCGGGCTTGACGGCGAATGGATCCGCCTGTCCTACGCCGAGGTGCTGCACAACGTCCGCCGCATCGGCCAGGCGCTGTCTGACCGCGGCTTGTCGGAGGAGCGTCCGCTCGTCATCCTGTCCGGGAACGACCTGGAACACTTCCAGCTCGCGCTCGGCGCGATGTATGCCGGCATTCCCTACTCGCCGCTCTCGCCGGCGTATTCGCTGGTGGCGACCGACCCGGCCAAGCTGCGCGACCTGATCGAACAGCTGACGCCGGGCGCCGTGTTTGCCTGTGACGGCACGACGTTTGCGCGCGCCCTCGAGGCGGTGCTGCCGGAGGACGCGGAACTGATCCTGGCGCGCGGCGAGCTGGCAGGCCGCACGGCCACCACGTTCGCGTCGCTGCTGGCCACCGAACCGACCACGATCGATGCGCGCAACGAGCAAGTCGGCCCGGCAACCATCGCCAAGTTCCTGTTCACCTCGGGCTCGACCAAGAAGCCGAAGGCGGTCATCACCACCCACGGCATGCTCTGCTCGAACCAGCAGATGCTGCTGCAGACCTTCCCCTTCT
>JBBWZO010000088.1:0-17004 GCA_039649125.1 Massilia sp. | reverse complement strand
ATGCCGATGTTCTGCTGGACCTGGCTGATCACCGCCTACCTGCTGATCGCCGTGATGCCGGTGCTCGCAGGCGCGATCACCATGACCCTGACCGATCGTCATTTCGGCACCTCGTTCTTCAACGCCGCCGGCGGCGGTGACCCGGTGATGTACCAGCACATTTTCTGGTTCTTCGGCCACCCCGAGGTGTACATCATGATTCTGCCGGCATTTGGTATCGTGTCGCAGATCATTCCGGCCTTCGCCCGCAAGCCGCTGTTCGGCTACGCATCGATGGTGTACGCAACTGCTTCGATCGCTATCCTATCGTTCATCGTGTGGGCGCACCACATGTTTACGACCGGCATGCCGGTGACCGCGCAGTTGTTCTTCATGTATGCGACGATGCTGATTGCAGTGCCGACCGGCGTCAAAATCTTCAACTGGATCGCAACCATGTGGCGCGGTTCGATGACGTTCGAAACCCCGATGCTGTTCGCGATTGGCTTCATCTTCGTGTTCACGATGGGCGGCTTCACCGGCCTCATCCTGGCCGTGACCCCGATCGACATCCAGATGCAGGATACCTACTACGTGGTGGCGCACTTCCACTACGTGCTGGTGGCAGGTTCCCTGTTCGCGCTGTTCGCCGGCTTCTATTACTGGGCGCCGAAGTGGACCGGCCACATGTATCCGGAAGGCCGCGGCAAGATCCATTTCTGGCTCTCCCTCATCACGTTCAACGTCACCTTCTTCCCGATGCACTTCCTCGGGCTGGCCGGCATGCCGCGCCGCTACGCCGACTACGCGGTGCAGTTCACCGACTTCAACATGATCGTCTCGGTGGGCGCCTTCGGCTTCGGCCTGTCGCAGGTGTACTTCCTGTTCGCGGTGGTGCTGCCGACCATCCGTGGCGGCGCGAAAGCGGAAGCCAAGCCATGGGAAGGCGCGGAAGGCCTGGAGTGGACCGTGCCGAGCCCGGCGCCGTTCCACACCTTCGAGAACCCGCCGGTGGTGAAGTGATGAATGCGCAGAAGAAGCCCGCCCACCGGGCGGGCAACCGGAAAATCGCTTTGGTGCTGTGCCTGATCGCCGCGTTCTTCTTCGCGTCGGTGATCGTCAAGCGCCTCTGGATGTGACATGAGCTACACACCAAGCGAACGCCTGCGCCTGAACCGCTCCACCCTCGGCAAGCTGGTGGTGGTGGCGGTGGCGATGTTCGGCTTCGGCTATGCGCTGGTGCCGGTCTACCGCCATTTGTGCGAGGTGCTCGGCATTAACGTGCTGACCCAGCAGGACGGCACGGTCGAGCGCCCGGAAAATACCCAGGTCGACAAGAGCCGCACGATCCTGGTGGAACTCGACGGCAACTCGCAGGGGGCCTGGCGTTTCCGCCCGACGACGCGCTCGATCCAGGTGCACCCGGGCGAGCTGGCGACTGTCGTGTATGAAGTCGTCAACACCCAGCCGCGCGCGGTGAAGGCACAGGCGATCCCGAGTTATGCGCCGCAGGTGGCGACGCCGCATTTTAAAAAGGTCGAGTGCTTTTGCTTCCGCGAGCAGACGATGAAGCCGAACGAAGCGCGGCAAATGCCGGTGGTATTCTTCATCGACCCGAAACTGCCGAAGGAAGTGAAGACGATCACCCTGTCGTATACGTTTTTTGAAATCGGCGGCGCCGTGGCGGCCAATCCATGACAGGCGAGGAGCAACCCAGGGATCAGCCACCTGAGCCGGCCCGCAAGGCCTCGTTCGGGAAGTCGATGAAGGCCGTGTTCTGGTCGTTCTTCGGGGTGCGCAAGCGCCGCGACTACGAGCATGACGCGGCGAACTTGAGCCCGTTTCACGTGATCATCGCCGCCTTCCTCGGCCTGGCGATCTTCATCGGGGTGTTGCTGTTGTTGGTCAGGTTGGCGGTATCCCAGTAGGCAGAAGTTGGAGCAGCAGGTTTTCGAGCATCGCAATTCAACGCATTAGAAGAATGATCTAGGAGATGAAGATGAGTGTGTCAAAAACCGCGCCGCATTACTTCGTGCCCGGCCCTTCCATGTGGCCGATGGCCGGCGGCATTTCGATGCTGGTGACCATGGTCGGCGCGTCCGCCTGGGTCAACAGCGCATCCTGGGGACCGGCCGTCTGCATCGCCGGCATCGTCGCCATGCTGACCGTGCTGTACTTCTGGTTCGGCGACGCCATCGGCGAGTCGGAATCGGGGCAGTACAGCCGCCGCATCGACGCCTCCTATCGCTGGTCGATGAGCTGGTTCATCTTCTCTGAAGTCATGTTCTTCGCGGCCTTCTTCGGCGCGCTGTTCTATGCCCGTGCGGTCACCATGCCCTGGCTCGCCGACCTCGACCACAAGATCCTGTGGCCGGATTTCGCTGCCCAGTGGGGCAACACCGGCCCGGCCGGCGTGGTCGAAGGTTTCAGCACGATGGGCCCGTTCCCGATCCCGACCATCAACACGGCACTGCTGCTGCTGTCGGGCGTGACGCTGACCATCTCGCACCACGCGATCCGCGCCGGCCATCGCCGCAACACCGCGTTCTGGCTGTTCGTGACCATCCTGCTGGGTGCGATCTTCATGGGCTTCCAGGCCTACGAATACATCCACGCCTACCAGGATCTGAACCTCAAATTGACCTCGGGCATCTACGGCTCGACCTTCTTCATGCTCACCGGCTTCCACGGCTTCCACGTGACCCTGGGCGCGATCATGCTGTCGGTGATCCTGTACCGCGTGCTGCGCGGCCACTTTACGGCCGATAATCACTTCGGTTTCGAAGGCGCCGCCTGGTACTGGCACTTCGTCGACGTGGTCTGGCTGGGACTCTACGTCGTAGTGTACTGGTTGTAATTCGGCCGAGTGCCGGTTGAAAGCGGGGACAGTCCACATGTGTGGGCTGTCCCCGTTGTCACATCGCAGTCAGCGAAGTCAGCGGATGCCGGTTGGTTGGATCCAGCCCATCTTGTAGGACGCGAGCAGGATCAGGAAGAGGGTGATCGAGAGGCCGACACGCATCGCCAGCGCCTGCACCGTGCGGTTGCTTCGGCCCTTGTCCTTCATCAGGAAGAACAGCGCCGAGCCCAGGCTCGCGATGATCAGGATGAAGGCGATGGCAACGAAGGTTTTCATGGTCGGCCCGATGGGTTCGAGTGGCGTTTCAGTAAGGGTTTTATTGTAATGCGTTTGGTATTCCGCTTTAGGACCATTCCGTTCGTGGCGACGGTGCTGCTGGTGGCGTTGGGGATTGCGCTGGGGAATTGGCAGATGCGGCGGGCCGAGGAGAAGCTGGCGGTTGCGGCGCGCATTGCGGAGCGAGGGACAGCGGAACCGGTGGTGTTGGGGGACGCTGGTAGTGCGCAAGCGTCTGAACGCGTGGACTCGGGAGCGGTTCGCCGCCCGGTCCACCCTACCGACATCGAATACCGGCGGGTGCGGGTGACGGGGGAGTTCGTTGCGGGCTGGCCGATCTTCCTCGATAACCGGCCGCATGAGGGGCGGGCGGGCTTCTATCTGGCAATGCCGTTTAAAATAGCGGGTTTGGACGCACATGTGCTGGTATTGCGCGGCTGGTTGCCGCGCGATCCGCGCGAGTACACGCGGCTGCCGCAGGTCGCCACACCAGGCGGCACGGTGACCATCGAGGGCGTTGCCACCGCCAGCGCCGGCAGGGTCATGCAGCTGGGTGCGCCGGGGGCGCCGAAACCCGGAGCGATCGTGCAGAACCTCGCCGTGGATGAGGTGGCGCGCGCGAGCGGCCTGCGCTTGATGCCCTTCTTCTTGCAGCAGGGCGGGCCGGCGGCGCCGGGGGAAGGCCTGGTGCGCGACTGGCCGGTGCCGAGTGCAGGCGTCGACAAGCACCACGGCTACGCCTTCCAGTGGTATGCGCTGGCGGCGATGGCCGTCTTATTTTTCGTGATAACGGGATTTCGAAGTGGAAGAAAACAAGTTGGCTGAACACGGGCGCAGCGCCGGGCAGGGCAGCGCGATGGACCAACGGCGCCGCATGTCGGGGCGCTGGAAGCTGCTGGCGGTACTGCTGGTGTGCGCGGCGCCGATCATCGCTTCCTATGTCACTTATTACATCATCAAGCCGACCGGCCGCACCAACTACGGCACCATCATCGACCAGCGCGCGCACCCGATGCCGGAGCTCGCCACCACCACGCTCGACGGCCGCCAGGAAAAGCTGCAGCAGCTGGCCGGCAAATGGGTCATGGTGAAGGTCGGCGGCGGCGCCTGCGATGAAGCCTGCCTGAAGCAGCTGTTCGCGATGCGTCAGTGGCGCACGATGCAGGGCAAGAACATGGACCGGGTCGAACGGGTCTGGCTGATCACGGATAAGGAACCGGTCGACACCATGCTGATCCGCCAATACGACGACGTGCACATGCTGCGCGTGGCGCCCGGCGAACTGGCGCGCTGGCTGCCGGTCGAGCCGGGCGGCAAACTCGAGGACCACATCTTCCTGATCGACCCGCGCAGCAACCTCATGATGCGCTTCCCGAAGGATCCCGACCCGCGCCGCGTGCACAAGGACTTCGCCAAACTGCTCAAAGCCTCGGCGATCGGATAAACCATGAGTGCATCTACGCTGTTCCAATTGGGCCTGATGGGCCTGTTCGTCGCAAGCATTCCGCTGACCATGGTCTGGCTGTCGAGCGACGCGAATAAATACCGCAAGCTGGTGTGGGTGATGGCCTTCCTCACCTTCGACCTGATCGTCTTCGGCGGTTTTACGAGACTGACCGACTCCGGCCTCGGCTGCCCCGACTGGCCGGGCTGCTACGGCGCCGCCAATCCGTTCATCGCGCACGAGCAGATCGCCGCGGCCGAGGCCCTGATGCCGACCGGTCCGGTAACCAAAGTGAAAGCCTGGATCGAGATGATCCACCGCTACCTGGCGATGGGCATCGGCGTGCTGATCATGGCGCTGATGTTCCAGTCGATCCGCCAGTGGCGGAAAACGCACGCGCAGGCCTTCGCCCCGGCGATGCCGGTGGCGCTGTTCGTGTTCGTCTGCATCCAGGGGGCTTTCGGCGCCTGGACCGTGACCCTGAAGCTGCAGCCGGTCATCGTCACCATCCACCTGCTGCTGGGCATGCTGCTGCTGGCGATGCTGGTCTGGCTGGGCGAGCGCGAAGACCGGCTGCTGGCCCTGCCGGCGCCAAGCCGCCACCCGGCCGGCTTGCGCGGCCTGCGCCTGCTGGCGCTGGCCGCTGCCGTGGTACTGGTCGTGCAGATCGCGCTCGGCGGGTGGGTAAGCACTAACTACGCAACGCTCGCCTGCGACGAATTCCCGCTCTGCGACGGTAAATTCTTACCGGAAATGGACTTCGAGCACGGCTTTACCCTGTGGCGCGAACTGGGCATGACCGCGGCCGGCGACTACCTGCAGTTCTCGGCGCTGGTGGCCATCCACTGGGTGCACCGCAACTTCGCGATCATCGTGACCCTGGTACTCGGCCTGGCTGCCTGGCGCGCGCTGCGCGAGCCGGCGCTCGCGCGTACCGGGCGGGTGCTGGCCCTGGCCCTGCTGGCCCAGCTCTTCACGGGCGTGGCGACGGTGTACTTCGACTTCCCGCTCGCCATTGCAGTGTTGCATAACGCCGGGGCCGCTGTCCTCGTCGTGGGGGTGACCATGTTAAACTACAAGGTCAAGACCTTACTCGACATGTCGCAGCGCAGCCCCGCGAATGCGGACGCCCTTGCGAATTCGTATCGATGACCACCCAGACCGCCCTCCAGCCGACCAGCCGCATTGCCCAGTACTGGACCCTGACCAAGCCCCGGGTCACCCAGCTTGCGGTATTTTGCGCCGTCATCGGCATGTTCCTCGCCACCGACGGCTTTCCCGGCTGGCGCGTCCTGATCGCCGGCACGGTCGGCATCTGGCTGCTGGCCGGCGCCGCCTTCGCCGTGAATTGCCTGATCGAGGCCGAGATCGACGCGCGCATGGCGCGCACCGCGCGCCGCGCCACCGCACGGGGCGAACTGACACGCAACCAGACGCTGATCTTTTCCGCCATCATCGGCGGCATCGGCATGGCCGTGCTGTACACGCTCGTCAATCCGCTGACGATGTGGCTGACCTTCGTCACCTTCGTCGGCTACGCCGTCATCTACACCATCTATCTGAAGCCGGCGACGCCGCAGAACATCGTCATCGGCGGCCTGTCGGGCGCGATGCCGCCGGCCCTCGGCTGGGCCGCAGTGGCCAACGACGTGCCGATGGAAGCCTGGCTGCTGGTCCTGATCATTTTTGTCTGGACCCCGCCGCATTTCTGGGCGCTGGCCATGTACCGGCGCGAGGATTACGCGCGCTCGGGCCTGCCGATGCTGCCGATCACCCATGGCATGGCGTATACCGGCCAGCAGGTGTGGCTGTATTCGCTGGCGCTGGCCGCCACCACCTTGCTGCCCTTCGCCGTGCGCATGAGCGGCCTGATCTACCTGCTGGCCGCCATCGTCCTGAACGCGTTGTTCCTGCGCCACGCGTGGCGCGTGCACAAGCACTACAGCGACCAGGCCGCGCGCAAGGCCTTTGCCTTTTCGATCCTCTACCTGTCGCTGCTGTTCGCGGCGCTGCTGGTCGACCATTACTTCCGGTTCTGATATGAAAAAACTGACAACTGCCGCAGTATCCACATGCGTGGTCGCGCTGGCGCTGCTGACGGCCGGCTGCGACAAGCTGTCCTCGAAGTTATCGTCCCCCGCTGCCGCCTTCCAGAACACCGACCTGACCGGGCTCGATTACGCGAAAGGCTTTTCGCTGACCGACCATACCGGCAAGCCGCGCACGCTGGCCGACTTCAGGGGCAAGCTGGTGGTGCTGTTCTTCGGCTACACCCAGTGCCCGGACGTATGCCCGACCACGATGGCGGAAATGGCCGCCGTCATGAAGGAACTGGGCCCGTCCGCCGACCAGGTGCAGGTGCTGTTCGTCACCCTCGACCCCGAGCGCGACACCCAGGAACTGCTCGCATCCTACGTGCCGGCCTTTGACCAGCGCTTCCTCGGCCTGCGCGGCACGCCGGAACAGACCGCACAGACGGCCAAGGAATTCAAGGTCTTCGTGGCGAAGGTGCCGGGCAAGGAGCCCGGCAGCTACACGGTCGACCACACGGCCGGCAGCTATGTGTTCGACCGCGAGGGCAGGGTAAGGCTGTTCCTGCGCCACGGGCAGGGACCTGCTCCGATTGTCCACGACTTACGCCAACTGCTATGATGTAATAAATACATCAAGCAGGCGCGCCGAATGGAACCACGTTCAGGGAGGAACTATACCCGCATCGCCACGGTCGTCCTGCTCACGCTGGGCTGCCTCTACGTCTTAAAACCTTTCCTGCCCGCGATCCTGTTCGCGGCTGCCGTCGTCATCTCTTCCTGGCCGCTCTACCTGCGGCTGCTCGACGCCATGCACGGGCGCCGCTCGCTGGCGGCGCTGACGATGACCCTGTCCCTGACCCTGCTGGTCGTCATCCCGCTGGCCAGCGTCGCCTACAACCTGGCCGATGACATCGCCACCGCATTCAGCCAGCTACGCGCCTTGATCGAGCATCGCGAGCTGCTGCCTCCGAGCTGGGTGCGCGAGCTGCCGTTCGTGGGCGAATCGGCCGACAATTACCTGCGCCAGCTGGTCGCCAGCCGCGCCCGGATGCTCGAGCTCGCGCAGCGCATGGTCGAGCCGGCGCGGCGCTACCTGATGGCGGGCGGCCTGATGCTCGGAGGCGGCGTCGTACAGATGAGCCTGGCGGCCTTTGTCAGCTTCTTCCTGTACCGCGACGGCCATGCGCTGATCGCGGTGACCTCGCGCGTGATGGCGAAAGTCATGGGCGAGAGTGCGCAGGAGGTGTCGGACATCATCGGCCAGACCACGCGCAGCGTCATGTACGGCCTGCTCGGCACGGCGCTGGCACAGGGACTGGTGGCGGCGATCGGCTTTTCGCTGGCGGGCGTGCCGGCGGTGCCGCTGCTGTCGGTGCTGGTGTTCCTGACCTCGCTCATCCCCGTGGGGCCGCCGATCATCTGGGGCGGCGCCGCGATCTGGCTGTTTGCGCAGGGCAGCACTGCCTGGGGCATCTTCATGCTCGTCTGGGGGACGGTCGTGATCAGCGGCGTCGACAACGTGGTGCGCCCGATGCTGATCAGCCGCGGGACGAGTTTACCGTTCCTGCTCACCCTGCTGGGTGTGCTGGGCGGCGTAATCGCCTTCGGTTTCGTGGGGATGTTCATCGGGCCGGTGCTGCTGGCCGTGGGGTATTCGCTGGTGAGCGACTGGACCGGGACGCGCGACCCGATCGTGAAGCAGAAGGGGGAGCAGGAGGCGTGAGGGATGCCGATGCCAAGCGTGCGGCCGGCAAGGCACGCACGCCCTTGCGCTGACGGCGCCTTAGCCGGTCATGCGCTCGAACACCTCGCGCGCGGCCAGGCCGCCGCCGCCGATGAGCACGGCGAAATAGACAATGGTGGCGATGTTGCTGATGTGGCCCAGCAGGATGCACACGCCGTCCCGCTGCAGCAGGCCGATGGCGAAGAACAGCAGTGCGACGGCCGGGAAGGTGTTGCTGAACGGGATCAGGCCGAAGGGCATCATCAACAGCACGGCGCCCAGGATCAGGGAGGCATCGTTCAAGCGTGCGATCAGGCTGCCTGCTACCAGCCACTGGATACGGTTCGGGCGGCTCACGCGTTCGATCTTTTTCAGCCAGGGCAGGGCCTTGCGCAGCACCGGGCGCAGTTTCTTGGTGCCGATGGTCTTGTGCTTCATGCTCGCTGGAATCCACAGCTCGCGCCCGAACAGGCGGCTCATGCCGATCAGGAGGATGGCGGCGCCGAACACGGTGCTCACGCCCGGGATCGAGACGGGGATCAGGAAGACCAGGGTAAGCAGGGCGGTCAGGATCAGCAGGCCGTCGTTGCCGACGCGGTGGATCAGTTCGCTCAGCGTGATACCGGTGGGCGGCAGGGAGCGGACCAGGGAGCGGAGCCGCTGGGAAAGTGGTTCACCGTGCATGCTTGTCTTTCTTGTCGTTACTTGGTTGTTTCAGGAGCCGGCCTGGTGCCGGGCTGGGCTGGCGCGTGAGATTGCTGGCGGAGCAACAGTATAGTGGACGGCGGCGCCGCTTGGCACCCGTTCGCCGAAACGCCGGCCTGCCGGCCCTGTCGAACTGTCGGTTTTGGCCCACATCCGCAGGCCGAGCCCTTGCCAAAGCGTTCAGCCGTGCTCGTCCTCGTCGCCGCCGCGCGCCAGCTGCGGAATGACTTTGACCAGCAGGATGCGCGGGCCGTTGGTCTTCTTGACGACCACATCGAATTTCGGGAAGGCGATGCGCTGGCCCTGCTTCGGGATGTCGCCCAGCTTCGCCATCAGCAGGCCGCCGACCGATTCGACGTCGTCGAGGCCCATCTCTTCGTTGTCGATGTCGATGCCGAGCAGGCGTTCGAGCGAGTAGATCGGCAGGCTGGCCTTGCCGATATAGGTGCCGTCCGCCTGCGGCAGCCAGTCGTTCTCGTTCATGCGGAATTCGTCGCGGATCTCGCCGACCATCGCGCCGAGCAGGTTGTCGAGCGTGATGAAGCCGACCGGGCGCTTGCCCTTTTCGCCGATCAGCGCGAAGTGGGGCGCGCCGGCACGGAAACGGCGGAAGATTTCCTGCGCCGGCGTGCGCGCCGAGATCGTCTCGACCGGACGCAGGAATTGCGTCAGGTCGGTGATGTCCTTGCCCGATTGCTGGGCGAAGAACAGGTCCTTCAGGTGGATCACGCCCAGCACTTCCTCGCCTTCCTCGTCGAAATACGGGTAGCGCGAGAAACGGTTGCGGCGCACGGTCTCCAGGTTTTCCTCGACCGACAGGTCTTCGTGCAGGGCGATGACCTCGTTGATCGGCCGCATCAGGTCGGACACGGCCATCTCCGAGAATTCGAGCGACTGCGCCAGGATGTGGCGCTCGTCATGGGTAAACTTTTCCTTGCCGGTGCTGGTGTTGGTGCGCAGGATGAGTTTCAGTTCCTCGGTCGTGTAATGGGTCTCGTGGCTGCCGGCGCCGGCCAGGCCCGCCAGGCGCAGCACGCCGTTGGCGCTGGCATTGAGCAGCCAGATCGCCGGGTACATGGCCCAGTAAAAACCGTAGAGCGGCAGGGCGCACCACATGGCCACCACTTCGGGAAGGCGGATCGCCAGCGATTTCGGCGCCAGTTCGCCGACGACGATGTGCAGGAAAGAGATGACGCTGAAGGCCACCACGAAGGAGACGCCGTGGATCACCTGCGGCGAAGTCACGCCGAGGGCGGCGAACAGCGGTTCCAGCAGGCTGGCAAAGGCCGGTTCGCCGACCCAGCCCAGGCCCAGGGAGGCGAGGGTGATGCCGAGCTGGCAGGCCGAGAGGTATTCGTCGAGCTGGCCGTGGACCTTGGCCAGGATGCGCCCGCGCAGGCCGGAGGTCTTGGCGATGGCGCGTACGCGCGTCTTGCGCAGCGTGACGATGCCGAATTCGGCCGCCACGAAGAAGCCGTTCAGGGCCACAAGAAACAGCGCCAGAACGACAAATAAAATATTTTCCATATAAAGGGTGAGTTGATAAAAGGCACAGCCGATGTGCATTGTACAACTCAACCGACCTTCAATACCCCCTGGCGCCTGTGTCAGTAGGATGGTGGAAGCGGCTGGCGACATGCGCGTAGGCGACATGCGCGTAGGCGATGCCTGGCAGGCGCGCCAGCAGCGACACCCTCCTACTGAGACAGGCTCTTTTCTACTGAGGCGAGGATGGCCGCCACCGCCGGATGCTGGATCTTGCGCTCGTTCGAGATCGCATAGAACTGTTCGCGCACCTCGGGCACGCGTCCGACCAGCACCGCCTGCAGCTGCTCGGCCAGGTCGCTGGCCAGTGCCGCCGGCGCAAAGAACAGGCCGAGTCCGCGCCGGCCGAAGGTATTCAGCAAGGCGTTGTCCTCGAACTCGCCGACGATGTCCGGATGCACGCCCTGCAGCTCGAACCATTCATCGATCTTCGTGCGCAAGGCATTGTTGCGCGTGGGAAGCAGGAAGGGCGCGCCATTCAGTTTTGCCGGGAAATCCTGCGCGTAGGCGGCCGCCAGGCTGGCCGTGCCGACCACCGTCATTTCGCTCTCGAACAGCAGGTGGCTGAACACGCGCAGGGTGCTGCCGGTCGACAGGGCGCGGTCGGTCAGCACCACGTCGAGCTTGTGCAGGGCGAGGTCGGCCAGCAGCGCATCGTGCTGGTCCTCGTAGCAGACCAGGCGCACCGGCAGCGCGAGCCGGGTGGTCGTTTCCAGCAGGCGGAAGGCGGTCAGTTTCGGCAGCGAATCGGCAATGCCGACGGTGAGCCGCGTGCGCAGGTTGCCGGCGCCGTCGAGTGCTTCCTGCATCTGTTCGCCTAAAAGAAAAATCTGGTCGGCATATTTGTGCGCCACCTCGCCGGCGTGGGTGAGGACCAGGCGCCGCCCCTGCTGGGTGAACAGCACCTTGCCGACCGACTGCTCGAGCAGGGTGATCTGGCTGCTGACGGTCTGCACCGCCAGGCCCAGCCGTTCGGCCGCGCGTGTAATACTTCCCTCTTTGGCAACCACCCAGAAGTAATATAGGTGCCGGAAATTCGTGCTGGCGTTTTTCATGTCTTCCGTTTTTTCGAAGTAATCATTCGATTATCTTCGCTTTTTCAATAGGTTGCACGGCAGTACACTGTGTGTTGATCATTTTTACAATAAGGGGAAAACAAGATGAAGCATTTCAGGGGATCATTCCTCGTCACCGTCATCTGCTTGGGATTGGCCGGCTGGTGGGGTTACGAGCATGGCGGCACGTCAGGCATGCTGACGGCACTTGGTATCGCCACCATCCTGTCGATCATGGAAGTCTCGCTGTCGTTCGACAATGCCGTGGTGAACGCCTCGGTGCTGAAAGGCTGGGATGAGTTCTGGCTGAAGCTGTTCCTGGGCCTGGGCATGATCATCGCCGTGTTCGGCATGCGCCTGGTGTTCCCGCTCGTCATCGTCGCAGTCGCGGCCGACCTGGGCCTGACCGAAGTCTGGAACCTGGCCTTGACCGATCCGAAATCCTTCTCCGGCCACCTGACGGCGCACCATGCTGAAGTGGCGGCCTTCGGCGGCATGTTCCTGCTGCTGGTCTTCCTGAACTTCCTGCTGGACGACGAGAAGGAAACCCACTGGCTGGGCAACTTCGAGAAGAAGCTCGGTTCGCTGGGCAAGGTGTCCTCGATCTCGGTAATGCTGGCGCTGGCCTCCCTGCTGTTCGCCTCGACCTTCGTTGATGCCGGCCAAAGGATGATCGTTCTGGTCGCCGGTATCTGGGGCATCCTGGTCTACGTCGGCGTGGACATGATCAGCAGCCTGCTCGAGAAGAGCGAGTCGGACGAGAACAGCAACGTGGGCGACATGGTCAAGCGCGGCGGTATCGGCGGCTTCCTGTACCTCGAAGTGCTGGATGCCTCGTTCAGCTTCGACGGCGTGATCGGCGCGTTCGCGATCACCTCGGATGTCGTGATCATCATGCTGGGCCTGGCCATTGGCGCGATGTTCGTGCGTTCGATGACCGTGTTCCTGGTCCGCAAGGGCACGCTCGACGAGTTCGTCTACCTGGAGCACGGCGCGCACTACGCGATCGGTATCCTGGCCGTGATCATGCTGGCAAGTATGCATGTCCACGTGCCTGAGCTGGTGACCGGTCTGACCGGTGTGGCCTTCATCGTCGCCTCGCTGTGGTCGTCGATCCAGTACAAGAAGAAGCATGCCGCGCTGGAAGGGCATGGCGCGAAAGAGTTGGCGTAAGGAACGTAGGGTGGACGGCTCCGCCGTCCACCCTACGGTACAAAACAGAATTCCGCGGCAGCGCCACAAGCGCTCCCGCACAACGAACCGCACGGCGAGCGGCAGAACACCAGCTCGCTGCGCGTGGTAAAAACCGGTGTTCAACAAAAGTCATCCACTTAGGAGAGTTACATCATGGCAATCAGTCTGCAAAAAGGCGGCAACGTCAACCTGTCGAAGGAAGCCCCCGGCCTGACTAACCTGAAGGTCGGCCTCGGCTGGGATACGCGCGCCACCGACGGCGCCGCCTTCGACCTCGACGGTGCCGTATTCCTGCTCAATTCGTCCGGCAAGGTCCGTTCGGATTCCGACTTCATCTTCTACAACAACCTGAAGTCGGCCGACGGCTCGGTCGTCCACTCGGGCGACAACAAGACCGGCGAAGGCTCGGGCGACGACGAAGTCGTTGCCGTCGACCTGACCAAGGTCCCGGCCGATGTCGACAAGATCGTGCTGGCCGTGACCATCCACGACGCCGAAACCCGCCGCCAGAACTTCGGCATGGTCGGCAAGGCCTTTATCCGCTGCATCAACGCCAACGGCGACGCGGAAATCGCCCGCTACGACCTGTCGGAAGACGGCTCGACCGAAGCGGCAATGATCTTCGGCGAGGTGTATCGTAACGGCGCCGACTGGAAATTCCGCGCCATTGGCCAGGGCTTCCAGGGCGGCCTGGGTCCGCTCGCCAAGAACTACGGCGTCAACGTTTAATAAAAAGGTTCACGGTCCCCGCTGACCGGGGACCGTACTCGATAAGGATTTACCCAAATGCCAACTTTTACCGTGACCGGGGACGTCGATCCCTTCCTGCACGTGTCGATGCGACAGGGCGAGACCATCTATTGCGAATCCGACGCGATGGTGATGATGGAATCGACCCTCGACCTGAAAGGCAAGATGCGGGGCGGGCTCGGCAGCGCGATCATGCGCACCTTCGCCAACGGCGAATCGTTCTTCCAGCAGCACATCGAAGCGACCCGCGGCGCGGGCGACTGCCTGCTCTCGCCAACGCTGCCCGGCGCGATGCAGATCGTCGACGTCGGCCCGAACAACTACATCATCAGCGATGGCGCCTTCGTGGCGGCCTCGTCTGGTGTCGAGTTGAAGGTGCGCACCCAGAACATCGGCAATGCGCTGTTCGCCAACAGCGGCGGCTTCTTCGTGACGGAGACGTCCGGCCAGGGCCAGGTGGTGGTGTCGGGATTCGGTTCGATGTCGATGCTGGAAGTCGAACCGGGCAAGGATGCGATCATCGACAACGCGCACGTCGTGTGCTGGGACAGCACGCTGCATTACGAGATCTCGGTCACGACCGGCACCAGCGGTGGCTTCCTGGGTAACCTGATCAACAGCCAAACCAGCGGCGAGGGCATGGTCCTGCGCTTTTCGGGCAAAGGCAAGGTCTACGTGTGTTCGCGTAACCGTAACGCCTTCAAGGCCTGGATGCAGGCGCCCGCGCGCTGACGCTACAACTAGGAGTAATGCAATGACTGTCAATCTGCAAAAAGGCCAGAAGATCTCGCTCTCGAAAGAGGGCGGCGGCGCGCTCACCCGCGTGACGATGGGCCTCGGTTGGGACGCCATCAAGTCGAAGGGCTTCTTCGGCTTCGGCGGCAAGACCGAAACGGTCGACCTGGACGCCTCGGTCGTCATGTTCGACGAATCGAACCGTCCGGTGGACGTGGTCTGGTTCCGCCAGCTCAGGAGCAAGGACGGCAGCGTGGTGCACACCGGCGACAACCGCACCGGTGCCGGCGACGGCGACGACGAACAGATCAACGTCGACCTCTCCAGCGTGCCACCGAACGTGAGGTCTCTGGTCTTCACCGTGAACAGCTTCACCGGCCAGAACTTCTCGCAGGTGCAAAACGCCTACTGCCGCCTGCTCGACGCGTCGGGCAACAAGGAAGTGGCGCGCTACGACTTGTCGGTGCAGGGCGCCCACACCGCCCAGGTGATGGCCAAGCTGTACCGTCACAACGGCGAGTGGAAGATGCACGCCATCGGCGAAAACGCCAGCGGCCGCACTTTCGATGACCTGATGCCGGCGATGACGCCGCACCTGTGATCGCATCGATCGCAGCATGACAAAACGGGCCGCAAGCCCTGATGCCGTTCAGTTGAGTCTGGACGGCATTTTTATTTATGGGGAGTCAATACCGCCCACCGTCAGGACAGCGAGCGCATGTTGGCCCCGGCTGTACCCAGGCGGCGGGCGCCCGAGCTATCCGCAAGGACGGGTCAGGGCTTGCAGATGAGCGAGACCAACGCATCCGCCGGCAAAGCCGGGGCGCACAGGTAGCCCTGGTAGGCGTCGCAGCCGTGCGCGAACAGGAAGTCGCGCTGGGCTGCCGTTTCGACGCCTTCGGCCAGTACCCGTAAGCCCAGATTGCGGCCCAGCGCGATGATGGTGCGGGCGATCGCCGCGTCGTTCTGGTTGGTCAGGAGGTACTGCACGAACGAGCGGTCGATCTTGAGCATGTCCAGCGGCAGCTGCCTGAGGTAGGCGAGCGAGGAATAGCCGGTGCCGAAGTCGTCCAGCGCAAAGCTCACGCCATGCGTCTTGAGCGCATTCATCCTGGCGATCGTGTCCTCGACGTTCTCCAGCACCGACGTTTCGGTCAGTTCGAGCTTGAGCCGGCGCGGATCGATGCCGGCCGCCGCCACGATGTCCAGCACCTGGTCGACGAACTGCGGGTGGTGGAACTGGCGCGCACTGACATTGACCGCGACCTCGATCCGCGCGGTCGCCGCGCTGGCGGACCAGGCCAACAGCTGCTCGCAGGCCTTCTTCAGCACCCACTGCCCGAGCGCCATGATCAGTCCGGTTTCCTCGGCGAGCGGGATGAACTCGGCCGGCGGGACCATGCCGCGCGCCGGCTGGCGCCAGCGCACCAGCGCCTCGACGCCGGTGACCTTGCCGTGGCGGTCGATCTGCGGCTGGTAGTGCAGGACGAACTCGCGTTCGCACTGGCGCAAGGCCTGGCGCAGGTCGTTCTCGAGCGCCATGCGCGCCGACAGCGCGGCCTCCATGTCCGGGTTGAAGAAGCGCAGCGTGTTGCGGCCCGAGGCCTTGGCCTCGTACATCGCCATGTCCGCGCGCTTGAGCAGCTCGCCGATGTCATCCCTGGCGTCGCTGAACAGGACGACCCCGATGCTCGCCGTGCTGTGGTGACAGTATTGGTCGAGCTTGTACGGCTGGCGCAGCGTGTTGAGCATGCGCTCGCCCACCGTCCGGGCCTGGGCGTACGCCTGTTCCATGTCTGCGCTCATCCCCTCGAGCAGCACCACGTACTCGTCGCCGCCGAAGCGCGAGACGGTGTCGTGGTGGCTGACGCAGCCGCTCAGGCGCTGCGCCACCTGCTTGAGCATCTGGTCGCCCACCGCATGCCCGAGCGTGTCGTTGAGCGACTTGAAATTGTCCAGGTCAATGAAGAACAGGGCGTTGGTGCAGCGGCGCTGCGCGCAGTTCTCGAGCGCCCGCTGCAGCCGGTCCATCAGCAGCTGGCGGTTCGGCAGCTGGGTCAGCACGTCGTAATAGGCCAGGTATTCGATCCGGCGTTCGGCCTGGCGGCGCTCGGTCAGGTCGACCATGGCGCCGATCATGCGCGTGGCGCGCCCGCCGCCGTCGCGGATGATGTAGCCGCGGTCCAGCACGAGGGCGACCGAACCGTCCTTGCGCAGGAAGCGGTATTCGTCCATCCACTGGTCCTCGCCGCCCTCGATGGCGGACCGGATGTGCTTGACGACGCGTTCCCGCTCGTCCGGGTGGATATGGTCCGACCATGCACGGATCGGCCCGGAAAAATCGACCATCGTGTAGCCGAACACGGGTTCGATGCTGTCGCTGGCCCACAAGCTGTCGTCTTCCAGGTTCCAGTCCCACACCACGTCCGTGGTGGCGCGGGCGATGGTGCGGAACCGTTGTTCGCTGATGCGCAGCGACTCCTCGGTCTTGCGCGCCTCGGTGACGTCGCGGAAGTAGACGGTGAGACCCTCGTGGGAGGGATAGGCGCGCACCTCGAACAGCGTCTGGTAGGGCGCGTAGTATTCCTCGAACACGACGGTGCGGTTTTCGCGCACCGCGCGATGGAACTCGCAGTAGCCGATCTGGCCCCGGAGCGCGCCGAACTCGTCCCACAGCACCTTGCCCAGCAGCTCGGCACGCGGGC
>JBBWZO010000008.1:0-10908 GCA_039649125.1 Massilia sp. | reverse complement strand
CGGTTCGCGTTCGAGATCGCCTCTTCCGACTCGGCCAGCGTGTCGGCGACGTCGTCTTTTTCGCTCTCGGTACGGCTGATCTCTTTCTTGAGAGCCGTCAGCTTTTGCTGGATGCCGGCGCGCTGGGCCTCGGCCGCCGCCTTCTGGCGGCTGCGCTCGGTGGGCTTGGCGGCCGCGGCCGTGCCGGCCGCGGACAGGACCAGCAAGCCGCACAGCAAGGCGCTGGCGGCCGACTTCTTGATAGGAAAACGCAAGACTTACTTCGCCTTCCCTTGGTTCGCCACGGCCGCGACAGCTGCGGCGATCGCTTCCTGGTCGCCCAGGTAGTAGTGGCGGATCGGCTTCAGGTCGGCGTCGAGTTCATACACCAGCGGCTGGCCGTTCGGGATGTTCAGGCCAACGATGTCGGCATCGCTGATGTTGTCGAGCATCTTGATCAGGGCGCGCAGGCTGTTGCCGTGGGCCGAAATCAGGATCTGCTTGCCGGCGCGAATCGCCGGGGCAATTTCTTCATCCCAGACCGGCATCACGCGCGCCACGGTGTCCTTCAGGCATTCGGTCAGGGGAATTTGCTCCTTCGGCAGGCCGGCGTAGCGCGGGTCCTTGAAGGAGGCGCGGTCATCGGATTCGTCGAGGGCCGGCGGCGGCGTGTCGTAGCTGCGGCGCCAGACCAGCACCTGGGCGTCGCCATATTTAGCGGCCGTTTCTCCCTTGTCCAGGCCCTGCAGGGCGCCATAGTGGCGCTCGTTCAGGCGCCAGTCGTTCTTGATCGGCAGGTACATCTGGTCCATCTCGTCGAGCGCCAGCCACAGCGTGCGGATCGCGCGCTTCAGCACCGAGGTGTAGGCCAGATCGAATTTGAAACCGGCTTCGCGCAGGACGCGCCCTGCCGTGCGTGCTTCGTTGATGCCCTTGTCGGTCAGGTCGACGTCGACCCAGCCAGTAAAACGGTTGGCCAGGTTCCAGGTGGATTCGCCATGGCGCATGAATACGATTTTGTACATAAGCTCTTCTTCGATTTAAAAAAAACCTGCGAGAGAACCTCGATCGGCTGCCGCACACCGCGGCATGCCGGGGCGCCAGGCCCTGCGCTGCCTGCTCTTGCGCTGCGGGCTGTGCTCGAGGTCCAAAAAATATTCCTGTCCAGCTTCTATTTTATAATGCGCGGATTGCGTTTAACCATTGGAAGCCTTGTGAAATTCATCCTCGATAATATCCTCTTCGTCGCACTTGCCGCCATTTCCGGTGGTGCGCTGCTGTGGCCGGCCCTGGCGCCGAAAGGCCGCCGCGCCACGCCGCTGCAGGTTACCCAGCTCATCAACCGTGGCAAGACCACGCTGCTCGACGTGCGCAGCGCCGACGAGTTTGCCGCTGGTCATGTGCGCGACGCGAAAAACATTCCGCTGGCAGACTTGGGCAATCGGATCGGCGAACTGGAAAAGTCGAAAACCCGCACCGTCGTCGTCGTCTGCCAGAGCGGCGCCCGCTCGGACAAGGCGGTACGCCAGCTGAAGGCGGCCGGCTTCGAGGACGCCCTGAGCCTGGACGGCGGCATGACCGCCTGGACCGCTGCCGGTTTGCCGGTGACCAAGTAATCAAGACAGGAAGGAAGAACCATGACCGCTCATGTTGTGCTGTACCACACCGCCAGCTGCCCCTACTGCGTCCGTGCCGAGCGCCTGCTCGAAGCCAAGGGCGTGACCGACATCGAACGCATCCGCGTCGACCTCGATCCGGAACAGCGCCAGATCATGATGCAAAAGACCGGCCGCCGCACGGTGCCGCAAATTTATGTGGGCGAGACCCACGTCGGCGGCTTCGACGATTTATATGCGCTGGACCAGGCCGGCCGCCTCGATCCCCTGTTGAAGGGCGAGTAATCAGGACCGGCGATCAGGACCGACGCGCTTTTGCGCGTCGCTTTGTGCCTGGTCAATCGTCGTATCCGATGGGCAGGCCGCGTGGTCAACCGGCCCTCCCGAACCGGCACCCGAAGGCCGGGTCAAACTGCTATTGCATCCAAATTGATTTTGATACAATTGCCGTTGCGTTTGACTCCAAGCCCATCGGGGGCGGCGCGTTGCCGTTCCTTTTACTTCACAACGAAAGCGTTCCATGTCTGACGAAAACCTGCAACCAGTATTCCAAATCCAACGCGTCTATCTGAAAGACATGTCGCTGGAACAACCGAATTCCCCGGCGATCTTCCTCGAGCAGGAAGCCCCGAGCATCGAAGTCTCGCTGGATGTCGGCGCCGAAGCGATTGCCGATGGGATCTACGAGTCGACGGTGACGATCACCGTGACCGCCAAGGTCAAGGACAAGGTCGCTTTCCTGGTCGAAGGCAAGCAGGGCGGCATCTTCGAAGCACGCAACATCCCTGCCGAGCAGATGGATCCGCTGCTGGGCATCGGTTGCCCGAACATCGTGTACCCTTACCTGCGCAGCAACATCGCTGACGTGATCACCCGTGCCGGCTTCCCGCCAGTGCACCTGGCCGAGATCAACTTCGAAGTGTTCTACCAGCAGCGTCGCCAGGCGATGGCCGAAGCCGCTGCTGCCGCACCGGCAAACTAAGTTGCACATCGCCAGGCTGGCAACGTGCCGGACTGGTGACATCATGTTGGGCATCCGTGTCGCGCCCCTGGCGCGCAGTCCGGATGCCCTTCCTGCCATATCGGGCCTGGTTTGACCGCCTCCGGAATTCCCGCCATGACCCTTTCCCGATTTTTCTTCGCTGTGCCGCTGGTGCTGGCATGCGCGAACGCGTACGCCGTCGACTTCCGCTCGGTCGGACCTGCTTCCGTGGTACTGTACGAAGCCCCCTCGGTCAAGAGCGGCAAGCGTCATATCGCGCCGCCCGGCATGCCGGTCGAGATCGTTGCCCGCTACGGCGCCTGGGTCAAGGTACGCGACATGGATGGCGACCAGGCCTGGACCGAAGCGAAGGGGCTGTCCGCACGCCGCAATGTCGTGGTCAAGGTCCCGCTGGCGCGCGTGCGCGCCGCCCCCACCGACGAAGCTCCCATATTGATGACCGCCGACAAGGGTGTGCTGCTCGAACTGAGCGACCCGCAGGCGGGAGAATGGGTGCGCGTGCGGCACCAGGACGGCATTGGCGGCTTCGTGCGCGCCTTCGAGGTCTGGGGCATCTGAATCATTACCATGCAAGAACTGAACAACATGAACAAGATCACCGTGCTGGGCGCGGGTGCCTGGGGCACGGCGGTTGCCATCGCCGTTGCCGCGCGCAACGACGTGCTGCTGTGGGGCCGCAATCCCGAGCAAATGGCCGCCACCGAAGCGGCGCGCGAAAACACGACCTATTTGCCGGGGCAGCCGCTGCCCGAGGCCCTGCGCGTGACCGCCGACTTCGAGGCAGCGCTGGCCCACCTGGAAAACGTAACGGAAGGCGGCACTGCGCTGCTGATCGCGGCCTGTCCGGTGGCTGGATTGCGTCCGCTGCTCGAGCAGCTAAAGGGGCGCAACATCCCGAACGTGGTCTGGCTCTGCAAAGGGTTTGAATACGGCACCGGCCTGCTGCCGCACCAGGTGGTGCGCGAAGTGCTGGGAGAATCGGTACCGGGCGCGGCCCTGTCCGGCCCCTCGTTCGCGCAGGAAGTGGCACGCGGCTTACCGTGCGCGCTGACGGTGGCCTCCGATTCGCCTGCGCTGCGCGAACGCGTCGTCGCCGCAGTACACGGCGGCAACGTGCGCGTGTATGCCTGCGACGACGTGATCGGCGTGGAAGTGGGCGGCGCGGTGAAAAACGTGCTGGCGATCGCCACCGGCACCGCCGACGGGCTCGGGCTCGGCCTGAACGCGCGCGCGGCCCTGATCACGCGCGGCCTGGCCGAAATCACGCGCCTCGGCACGGCGCTGGGCGGACGCGCCGGCACCTTCATGGGACTGACGGGGATGGGAGATTTGATCCTGACCTGCACCGGAGACCTGTCGCGCAACCGCCGCGTCGGCCTGGCGCTGGCGCAGGGCAAACCGCTCGATACCATCGTCGCCGAACTCGGTCACGTGGCCGAGGGGGTGCCCTGCTCGAAGGCGGTGCGCGACCTGGCCGCCAGGATGGGGGTCGACATGCCGATCACGAATGCAGTGGCGGCGGTACTGTTCGACGGCTACGATGCGGCCGAGATGGCGAAGCAGTTGCTGGCGCGCGATCCGAGGAACGAGCTGGCGTGAGGTTGTAGGCGGGCACCCCGTGCCCACGCGGAAGGTAGCGCAGAGTCAGCATAATCCGACTCCGTACCGTTGGAACGTCGAAACGTCACTACTGATCATTCGGAAACGCCGCCTTTAAGCTAGCAACGCGTTGCTGGCGCAGTCAACACCGGGCGGATGTTCGCGTGGGGGCATCGAGGCTGGAGGCCTCGATGACGGGTGTCTACGCCGGCCGCGCCCCCCTACAAACCAATGCGCGTTGACTCAGTTCCCCTGCCCGCGCGGATCGTTGGTTGGCCCGCCGGTGCGCACCGGTCCCAATAAAATCGTCAACAGCGCCACCGCATCCTGGTTGGCGCGCACCGCATGCGGCTCGCCGCCGGCCAGGTACACCATCTCGTTCGGACGCAGCACGATGGTGCGGCCGTGCGCGTCGAAGGCGATCTCTCCTTCCAGGCACAGCAGCGTGATCTCGCCCTCGACCCGGTGCTCGGGCATCGGCTTGTCTTTGGTCACGACCAGCCGAATCAGTTCCATGTGCTCGGTCTTCGCCAGCGCGATCGACGTGAAATTGGCGATGTCGTCTTCGCCGCGGTGCAAGGCGATCCGTTCGCCCGATGCTGCGTGTTGCAAGGCCATGTCGCCTCCTTTACTTTACGCTTCCTCGTTAATGTGGGGCACCCCGCGCAGCCAGGTCACCAGCGCGAAGGCATCCTCGAATCCGCGCGCCAGCCGCGGTACCAGATCGTCCGGATCGTTCACCCTCAGCGGCAATTCGGTCCACACGAAAAAGCTTTTCAGCTTGATGTGTTCGATATGCGGGTGTGCCGGATCGAAGCCTTTTGGCGGACGCTGCAGTTTGTCTTCGTCCAGCAGGTCACCGTAGGTCGCGCGCAGGTGTTTATTCTTTAGCATTTTTGCGAAACCTGTCGCATCGTTGACCACGTGCTCGCGGATCGCTTTCAGGCGCGCCGCCGGAGGCAGGTATTCGCCGGCGCCGATCCCGAGGCTCCGATTCGCGTCGATCTGGAAGTAATAGGTCGAACCGCCGCCTTCGCTCGGGCGGCGCTTGTTGTTCGGCGTGATCCCGGCCGAAAAGCGCGTTTTATACGGGGTCTTGTCGTTGGAAAAACGCATGTCGCGGTTGATGCGGAACATCGCCTTTTTCGGGTCGGCGGCGGCGACCTGCTTGTCGAAACGGGATAAGGCTCGGATCAGGTCGGTGACGACGACCAGGAACTCTTCGCGCAGGATGTCGTAGCGCGGTTTGTTCATGATGAACCAGGGACGGGTATTGTTTTCGCTCAGTTCGGAAAGGAATTGCGTCAGGTCACGCAGGTGCATGGAGGGTCCGGATAAATAATAAAAACTATGGTTTCGGGCGCGGCCGCTTGCCGACGGTGACATCGACCGTCGCTTCGCGGTTCTGGCGCATCAGTGTCAGTTTTGCCTTGGCGCCCGGCGCCAGCTGGGCAATCAGGTTGAGCATCTCGCCGGTGCTCTTGACGGCCTTGCCCTCAACCGCGAGCAGGATGTCGCCTGGACGCACGCCGGCGCGGTCGGCCGGGCCGTTGCGGACCACGCCGGCGATGATGGCGCCGCTGCTGCGCGCCAGGCCGAAGCTGTCGGCCAGCTCGGGCGTGATGTCCTGCGATTCGATGCCGATCCAGCCACGCACCACCTGGCCGTGCTTGATGATCGACTCGAGCACGTTGCGGGCAGTCGAAACGGGGATGGCGAAGCCGATGCCGATCGAGCCGCCGGTCTGCGAATAAATCGCCGAGTTAATGCCGAGCAGATTACCGTGGATGTCGACCAGGGCACCACCCGAGTTGCCGAAGTTGATGGCGGCATCGGTCTGGATAAAATTCTCGAAGTGGTTGATGTGCAAGTTGTTGCGCCCCACGGCCGAAATGATGCCCATGGTGACGGTCTGGCCGACACCGAACGGGTTGCCGATGGCCAGCACGACATCGCCGACGCGTGCCTCGTCGGGCTGGCCGAGCACCATCACCGGCAGCTCGCGCGCGCTGATGCGAATGACGGCCAGATCCGTTTCCGGATCGGTGCCGACGATGCGGGCGGCCGCCTTGCGGCCGTCGGCCAGGCCGACCTCGATCTGGTCCGCCCCCTCCACCACGTGGAAGTTGGTGATGATATAGCCCTCGCTGCTGACGATGACGCCCGAACCGAGGCTCGACATCTGCTCTTCGGGCGGCATGCGGTCACCGAAAAAGCGGCGGAAGAACGGATCCTTGAGGATCGGATGGGTCTCGCGCGACGCCTTGCTGGTGAGGATGTTGACCACCGCCGGCATCGCGCGTCCGGCGGCCTCGCGATAGCTGGCCGCAGGCGGACTGGTTTGCGCCTGCAGCAGCGGGACCGTCCGCGCACCCGGGCCGACGGGCACCTGGACCGGCCCGCGCCCGAGCCAGTCCGGTTGCAGCGCCGCGACCACGAAATACACGGCGAGCAGCACGGTGACCACCTGCGCGAACAGCAGCCAGAGCCGGCGCATGGGAGACACCGCGCGAATGGAGGTGACGTCGTCTTTCACTTTTCTGGGGTACGGCGTAAGGAATCGCGGATTTCACGCAGCAGCAACACGTCTTCCGGCGTCGCCGGCGCCTTGGCGGCCTCGTCCGGAACGACCCGCTGGCGCAGGCGGTTCATCAAGCGCACCATCTGGAAGATGATGAACGCCAGGATGATGAAATTCAGGAGGATCGTCAGAAAATTGCCGTAGGCGAGGACGGCACCGGCTTTTTTTGCTTCCGCCAGCGCCAGCCCTGTTCCCTGGTTATTCAAGGGTATATAGTAATTTGCGAAATCGAGCCCGCCGAACAATTTGCCGATCGGCGGCATGATAACGTCCTGGACCAGCGAATCGACGATGCGTCCGAATGCGCCGCCAATGATGACTCCGACCGCAAGATCGACAACATTGCCACGCATGGCAAATTGCCTGAATTCACCCATCATCGACATCGCTTCCCCTAGGTTATCGAATTTATCAGCCGATGATACCGCAAGCGCTTTTACCGGGCGCGCACCACGCTGCGACGCGCTCGTGCCATGACTCTCGGCACCGTGGCCGGCATTCGCCCATGCGCGCCGCATGGGCGACAGGACGACCGGCGGCATGGCTGCCCCACCCTCCGGGACGCCCATGCCACAGCAGGGACACGCTCAATATTTTTTCTCCAATAAAGATTGCCATTCACATATAATTTTACGTTGCTGCAAGCTCTTAATTGATTTCCAAGTTTCGTAATTTCACGGAGTGGGGTTGGTATGAGTAATGAAAAGCAGGTCGATTCAGGCCGGCGCGGCTTGCTCGTCGCGACATGTGCGGCGGGCGGCGTCGTCGGTGTGGCCACGGCGGGTGCGCTGGTCAGCACGTTCCAGCCGTCCGAGCGGGCGAAAGCTGCCGGCGCTCCGGTCGAAGTGGATATCTCCGACGTCAAGCCGGGTGAAATGAAAGTGGTCGAATGGCGCGGCAAGCCGGTGTGGATTCTGCGCCGTACGCCGGAAATGCTGGCCAGCCTGCCGAAGAACGACGAGCTCGTTGCCGATCCCAACTCCGAAAAGATCTTCCAGCTCGACATGCCGGAATATGCGAAGAACGAATTTCGCGCCCGGCCCGAGCACAAGGACGTGCTCGTCACCGTGGGCATCTGCTCGCACCTGGGCTGCTCGCCGTCCTCGCGCCTGAACCCGGGCCCGCAACCGAACCTTCCCGACGACTGGCGCGGCGGCTTCCTGTGCCCCTGCCACGGTTCCACCTTCGACCTGGCCGGCCGCGTGTTCAAAAACAAGCCGGCACCGACGAACATGGACATCCCTCCGTACATGTATCTCTCCGACAATAAGATCGTGATCGGCAAAGACGAGAAAGGCGAGGCATAACATGGGCGCCGCATTCAAGGAAACGAAACTGCCGGCCAATGCGCCGGCTGGCCACAAGGCCCTGGCCTGGATCGACGACCGCTTCCCGCTGTCGAAACTCTGGTACGAACAATGGGGCCGCTACTACGCCCCGAAGAACTTCAACGTCTGGTACATCTTCGGCTCGCTGGCGATGCTGGTGCTGGTGCTGCAGATCGTGACCGGCATCTTCCTGACGATGCACTACAAGCCGGACGCCAACCTGGCCTTCGGCAGCGTCGAGTACATCATGCGTGAAGTGCCCTGGGGCTGGCTGGTGCGCTACATGCACTCGACCGGCGCCTCGGCGTTCTTCATCATCGTCTACCTGCATATGACCCGCGCCCTGCTCTACGGTTCCTACCGCAAGCCGCGCGAATTGATCTGGCTCTTCGGTTTTGCCATCTTCCTGTGCCTGATGGCCGAGGCCTTCTTCGGCTACCTGCTGCCATGGGGGCAGATGTCGTACTGGGGCGCGCAGGTGATCGTCAACCTGTTCGGTGCGATTCCCGTGATCGGACCGGACCTGTCGCTGTGGATCCGCGGCGATTACGTCGTCTCGGACGCGACCCTGAACCGCTTCTTCGCCTTCCACGTCATCGCCCTGCCGCTGGTGCTGCTGGGCCTGGTCGCGGCGCACCTGATCGCGCTGCACGAAGTCGGTTCGAACAACCCGGACGGCATCGAAGTCAAGGCCACCCTCGGCGCCGACGGCCAGCCGGTCGACGCGATTCCGTCGCACCCCTATTACACGACGAAGGACTTCTTCGGTGTGTCCGTGTTCCTGCTGATCTTCTCGGCAGTCGTGTTCTTCGCGCCCGAGATGGGCGGCTACTTCCTCGAGTACAACAATTTCATCCCGGCCGATTCGATGAAGACGCCGTCGCACATCGCGCCGACCTGGTACTTCACGCCGTTCTACTCGGTGCTGCGCGCCACCACCGCCGACTTCATGTACGTCCTGATGGCCGCCATCGCAGCCTACGTGGTGTTCATCTGGATGAAGTCGCGCCTGTCGTTCAAGGCCAAGGTCGCGATCGCCGCGATCGCCCTGGTGCTGATCATCGGCATGCTGCCGCAGGTGCTGGAAGCGAAGTTCTGGGGCGTGGTGCTGTTCGGCTCGTCGGTGATGATCCTTGCCTTCCTGCCGTGGCTGGACCAATCGCCGGCCAGGTCGATCCGCTACCGCCCGACCTGGCACAAGTGGGTCTTCGCCCTGTTCGGCGTGTCCTTCCTGGCCCTGGGCTACCTCGGCACCCAGCTGCCGACGCCGGCGTACACCATCATTTCGCAGGTGTGCACGCTGTTGTACTTCAGCTTCTTCCTCCTGATGCCATGGTGGAGCACGGCCGGCCGTTTCAAGCCGGTACCGACGCGCGTGACCTTCCATCCGCACTGATCGCCACAGGACCCGAGCTTAAGGACAACCATGAACTTTACGAAGAAACTGATCGCGGTCCTGGCGCTGGTGCCGGGGCTGGCATTCGCGGCCGAAGGCACGTTCCCGCTCGACCGCGCACCGGAACGCAGCGACATGGCCTCGCTGCAAAACGGCGCCAAGCTGTTCGTCAACTATTGCCTGAACTGCCATTCGGCCTCGGCCATGCGCTACAACCGCCTGCGCGACCTCGGCCTCACCGAGGAGCAGATCAAGACGAATCTGCTGTTCTCGGCCGATAAAGTGGGAGAAATGATGACGACGGCGATGCGCCCGGCCGACGCCAAGGCCTGGTTCGGCGCAGTGCCGCCGGACCTGTCGGTGATCGCGCGCGCCAAATCGTCGCCGGCCGGTCCTGGCGCCGATTACCTGTACACCTACCTGCGCACCTTCTACAAGGACGACACCCGCCCGACCGGCTGGAACAACCTGGTGGTGCCGAACGTGGCGATGCCGCACGCGATGTGGCAGCTGCAGGGTGTACGCACGGTCAAAATGGTGGACGCGCCCGATCCGCACGACGCCAGCAAGACGATCCACAAGTTCGCCGGCTTCGAGCAGGTGGCGCCAGGGACGATGTCGGCCGTCGAATTCGACACGGCGACGGCCGACCTGGTTGCCTACCTCAGCTGGATGGCTGAGCCTGCGCAAGGAACGCGCAAGAAACTCGGTGCTATCGTGCTGATTTTCCTGTCGATATTTGCCTTCCTGGCCTGGCGGTTGAACGCTTCGTACTGGAAAGACGTGAAGTAATTCGTTTTCATTGCCCGCTTGGCTATAATACGGGCAATCATTTTTCGGGGTGAGTCGCTTGGCGCTTCACCCCTTTGTTTCTTAAGGAACGACCCACCATGATGGTTCTCTACTCCGGCACCACGTGCCCGTTCTCCCAACGCTGCCGCCTGGTCCTGTTCGAAAAGGGCATGGATTTCGAGGTGCGTGACGTCGACCTGTTCAACAAGCCGGAAGACATCTCGACGATGAACCCGTACGGCCAGGTCCCGATTCTGGTCGAGCGCGAACTGATCCTGTACGAATCGAACATCATCAACGAGTACATCGACGAGCGCTTCCCGCATCCGCAACTGATGCCGGCCGACCCGCTGATGCGCGCCCGCGCGCGGCTAATGCTGTTCAACTTTGAAAAAGAGTTGTTCGTGCACGTGCACACGCTGGAAAACGACAAGGCCAAGGCCGGCGACAAGAGCCTGGAAAAAGCGCGCAACGAGATCCGCGACCGCCTGACCCAACTGGCCCCGCTGTTCCTGAAGAACAAGTACATGCTGGGCGACGAGTTCTCGATGCTGGACGTGGCCATCGCCCCGCTGCTGTGGCGCCTGGACCACTACGGCATCGAACTGTCGAAG
>JBBWZO010000359.1:0-16238 GCA_039649125.1 Massilia sp. | reverse complement strand
GTCATCGTCAAGCTCACGCCGAACATCACCGACGTGCGTGCGCCGGCACGGGCGGCGCTGGCCGGCGGCGCCGATGCGGTTTCCCTGATCAACACGGTGAACTCCATCACTCACCTGGACCTGGACCGGATGGTGGCGTTCCCGATCGTCGGCGGCGCCAGCACCCACGGCGGCTATTGCGGCTCGGCCGTGAAACCGATCGCGCTGAACATGGTGGCCGAGATCGCGCGCGACCCCGTCACCGCCGGCCTGCCGATCTCGGGCATTGGCGGCATCGGCAACTGGAGGGATGCGGCCGAGTTCATCGCGCTCGGCGCCGGCTCGGTGCAGGTCTGCACGGCGGCCATGCTGCATGGGTTCCGCATCGTCGAGGAGATGAAGGACGGCCTGTCGCGCTGGATGGACACCCAGGGCTACGCGAACATCGCCGCCTTCTCGCGCAAGGCCGTGCCGAACACCATGGACTGGAAATACCTGGACATGAACTACCAGGTGATCGCGCACATCGACCAGGACAAGTGCATCGGCTGCGGCAAGTGTTTCGTCGCCTGCGAGGATACCTCGCACCAGGCCATCGCCCAGCTGGCCGGGGACAAGGGCGGGCGCCGTTACGAGGTGATCCGCGAGGAGTGCGTGGGCTGCAACCTGTGCGAAATCACCTGTCCGGTGGAGGCCTGCATCACGATGGTGCCGCAGGAAACCGGCAAGCCCTACATGAACTGGACCCAGGACCCGCGCAATCCCCGTGCCGAGCCGGCGCCGGCTGTGCAGGCCGCGGAGTCCGCGGCGGTGCAGGCTGGCCTGCCGGCTGTCGCCGCGGAGTTGCCTGCCTGAGTTGCCTGACCGGCTTACGTGCCCGGCTTACGTTCCTGGTTGCGTGACTGAGTCGGTCAGCCGGGCTGGCGGATTGACTCCGAGGCCAATCCTCTTACGCCCGCAAGTACGTTTGCGCTACACTGCGTCGCACTGCAAACCGAATGGAAAGGCCTCACTGTGACGGAACACGCTGTCAGCAAAGAACTCTGGAACGACGACCTGGCGCCCACCGGCGCCGCACAGCGCACCTGGCGCTGGTACCACTTCGCGGCCCTGTGGGTCGGGATGGTGATCAGCATCCCCGCCTACATGCTCGCCGCGAGCCTGATCGAAAGCGGCATGTCCGCCTGGCAGGCCGTGCTCACGGTGTTCCTAGCGAACGTGATCGTGCTGGTGCCGATGCTCCTGATCGGCCATGCCGGCACCAAGTACGGCATTCCCTATGCGGTGCTGGCACGCGCTTCGTTCGGCACCCGCGGCGCACGGCTGCCGGCCCTGATGCGCGCGGTCGTCGCCTGCGGCTGGTACGGCATCCAGACCTGGTTCGGCGGCAGCATGATCTACACGCTGCTCGGCGTCCTGCTCGGCGCCCCGATCGGCGGCGACAAGCTGCCTGGCCTGGGCATCAACGCCGGTCAGCTGGCCTGCTTCCTGGGCTTCTGGGCGATCCAGATGTACTTCATCGTGCATGGCATGGAATCGATCCGCAAGCTCGAAACCTACACCGCGCCGCTGAAGATCGCGATCTGCTTCCTGCTGCTCTGGTGGGTCTACGACAAGGTCGGCGGCTTCGGGCCGCTGCTCGACCAGCCTTCGCAGTTCGTCGCGGGCGGTCCCAAGGCCGGCCTGTTCTGGAGCGTGTTCTGGCCCTCGCTGACCGCGATGATCGGCTACTGGGCGACGCTGGCGCTGAACATTCCCGACTTCACCCGCTTCGCGAAAACCCAGCGCGACCAGGTGGTCGGCCAGTCGATCGGCCTGCCGCTGCCGATGGGCCTGCTCGCGGCGCTGGCCGTGACCGTCACCTCGGCCACGATCGTCCTGTACGGGAAGGCGCTGTGGGACCCGGTCGACGTGGCCAGCCGCATGACCGGTATCGCCGTGCTGGTCGCGCTCCTGATCCTCCTGATCGACACGGCCAGCGTCAACCTCGCCGCCAACATGGTCGGGCCGGCCTACGATTTCTCGGCCCTGTCGCCGAAGCGCATCTCGTACCGCACCGGCGGCTACATCACGGCTGGCATCGCACTGGCGATGATGCCGTGGAAGATTTTGGAGACCACCCAGAACTACATCTTCATCTGGCTGACCGGGTACTCGGCGCTGCTCGGGCCGATTGCCGGCATCATGATCATCGACTACTACTTCATCCGCAAGACCGCACTCGACGTCGACCATCTATACCGCGACACCGGCGCTTACACCTACCGCGGCGGCTGGAACATCGCCGCGCTCGTTGCCTTCGCGGCCGGCGTGCTGCCGAACATTCCCGGCTTCCTGAACGCCGCCCTTCCTAACGCATTCCCGGATGTGAGCGAGGCGTTCAAGACGATTTATACCTATGCCTGGTTCGTCGGCGTCGTCATTGCCGCCGTCGTGTACGGGCTGATGATGAAGGGCCATACCGCGCCCGCGCGGGGTACGCTGAACAGCACAGCAAACACAACAACCTGAAAGGGAAGTCCATGACGACGATTATCCGCGGTGGCACCATCGTGAACGCCGACCGCGCCTTCCGCGGCGACGTGCTCTGTTACGGCGACAGGATTGTCGCCGTCGGCGAGAGCCTCGACACACCCGCCAACGCCACCGTCATCGACGCCGGCGGACAGTACGTGATGCCGGGTGGGATCGACACCCACACGCACATGCAGCTGCCGTTCATGGGCACCGTCACCGCCGACGACTTCTTCACCGGCACGGCGGCGGGCCTGGCCGGCGGCACCACGACGATCATGGACTTCGTCATTCCCGACCCGAAGCAGTCGCTGCTGGAGGCCTACCGCACCTGGCGCGGCTGGGCGCGGAAGGCGGCCGGCGACTACACGTTTCACGTTGCCGTGACCTGGTGGGACGACTCGGTGCACGCCGAGATGGGCACCCTGGTGCGCGAGCATGGAGTGAACAGTTTCAAGCACTTCATGGCCTATAAAAACGCGATCATGGCCGACGACGAGACGCTGGTGAAAAGCTTCCGGCGCGCGCTGGAGCTGGGCGCGATCCCGACCGTGCACGCGGAGAACGGCGAGCTGGTCTACCAGTTGCAGCGCGAGCTGCTGGCGCGCGGCATTACCGGCGCGAAGGCGCACCCGCTGTCGCGCCCGCCCGAGGTGGAGGCGGAAGCGGCGAACCGGGCAATCGCGATTGCCAACGTGCTCGGCACGCCCGTCTACATCGTGCACGTGTCCTGCGCCGAGTCGCTCGAGGCGATCGCGCGCGCCCGTGCCAAGGGCCAGCGCGTGTACGGCGAAGCGCTGGCCGGACACCTCGTCATCGACGACAGCGTGTACGCCAGCGAGGACGAGGATTTTGCGCGCGGCCACGTGATGAGCCCGCCGTTTCGCAGCAGCCACCACCAACAGGCGCTGTGGCAGGGCCTGCGCGGCGGGAACCTGCACACCACCGCGACCGACCACTGCACCTTCTGCGCCGAGCAGAAGGCGGCCGGCGCCGGCGACTTCACGCGCATCCCGAACGGCTGCGGCGGTGTCGAGGAGCGCATGGCCGTGGTGTGGGACGCCGGCGTCAATTCCGGCACCCTGACGCCTTCCGAATTCGTGCGCGTCACCTCGACCAATGCCGCGCAAATCTTCAACATGTATCCGCGCAAGGGCGTGATCGCCGTGGGCGCCGACGCCGACATCGTCGTCTGGGACCCGAACGGCACGCGCACGATATCGAGCAAGACCCAGTTCGCGAAGGGCGGTTTCAACGTCTTCGAAGGCCGCACCGTGCGCGGCATCCCGACGCACACGGTCGCCGCCGGCAAGCTGGTGTTCGAGCGCGGCGACCTGCGCGCCGAAGAAGGCGCCGGCCGCCACATCGACCGCCCGGCGTTTGCTACCCAACCGGCGTAGACAAGATCGTTCCATGCGAGCATACCCGTAGCGTGGGCGGGTCTCCCGCCCACGCGTTCAACCAGCTGCGGCATACCGCATTGCGACCGAATGCCGCTGTCCCAACACACGGAAACCAGCCATGCCCGACACCCTGCGCATCAACGGCCAACGCCTGTGGAACTCCCTGATGGAACTGGCCCGAATCGGCGCCACCGAAAAAGGCGGCGTCAAGCGCCTCACCCTGACCGACCTCGACCGCGAGGGCCGCGACCTGGTCGTGCGCTGGGCACGCGAAGCCGGCATGGCGGTCACGGTCGACAAGATCGGCAACGTCTTCATGCGCCGCGCCGGCCGCGACAACAGCTTGCCGCCGATTGTCACCGGCAGCCACGTCGACACCCAGCCCACCGGCGGCAAGTTCGACGGCAACTACGGCGTGCTGGCCGGGCTGGAAGTGGTGCGCACCCTGAACGACCACGGTGTCCAGACCGAGGCGCCGGTCGAGGTGGCGTTCTGGACCAACGAGGAAGGCTCGCGCTTCGTGCCGGTGATGATGGGTTCCGGCGTCTTCTGCGGCGCCTTCAGCCTCGAGAGCGCCTATGCGGCGAAAGACGTGGACGGCAAGACCGTGCGCGAGGAACTGGAACGCATCGGCTACCTCGGCGACGAGGAGCCGGGCGCGCACCCGATCGGTGCCTATTTCGAGGCCCACATCGAGCAGGGCCCGGTGCTGGAAGACGCCGACAAGGTGATCGGCGTGGTGCCGGCGGTGATGGGCCTGTCCTGGTACGACTGCACCGTGACCGGCATGGAAGCGCACGCCGGCCCGACCCCGATGGGGCTGCGCCGCGACGCGCTGCAGGTGGCCACGGCGATCATGCAGGAGGTCGTGGCGATCGCAAACCGCTACCCGCCGTATGGCCGCGGCACGGTCGGCATGGTGCAGGTGTTCCCGAACAGCCGCAACGTCATCCCGGGGCGGGTCAAGTTCAGCATCGACCTGCGCAACGTAAACGACGCCTTGCTGAACACGATGCACGAGGAGATGCTGGCGTTTGTGGCGAAGACGCGCGGCGACACGGGACTGGGCATCGAGATCGAACGTGTCTCCTACTACCCGCCATGCCCCTTCCACCCCGAGTGCGTGAACGCCGTGCGCGCCGCGACCGACAAGCTCGGCTACTCGACGATGGACGTCGTTTCCGGCGCCGGCCACGACGCCATCTACACGGCGCGCGTCGCCCCCTCGGGCATGATCTTCGTGCCCTGCAAGGACGGCATCAGCCACAACGAGATCGAGGATGCGAAAGCCGAGCACCTGGAGGCCGGCTGCAACGTGCTGCTGCATGCGATGCTGGAGCGGGCGGGGGTGGCAGGCTAGGGCGGCGCGGCAGGCCGGGGGACACCGTGCGGGTCCACTTAATGAGTGGCAATGGCCGGGCAAAAACGCGGCTAGAATGGCGCCATGCCGAGCAAAACCCCACTCTATCCAGGCCCGCAGACCGCGCGCGGTGCCGTGCTGGCCGTGCTGCTGTCGAACGAAGACCAGACCGGCGTCGAGCCGCTGCGCGGCCGCGTGACCCTGGCCGCCATCGTGCGCACCCTGAAACGCAAGTACCACTGGCCGATCGAGACGAGCAGCTTCCCGTCGAACGCCGTGGACGGCCGCGCCACCTGGGCGACGGTGTACAGCCTGCCGCCGGACGTCATCGCGCGCGCCCTCGACCGGGGCGGGCGCGACTGGCTCGCAAGCCGCAGAGCCGCTAGGCGACAAGCGTCGTCCGGGTTCGAATGACTCGGCGGGGCCCAGTCCTCGCGCGATATGGGCATCCGCACCGGCGCCAGGAGGTGCCGGGCGCGTTGCAGGGCTGTGCGCAAGCGCGGGGTCTGCGCTGGCCCGCGACAAGCGGGCCGTCCATCTGCATCACCCATGTGCCCTCATGCGCTCGGCACTGCGCTGGCGGCACTGCTCTGGAAAGGAGGCTGGCATGAAAGCGCGTTTGCCCGTGACGCTTGCCCTGACCGCGGCGGCCATGCTCGCGTTTGCCGCGAATTCGCTGCTGTGCCGGCTCGCCCTGCAGCGCGGCGGCATCGACCCGGCCAGCTTCGGCGCGGTGCGCGTGGTCTCGGGCGCACTGGCGCTGGTCTTGATCGTCCGCCTGCGCGGCGGCCAGCACGCGGCGCCGCGCGGCGACTGGTGGTCCGCCGCGATGCTGTTCGCCTACGTCGCCTTCTTCTCCTTCGCCTATGTCAGCCTGCCGGCCGGTACCGGCGCGCTGGTGCTGTTCGGCGCGGTCCAGCTGACGATGTTCGGGGTCGCCCTGTACCGCGGCGAACGTTTTACGCCGGCCGGCTGGCTGGGGCTGACCCTGGCCGGCGCCGGCCTGGTCTACCTGGTGCTGCCGGGCGTCGCCGCGCCGCCGCTGCTCGGCACCCTGTTGATGGCGCTGGCGGGCGCCGCCTGGGGCGTGTACTCGCTGCGCGGGCGGGGCGCCGGCGATCCCCTGGGCGCGACGGCCGGCAATTTTGTGCGCGCCGCCCCGATGGCGCTGGTGCTCTGGCTGCCCTTCGCCGGCGTGGCGCACGCCGGTCGCGAGGGGATCGTGCTGGCCATCGTCTCCGGTGCGCTGACCTCGGGCGTCGGCTACGCGCTCTGGTATGCGGCCTTGCGCGACCTGACTGCGATGCGTGCCGCGACCGTGCAGCTGTCGGTCCCGCCGCTGGCGGCGCTGGGCGCCGTGCCGTGGCTGGGCGAAGCACTCACGCTGCGGCTGGTGCTGTCGTCCGTCGCGATCCTGGGCGGGATTGCGCTGGTGTTGAGGCATCGGGGGACACCGGCGCCACAGAAGCGCTGATCGTGCATGCCGTGCATTCGCTCCTGTCGTGATGTATGCACAGACCCTACGTCCCTCCGGCAAAGATTGCGGCACCTCAGCCCAAGACTTTCTCCATGAAGACCGACGGAATGCCGATACCCGAACGATGCGGGTGGAGTTCTTCGCGCACGGCGGCGAAGCCCGCACGCTCGTAGAACGGCACCGCGTTGAGGGACGCCGACAGGAACAGGCGCCCGATGCCTGCCGCGCGGGCATCCGCCTCCAGCGCAGCCAGCAGCACCCGGCCGATACCGCGGCCGTGCTGGGCAGGATCGACGAAAGCGGCGTCCACTTCGTCCGTGAGCAGGGCCAGCACGGCGTAGCCGAGGATCGCGCTGCCGTCGACAGCCGCGGCGAGCACGTCGGGCGCGTAGTGGCCGGCGCAGCTGTGTGCGACCGCGCGCGTACGCAGCGCCCAGAGCAGCGGGATGTCGTCCGGCGTCGCCTGGCGCAGTGCGATCATGAATGCGCGCGCAGCTTGATCCAGCTGTTTCAGCGCAGCGTGCGCAGGAAGTCGAGCAGCACCCGGCCCGCAAGTTCGGCATCGTCGGCCGTCATCGTCTCCAGCGGATTGTGGCTGATGCCGCCGTTGCCGCAGCGCGTGAACAGCATCGCCACCCCGGTGAGCTGCGCCATCTGCATGGCGTCGTGGCCGGCGCCGGACAGGAGGTCGAAGCGCGGCAGGCCCTGGCGCTCCACGGCCGCGCCCAGCTGGTCCATCAGGCGCGGCGAACAGGGAGCGGCGTCCGCCTCCACGATCTTCCACAGTTTTTCCTCGATGCCGCGCCGCGCGCAGATCGCGCTGATGCCGGCCAGGATATCGTCCACGGCCGCCAGGCGCACCGCGTCGCTTGCAGCGCGGATGTCGAGCGAGAGCCGGCAGGCGCCCGGGATCACGTTCACCGAGCCGGACGGTACCTCGAGCTGGCCGACGGTGCCGACCAGCGACGCTTCTCCGCTGCAGCGTGCCTCGACCAGCAGCACGATCTCGGCGGCGGCGGCGGCCGCATCGCGCCGCATGCCCATCGGCGTGGTGCCGGCGTGGCTGGCCACGCCCGCCAGCTCGACCAGGTAACGCGAGCTGCCGGCAATCGCCGTCACCACGCCGACCGGCAAGCCGCGTTCGAGCAGCACCGGCCCCTGTTCGATATGGACCTCGACGAAGCCGAGCAGCTCCTCGGGGCGGCGTGCGAGGGAGGAGATGGCGGCCGGATCGTGGCCGGCTTCCTGCAGGGCCGCGCGCATCGTGACGCCGTCGGCATCGAGCGCGTCCAGCAGGGCCGGGTCGAAGCCGCCCGTGATTGCGCTGCTGCCCAAAAACGTGCTGCGGAAGCGCACGCCTTCCTCTTCCGCGAAACCCACCACCTCCAGGTGGAAGGGCAGGCGCTCGCCGTGCGCGTGCAGGTGGCGGACGATGGCGATCGGCAGCAGGATGCCGAGGCGGCCGTCGTATTTGCCGCCGTTGCGTACGGTGTCGTAGTGCGAACCCGTCATCAGCGTCTTCGCGTGCGGGTCGAGCGCTGCGTAGCGTCCGACCACGTTGCCCACTTGGTCGATGTGCGCCTCCATGCCGGCATCAACCATCCAGTCTACGATCTGCGCCGCGGTGCGGCGGTGCGCCGGGGTCAGGTAGGCGCAGGTGAGACCGGTTTCGGCGTCGCTCCAGGCGCCAATGGTCTCGCACCAGTCCATCACCTGCGCGCCGAGTTCCGGCGCGACCCCGAGCAGCGCGTTCAGGCGGATCTCGGCGATGCGGTGCACCTGGCGCAAGGCCTCCCCGAATTCGTCGGCGCGGCTGTTCTTCAGGCGCCGGGCGAAGGTCTCGATGATCGCCGTGCGCGTCAGCCCGCGCCCGGTCGGGCCCTTGACGGCCAGGATGAAGGGAAAGCCGAACCTCTCGTTGTACTCGCGGTTCAGGGCATGCAGGCGCGCGTACTCGTCGGCGCTGCACTGGTTCAGGCCGGAGGCCGCCTGCTCGCCCGTCGACTCGCGCGTCAGCTCGCCGGCAATGGCCGCCTTGCCGGCCAGTTCGGGGTGGGCGCGCAGCAGGGCCAGGCGCTCGTCCTCGCTCGCGCCCGTCACCACCTCCTGCAAGGCAAGCTTGAGCGCCGCCAGCGTCGCGAACGGCCGGCGCGCCGCGGCCCGTTCGGCAATCCAGGGCGAATGCTCGTAGATGCCGGTCAGGGCCGCGACAAAACCGGCGGCATCGAGGGTGTTCAGGCTGGCAAGCGTGGTCATGGTCGGTTCCTTGGACGAGCCTTCGATGATAATTCCTGCAACAGGCCGGAGTATAAGGCCAGTCCGATGCACGCTTTCAGCGCGCCGATATAGTCAGTACTGCGAGTCCGCACTGCGAGTCGCCGACTTCGGCGCCAGCGAGCGGGCCGCCTGGCTGACCTGGTCGCGCAGCCACTTGTGTTCCGGCGACCCGTGCACGCGCTGGTGCCAGAGCTGGTAGAAGCGCATCGGCGGAAACTTGAGCGGCATCGTGAAGGTTTTCAGGGGCAGCGTCTTTTCATAGAAACGCATGAACTGGCGGCCGGTGGTGAGCACCAGGTCGGTCTGGGTCAGCATGTAGGGAATCAGGCCGAAGTAGGGCGACTCGACCGCGATCTTGCGTTGCATTCCCTGGCGCGCGAGGAAGGAATCGATCACGCCGTGGTAGCCGGGCAGGGTCTGCGAAGGCGCCACGTGCGGCAGGTTCAGGTAGTCCTCGATCGTCATCGCGTCGGTGGCCGTGCGCCGCGCATACGGGCTGTCGGCGCGCATGGTGCAGACGATCGGGTCCTCGAACAGCTTCGAGATGTGCAGGTGCGCCGGCGGCTCGTCCCAGTTCGCGATCACCAGGTCCATTTCGCCGTCGGACAGCATGCGCAGGTAGTCGGCGCCGACGCCCATGCCGTGAATCGCGACCCGGCTGTTCGGCGAGCCGCGCCGCACGGCGGCCACCACGTTGGGCAGGAACTGGGTGTCGAGGTAGTCGGGCGCGGCGATGTGGAAGGTGCGCGCCGCATCCTCGGGAACGAAAGGCGACTTCTTGATGAACAGGCTTTCGGTCTCCTCGAGGATGCGCTTGGCGGGCTTGAGCAGGCTTTCGCCGTGCTGGGTCGGCACCATGCCCCGCGCACCGCGCACCAGCAGCGGATCGCCGGTCAGTTCGCGCAGTTTGCGCAGCGAGGCCGAGATCGAGGGCTGCGGCTGGTTCAGTTTCAGCGCCACGCGCGAGACGTTTTTCTCCACCAGCAGCAGGTAGAGGATGCGGATCAGGTGCAGGTCCAGGTGCTGGGGCAGGGCGGCCATGGCTGAGAGAGTTGGCGTATATCGGAGCGGTTATGTCGAATATACGATAACTTTCATGTTGTGCAAAATGAAATCGGTTTATCTTGGCTGAAAGGCGGCTGTCAATGCGGCGGCTGCCAATGCGGCCGCCAATGCTGCTGCGCCCCATCCCGCTACAAGGACCTGCATGGACGTGTTCGGATACCTGGCTCCCTACGGCCTCGAATGGCTCAACCTGCTCGTGCGCTGGCTGCACATCATCACCGGCATCGCCTGGATCGGGGCCTCGTTCTATTTCGTCTGGCTCGACAACACGATCAAACCGCCTCCGCCCGGCTCCGAACTGGCGAAGAAGGGCGTGGCCGGCGAATTGTGGGCCGTGCACGGCGGCGGCTTCTACAATCCGCAAAAATACCTGGTCGCCCCGGCCGAATTGCCGAAGGAGCTGCACTGGTTCAAGTGGGAAGCCTACTCGACCTGGCTGTCGGGCTTCGCGCTGCTGTTCATCGTGTATTACCTGAACGCGCAGGCGATGATGGTCGACCGCAGCGTGGCCGACCTCACCAGCTGGCAGGCGGTGGGCATTGGCCTGGGCAGCCTGGTGGTCGGCTGGCTGGTGTACGACCTGCTGTGCAAATCCCCGCTCGGCAAGCACGACCTGGCGTTCGGCGTGGTGATCTTCCTGTTCCTGGTCGGGGCGAGCTACGTGCTCACCCACCTGCTGAGCGGGCGCGCGGCCTACCTGCACATCGGCGCCATGATCGGCACCATCATGGTCGCCAACGTGGCGCACGTGATTATTCCGGGCCAGCGCAAGATGGTGAACGCGATGATGGCGGGACAGAAGCCGGACCCGAGCTACGGCATCAAGGCCAAGCAGCGCTCGGTCCACAACAATTACTTCACGCTGCCGGTGCTGTTCCTCATGATCAGCAACCACTACGCGATGACCTACAACCACCGGCATGCCTGGGCGGTGCTGGCGATGATCATGGCGGCGGGTGTGCTGATCCGGCACTTCTTCAACCTGCGCCACAAGGGCCGCATCGAATGGAAGTACCCGGTGGCCGGCGTCGCCGTGCTCGCCGTGCCGGCGGTGCTGATTGCACCGCAGGCGCCGCAGGCAGTCCGGCCGGGTGTCGACCACGCGGCCCAGTTCACGCAAGTGAAAGCCATCATGGAGCAGCGCTGCGTCAGCTGCCACGCGGCGCAGCCGACCCAGCCCGGCTTCGCCACCGCGCCGGCGGGCGTGATGCTCGATTCGCCTGAACACATCGCCCAGCACGCGGCGCGCATCTACCAGCAGACCGTGCAGCTGAAAGCCATGCCGCTGGCAAACCTCACCCACATGACCGATGCCGAACGGGCACAGGTCGGCGCCTGGTTCGAAGCCGGCGCAAACACAGGAAAGAAGCCATGACGCTTGACGCCCGACAGCAGCTCCTCGACTGGATCGACGCCCACTTCGACGAGGAGGTCGCCTTCCTGCAGTCGGTGGTGCGCATCCCCACCGACACCCCGCCCGGCAACAACGCGCCGCACGCGGAGGCGGTGGCGGAGATGCTTGCCGGCTTCGGGTGGGAGGCCGAGCGCCACGCCGTGCCGCAGCAGGCCGTGCGCGAGTACGGCATGGAAAGCATCACCAACCTGATCGTGCGCCGGCCCTACGGCCACGGTGGCCCGACGGTGGCGCTGAACGCCCATGGCGACGTGGTGCCGCCGGGCGAAGGCTGGACCAAGCCGCCCTACGGCGCCGAGATCGAGGACGGTTTGCTGTACGGGCGCGCCGCGGCGGTCTCGAAGAGCGATTTCGCGACCTACACCTTCGCCGTGCGCGCCCTGGAGACAATCGGCGTGCCCCTGAAAGGTGGGGTCGAACTGCACTTCACCTACGACGAGGAATTCGGCGGGCTGCTCGGCCCCGGCTGGCTGCTGGAACAGGGGCTGACGCGGCCGGACATGGTGATCGCCGCCGGCTTCAGCTACGGCATCGTTACCGCCCACAACGCCTGCCTGCAACTGGAGGTGACGGTGCACGGCAAGGCCGGCCACGGCGCCATGCCGGAAACGGCGCACGACGCGCTGCAGGCGGCCACCCGCATCCTGAACGCGATCTACGGCCAGCTGCCGGAACTCAAAAAGATCAAGTCGACGGTACCGGGTATCGATTCGCCGACCATGCTGGTCGGGCGCATCGACGGCGGCACCAACACGAATGTCGTGCCGGGCAAGGTGGTGCTCAAAATGGACCGGCGCATGATTCCGGAAGAAGACCCGGCGGCCGTGGAAGCGGGGGTGCGCGCGCTGATCGAGGACGCGGTGGCGGGGCAGCCCGGCATCCGCGTCGAGATCCGGCGCCTGCTGCTGTCGCAGGCGCTGCGCCCGCTGCCAGGTTCCGACAAGCTCGCGGCCAGCCTGCAGAGGAACGCGAAGACGGTGCTGGGCGAGGACATCCCGGCCCACGGCACCCCGCTGTACGCGGACGCGCGCCTGTACGGCGAGCGCGGCATCCCCGCCGTGATGTACGGCGCCGGCCCGCGCACGGTGCCGGAATCGAATGCCAAGAAGGCGGACGAGAAGCTGGCGCTCGAGGATTTGCGCAAGGCGACCAAGGTGGTGGCGCTGACGCTGCTGGATGTGCTGTCGCCGTCGTAAAGGAAGCACAGACCGGTAGGGTGGGCACCCGGTGCCCACGCGGAACAGTGAACAATGTTGGCACTAAACACGGCATCTCGTTAGCGCTCATGGGCAGCCAGGCGACATCGTACGTGCGTTAACTCTGCGCGGCGATCGGCGCTAACAATGAGCGTCGTTCCGCGTGGGCACGGGGTGCCCACCCTACGGCTGCCCCGCCGCCCCCGCCTTGTCCAGCGATTCAGCCATCCGCACCAGCTTGACGAATTCGGCTCCGCGCTCTCCTCTTGCGGCCTGCTGCCCGGTCGGCGAGGGAGTGCCGCAGGCGGCCAGCAGCAGGGAAGCGACCGCCACGGCGGTCAGCGTGCGGGACGAGCGTCTCATGACATCACCTTGCAGAAGTTATTGTTCGTACAAGATGCTGCAGCGATGTCAATGGTGCAACCTTCGTTACATGTTGTGATCCTTTATACGGCGCGCGTACCCTGGGCGCATCAGCGCGGCACGATCGCGAACTGCGGTCCCCGCCCATAGTCGGGCTTCACGCTGCGCGCCATGAACACGGCCCAGGCCTTGCGTCCGGCCTCGCCGGTCCCGGCGGCGTAGGCCAGCGCCGGCTGCAGGTTCGAGGGGAAGCCCGTCACGGCCGCCGAATAGCCGCCCATGTCGCCGGGCTTCTTGTCGAGCGCGGTGGCGAGATGGCCGCTGTCGCAGGGCAGGGCGGCGGCATCAAGGCCGACGGTCGCCGCGTAGGCCTCGGCGATCGTGTCGAAGTAGGGCGCGGACGGCGAGGGGCGCACCGTGTAGGTGTAGTTGGCGCCCGCGAGCCAGCAGGCGCCGGGGCCAACCATGCGCGCGATGGGGAAGCGCGCCTTGTACCTGAGCAGCGGTTCTGCGTCCTTGAAGCCGAGTTCGGCCACGTGGCCGACGGCCGCGGTGAAGAAATCGTCCTGCCACGGCGCCACGGCTGTCTTCTTCTTATAGATGACCGCCGGGCCGTTGACGAGGACGCCCAGCTTGTTCGCGCCCGGGTTGCGGGTGTACTCGGCGTTGTACCAGTCGAGGTTGCTGTCGAGGATGGCGTTCAGGTCGCGCTTGAGCGGATGGCCGTCCGGCGTGATGTAGGCGGCCTGGCCGAGCGTGCGCAGGCTCCAGGCCTGGCCGCGCACCTGGTGCGGCGCGAGCAGGCCGCGGCTGTTCTTGCGGTAGCCCGGGTTCGAGGAAAACACGTTGTACATCGCCCAGAACTGCAGCTCTTCCAGGTAATAGTGATCGCCGGTGACGAGATAGGGCAGGTAGGCGAAGCCCGGCTGGTGCGCCACGTCGGCCTTGTTCGGCGTCTTGCAGGCCTCCTTCGGGCAGGGCGGGAAGGCTTCCTGCCTGCCGGTCTTCGGGTTGCGCGTGTCGCTTTTCCCGCCGAGCAGCGTCATGTAGGGGTAGTCGGCCAGGCTCACCGGCAGGCCGGTGCGCTTGTCGCGGTAGTGGATCGACCAGCTGCCGGCCAGGTCCGCGGTGCCGAGCGTGGCCTCCTTCGCGCGTGCGTCCATGCTGAGCAGGTACATGGCCGCCCAGCCGGGCAGCAGGCCGATGTCGTTGCGTCCGCCGGTGTTCGGCATCGCGGGCGTGGCCAGGCCCACGCCCATCGGCTCGGTCTTCGGGCCGTTCCATTTCGAGGCCAGCGCGTGCAGCGCGCCGTCGGGCACCAGTACCGAGCGGTCGTAGTTCGGCAGCGCGCGCGAGGCGATCAGGTAGGCGCTATCGTGGCGCAGGTGCAGGGCCGGCGCCTCGCCGACCCAGGCCACGGTGCGCCAGCGCGCGTGGTGCAGGTGGGTCAGGTTCTGCTTCGTGTAGACCGGCTTGCCGCCCGCCGCCAGTTCGACGTCGTAGGTGATGTTGCGCGGACCGGGCTCGAACGCCCAGTTGTTCTCGACCGTGATATCGACCCGGGCCTTGCGCGCCGCGCCATACCAGCGCACGGCAAAGCGCGCCGCCAGGTGCGGGTGCTCCTCTCCCTGCGCATTGCGCAGCGGGGCCGCCGCCTGCAGCTCGGTCACGACCGGGCCGTGCAGCCAGGTGTGCGGCTTGCGGGCCCTGAGCAGGGCCTCGCTCGACGCGGTATAGCGCTCGCCGTCGACGGTGATGGCGACGCTGGCGTCCGCGTGGGCGTCGGCTGCAAGCGCCGCTTGCGCCGGCCCGGTGTCGCCCGCCTTTTTCGCTGTCTTCACGAGGGCGATGCCGACCTCCTTGCCGGCTGGGAGGCGCGGCAGCAGCAGCGACACGACGGCATGGCGCACCGAACCGTCCGGGTGCGCAGCCTTCACGTCCAGCTGCAGCGGCAGCAGCATGCCGTCGGCCAGCCTGCCGGCCAGCCCGGCGTCGCGCGGCAAATCTCCCGGCGCGAACACCTGGCCGAAGGTGACGGGGACATTCGCCTGTTCGCCGCGTCCCGTGTTCTCGACGACGACGCCGGTGATGCCGCCTGGCGGCACCGCCAGCGGCGCCGGGACGAAGGGCTTGTCGTTCGCAGGTCCGGGACGGGCGGCGCGCTTCGGCGGGCCATCGTCGTCCCTCGCATCGGACCTGCGCTCGCTCAGCACGCGGCTCGCGTCCAGCTTGCCTGTGGTGGGCAGGCCGACGAAGCCGGGATCGTCGGCGGCGGTTTTTCGGTCCTGCGCCTGCACGCCCGCAGCGGCGAGCGCGAGGAGGCAGCAGAGCAGGCGGGGAACGAGGCGGGTACGGGGCGAGACGAGAGCTGGATGCATGCGGGCGTGTGAAAATCGTACTGTTGGGTGCACATTAAAACAAAAGGAGCCCCGCAGGGCGCCCGTTTGTTCAGTTCGTCACTGCTTGAGCGTGCGCTCGAACAGTTTATAGATGCGGCGGTACTGGTCGAACCAGCTTTCCGGCTGGGTGTAGGCGTGGCGTTCGAGCGGATAGCTGGCCAGTTCCCAGTTATCCTTCTTCAGCTCGATCAGGCGCTGCGCCATGCGCACCGAGTCCTGGTAGAAGACGTTGTCGTCGACCATGCCGTGGGCGATCAGGAGGTTGCCCTGCAGCTTGTCGGCGTATTCGATCGGCGACGAGATTTTATACGCCTGCGGATCGAGGTCCGGCGTGTTCAGGATGTTGGCCGTGTACTCGTGGTTGTAGCTGGTCCAGTCGGTGACCGGACGCAGGGCCGCGCCCGACTTGAACATCTCCGGCGCGCGCATCAGGGCCATGAAGGTCATGAAGCCGCCGTAGCTGCCGCCGTAGATGCCGACGTTGGCGGCGTCGCCCTGGTGGTTCGCCACCATGTACTTCACGCCGTCCTGGTAGTCGACCAGTTCCGGGTGGCCCATCTGGCGGTAGATCGCGGTGCGCCAGTTGCGGCCGTACCCCTTCGATGCGCGGTAGTCCATGTCGAGCACGATGTAGCCCTTCTCGACCAGCAGGTTGTGGAACATCTGCTCGCGGAAGTAGACCGGGAAGCGCTTGGTCGTGTTCTGCAGGTAGCCGGCGCCGTGCACGAACATCACGACCGGATACTTCTTGCCCGGTTCCAGCTTCGCCGGGCGGTACAGCTTCGACCAGA
>JBBWZO010000350.1:0-65845 GCA_039649125.1 Massilia sp. | reverse complement strand
ATGTCGGCTTCTGCAACACCCAGTTGCTCAGCGACGATTTTTTTAACGCGTTGTTCGATATCCGACATGTTATGGCTCCATTAGGTATGTGTTGCGGAAAGTGCGCGCATTTTATCAGGTTTGCGCGTTGAAAAACTATTTTCGGCGTCTGACGCTAATTCGACCGAAACTCCTGCTAAAAGATGAGATTCTGCCGACATTCAAAACGGGGCAGATCCAATCGTACGCCCCGCCCAGGCCTGTTACGGCAGAGCCGGCATCAATTCATCGCTTAACCCATGTACATGCCGCCGTTCACGTGCAGGGTCGTGCCGGTGACATAGGCGGCCGTCGGGCCGGCCAGGAAGGCGACCGCGTGGGCGATGTCCTCGGGCTGGCCGAGGCGGCCCAGCGGGATCTGGGTCAGCAGCGCTTCGTGCTGGCCTTCGCCCAGGGACTTGGTCATGTCGGTGTCGATGAAGCCCGGCGCCACGCAATTGACGGTAATGTTGCGGCTGCCGATCTCGCGTGCCAGCGCGCGCGTCATGCCGGCCACGCCGGCCTTGGCGGCGGCGTAGTTCATCTGGCCCGGGTTGCCCGCGGAGCCCACCACCGAGGTGATGTTGATGATGCGGCCGTGCTTGGCCTTCATCATGCCGCGCAGCACCAGGCGCGACAGGCGACCCACCGCCGTGAGGTTGGTCGCGATTACGCTGTCCCACTCCTCGTCCTTCATGCGCATGGCCAGGTTGTCCTGGGTGATGCCGGCATTGTTGACCAGGATCGCCAGGTTGCCGACGGTCTTTTGCACGTCATCGATGACAGCGGCGCAGCCGGCGGCATCGGTCACGTTGAGCACGACGCCCTTGCCGCCGAATTCGGCGAGATAGTCGGTGATCGCCTGTGCGCCGGCTTCGCTGGTGGCGGTGCCGACGACTTTCGCGCCCTGGCGGGCAAGTTCCAGGGCGATGGCCTTGCCGATGCCGCGCGATGCGCCGGTAACGAGGGCGACTTGGTTCTGCAGATTCATGGGATTCCTGTTCTTATCTAAAACAACAACGTGGCGCCGAGGTGACTATGACCTGACTACTCATGCGCCCTTGACGATTGCCAGCACGCGCTCGAGCGCAGCCTGGTCGACCAGTGCCTCGCCGGCCAGCACCGGGTCGATGCGCTTGGCCATGCCGATCAGGGTCTTGCTCGGCGCGCATTCGATCACTTGCGTGACGCCGCTCGCGGCCATCTTCTGCATCGTCTCGACCCAGCGTACGGGGCCGGCGGCCTGGCGCACCAGGGCGTCCTTGATCTGCTCCGGCTCACTCAGGATAGCCACGTCGACGTTGTTGATCAAATCGATGCGCGGCGCGTTGAAGGTGAGCTTGGTCATGTACTCGCGCAGGCGATCCGAAGCAGGCTTCAGCAGCGACGAGTGGAACGGCGCCGACACCGCCAGCTTCATGGCGCGCTTGGCACCCTTCGCCTTGGCGATCTCGCAGGCGCGGTCGATGGCGCCCGCATGGCCGGCGATCACGATCTGGGTCGGCTCATTGAAATTCACGGCTTCCACGACTTCGCCCTCTGCTGCTTGCGCACATACTGCACGCACGTCGTCGGCGGAGAGGCCCAGCACGACGGCCATGCCGCCCTGCCCGACCGGCACCGCTTCCTGCATGGCCTGGGCACGGAAGCGCACCAGCGGCACCGCATCCTTGAAGTCGATCACGCCGGCAGCCACCAGCGCCGAGTATTCACCCAGGCTGTGGCCGGCCACCAGCGATGGCGCCGGGCCGCCGGCGGCGATCCAGGCGCGGTACACGGCAACGGCCGCGGTCAGCATCACCGGCTGGGTATTGGTGGTGAGGTCGAGTTCTTCCTTCGGGCCTTCGGCGATCAGCTTGCCGATGTCCATGCCGAGCGCGTCGGATGCTTCCGCCACGGTTTGCGCGACGACAGGATTGCCGGCGAAGCCGTTCAGCATGCCGACCGCTTGCGCGCCCTGGCCGGTGAACAGGAATGCGAATTTGCTCATCTTTTTGTGGTCCTATGTAATGAGATGCGTGCGACTCGGGCACGCAACGAAAGGTGCAGCCGGGACGTGCGACTACATGCGGGCGAGAACCGCACCCCAGGTAAAGCCGCCGCCCACGCCTTCCATCAAAATATTGTCGCCGGCCTTGATGCGGCCGTCGCGCACGGCCAGGTCGAGCGCCAGCGGGATCGAGGCCGCCGAGGTATTGCCGTGCTCGTCCACCGTGACCACCATGCGCTCGAGCGGCAGGCCGAGCTTCCTGGCGGTGCTCTTCATGATGCGGATGTTGGCCTGGTGCGGGATCAGCCAGTCGACGTCGGCCGGCTGCAGCTGCGCCGCGTCCAGCACCTCGGCCGCGACTTCCTCGAGCACGGTGACGGCCAGCTTGAAGACAGCCTGGCCGTCCATGTGCAGGAAACCGCCGCTGCCCGGGCTGCCGGCCGGATTCGGCGGAATCGACAGGATGTCGGCGTGGGTGCCGTCGGCGTGCAGCTTGGCCGCCAGGATGCCCGGCTCGCTGGACGCCGTCATCACCACGGCGCCGGCGCCGTCGCCGAACAGCACGCAGGTGGTGCGGTCTTCGAAATTCAGGATGCGCGAGAATACTTCGGCGCCGATCACCAGCACCGTCTTGTGCATGCCAGCCTTGATGAAGGCGTCGGCGGTGGCGACCGCGTAGACGAAGCCGCTGCAGACGGCCTGCACGTCGAAGGCCGCGCTGCGGTTCGCCATGCCCAGTTTCTGCTGGACGATGCAGGCGGTGCTGGGGAAGCTGCCCTGGAAGTCGGGGGTCGAGCTGGCCACGATCACCATGTCGATATCGAGGGCGGTCTTGCCGGCCATCTCGAGCGCACGCTGTGCGGCGATGACAGCGAGGTCCGACGAGTTCTGCCCGGCCGCGGCGTAGTGGCGCGCGGAGATGCCGCTGCGCGAACTGATCCATTCGTCCGAGGTCTCGATGCCCTTGGTTGCCAGTTCGGCAGCCAGCTCGTCGTTGGTGACCCTGCGCTCCGGCAGGTAGCTGCCGGTGCCGATGATTTTGCTGTAGACAGTCATTGCGTCTCCACCCGTTTTCCGTCGTAAATTCAAACCTGGCGCTGGGCGCCTGGCGTGTCCGGCATCAGCTCGGCGATCATCGCCGACAGTTGCTCTTGTACATTATATTTCGCGGCGTCGAAAGAGCGTCGAATTGCCCACTCGAAGGCATACGCATTCGCGCCGCCGTGGCTTTTGAACACCAGTCCTTTCAGGCCGAGCAGGCTGGCGCCGTTGTAGCGCTCGGGATTGAGCTTCTTCAGCGCGCCTTTGGCCAGCACCGCACCCATCATCGACAGCACGTTCTGCTTGAAGACGGACTTGACGAAGCGCGACAGGCCCTCGATCGCCTTCAGCGTCACGTTGCCGACGAAACCGTCGCAGACGACGACGTCGGTCGTGCCCTTGAAGATGTCATTGCCTTCGACGTTGCCGTAGAAATTCAGGGCGCCGCGTGCATGGTCGGCACGCAGCAGGACGGCCGTTTCCTTGACCACGTCATTGCCCTTGATCTCTTCGGTGCCGACGTTGAGCAGGCCGATGCTCGGCTTCTGCACGCCTTCCATCGCCGAGAACAGGACCGAGCCCATGATCGCGAACTGGTGCAGGTGGTGCGGCTCGCAGTCGACGTTGGCGCCGAGGTCGAGCATGTAGGTCGGGCCGTTCTTCTGGTTCGGCAGGATCGAGCAGATCGCCGGACGGTCGACGCCGGCCATCGTCTTCAGGACGTAGCGCGACACCGCCATCAGCGCGCCGGTATTGCCGGCCGAGACGCAGGCGCTGGCCGTGCCGTCCTTGACCAGTTCGACCGCGACGCGCATCGAGGAATCCTTCTTGCGGCGCAAGGCGACCTCGACCGGGTCGTCCATCGCCACCACTTCCGAGGCGTGCCTGATCGACAGGCGCGGATTGGCCTCGGCATTATGCTTTTTCAGTTCCGAGCGCAGGGCCTCTTCGAGGCCGACCAGGATCAGTTCGGCGTCGGGCTGCTGCTTCAGGAAAGACAGGGCTGCAGGGATTGTGACGGAAGGACCGTGGTCTCCGCCCATGCAGTCGATGGATATTTTAATTGTCATCTGTGGGGGTATTACCGCAGCTCACACGGAGTGGGTGGCTGGATGCATACGCGCGGGACGCGCATGCCGGCTCTGGGTATCAGCCGCGATGGTGCGCAACGAGGTGCAACCATGGATAAAGGAAAGGCGAAAGAAAAAGCGGCGCCACGCACTCAACATACGTTGCACCGCTTTCATGGTACGAAAAACAAGACGGCGATTACTCGTCGTTCTTGGTCTTCAGGACTTTGCGACCACGGTAGAAGCCGTTCGGGCTGATGTGGTGACGCAGGTGGGTTTCACCGGTGGTCGGCTCGACTGCCAGGTTTGGGGCAACCAGGAAATCGTGCGAACGGTGCATACCGCGCTTCGATGGGGACTTCTTATTCTGCTGAACTGCCATGATGACTCCTAATACTAAAGTTCTAAAATTCTAACACAATCGATTTGCAAACAACACGCACATCGAGTATCCCACCGGCAACCTCACGATTGCCGGCATGTTTTAAAACGCTGCCCTGACATACTCGACTGTGCACGCGTTTGACTACAACTGCTTACTACGAATTGCTTATTCGGATTTCAGGTTCTTCAAGCCGGCGAAGGGCGAGACCTTTTCAGACTTCAGGCCATCCAACAGCGTCGTGTCGGGGCAGACCTGGTGTTTCGGTGCCTGCGGCAGGGCCAGCAGGGCTTCATCCTCGAGCAGCTGGAGGAGATCGGCAGTGTGGCTGCCGACGATCACATCGATGCTGTCGTCGTCGAGGATTTCCTCGAACTGGTCGGCTTCCTCATCGTCGCGACCCAGCACCAGCTGGGTCGACGAATCGATGTGGTAGTCGAACGGGGCCAGGCAACGCTGGCATACCAGCTGGACCGGACCGGCCACCGACAAGGTCATGGTCGGATAGCCTTGCGGGGTGCTGCCGCCCTGGATCGACCAGGCGATCTCGCCGCTGTCGTTGGCGCAGTCGGCGGCGAGGCGGGTCATTTCCGACACCGGCGTCACCCCTTCGCGATAGCCGTTCGTGCGGCAGAATTCAAAGGCGTCGATGACAAAAGCGCTCATTGCAGAAAACGTCCCCGGAAAACCTGCGATAATAACAGGCTTATCCCCGCGTAGTCAAAGACTTGGCGCGTTTTTTTGGACTGGGGCAGTGCGCCGGTGCTTCGACTGTGACATGGCGCCGACAAGTTGCCGCAATCCATCAGCTTTGCTTGCCGGGACGCGTCATCTATTTGATTCGCTTATACATTTTTGATCCCAACCGACTTCGACGGCCCGACATGATACCAAGTTCCACGCTGCCGCGCCTCATCCTCGCCTCGAGCTCCAGCTACCGCCGTGAACTGCTGGGGCGCCTGCACCTGCCCTTCGAGGCAATCGCCCCGCACATCGACGAAACGCCCGCGCCCGGCGAGGCGCCCGAAGCCACCGCGCTGCGCCTGGCGCGCGCCAAGGCCGAAGCGATCGCACGACTGCATCCGGGCGCCCTCGTGATCGGCTCCGACCAGGTCGCCACCCTCGACGGCGCACAGATCGGCAAGCCCGGCGACCATGCGCGCGCCCTGGCGCAACTGCAAACCATGCGCGGGCGCGAAGTCGTGTTCCACACGGCGCTGTGCCTGTGGGACGGCCGCGTGGCCGATCCGGAGCAAGCCGCCCAGGCCGAGAATGTGCAGGTATTCGTGCGTTTTCGCGACCTGCCCGACAATGAACTCGACGCCTACCTGCGCATCGAGCAGCCCTACGACTGCGCCGGCAGCGCCAAGAACGAAGGGCTCGGCATCGCCCTGCTCGATCGCATCGAATCGAGCGACCCCACCGCTCTCACCGGCCTGCCCCTGATCGCCCTGACCGGCATGCTGCGCCGCGCCGGCGTGCCCTTCTTCGGCGTTTGACTTTTCCTGACTGCTGACTATCCTGACTGATCCATGCCTGGCACCCTCTACCTGATCCCGAACACCCTTGGCCCGACCGATGCCGCTCCCGGCGCCCTCTCCCACGTCCTGCCCGGCCAGGTACAGGCGATCACTTCGCAGCTCGGCTATTTCGTCGCCGAAAACGCGAAAACCGCGCGCGCCTTCCTGAAACTGGTGGCGATCGACCATCCGCTGGCCAAACCGCTGCAGGAAATCCGCATTTCCGAACTGAACGTGAACACGCCGCCGCAGGCGCTGGCCGCGCTGCTCGCGCCGCTGCTGGCGGGCGAAGACGCCGGCCTGGTGTCGGAAGCGGGGGTGCCGGCCGTAGCCGATCCGGGTGCCGACCTGGTGCGCCTGGCGCATGCGCACGGGATCGCGGTGCGCCCGCTGGTCGGGCCGTCGTCACTGCTGCTGGCCGTCATGGCGAGCGGCCTGAACGGCCAGAGCTTCGCCTTCAACGGTTACCTGCCGACCGACGCGGCCGCCCGGACCAAGCGCATCCGTGAGCTGGAAGCGCGCTCGCGCAGCGAGAAACAGACGCAGTTGCTGATCGAAACGCCCTACCGCAACGGCCAGATGCTGGAGGCCCTGGTGGCAGGCTGCCAGCCGGGCACGCTCATCTGCGTGGCGACCGACCTGTCGCTGGCCAGCGAGTCGGTGCGTACGCTCACGGCGGCGAAATGGAAGGCGCAGCTGGCAGCGGGCAAGATGCCGGATTTCCACAAGAAGCCAACGGTGTTTTTGTTCCTGGGGCAGTAGGGTGGGCACTCCGTGCCCACGCGGAACTGCGAGCAGTGTTAACGCTGAATCCGGAACCGCGTTGGCTCCTTGGGTACCGCGGGTACCTCTGCCACGAGCGCTAACTCTACGCAGCGGTCGCGCCAACAATGGTCATCGTTCCGCGTGGACTCGGGGAGCCCACCCTACCCCTCGCTGACCAGCTCGCGCACCCAGTCGAAAGCCGCCAGCTCGATCTCGCGTACCTGCTTGGAGGTGAGTTTCAGCTTGCGCAGCGCGGCCGTGAACTGGCTGCCGGTGTCGGCCGCCTCCAGCCGCTCGACGACGTCGAGCATGGTGCCGAGGTCGCCGCCGCGTTCGAGCAGCGCCGCGCGCACGTCGTCGGCCAGCTCGACGTTGTCGAGGATGTCGGCCATCGGCATCGAGAACAGCGCATCGGCCAGCGACATGATCCCGACCGTGAAGGCACGCTCGGCGCCGACCACGTCGCCGGGTCGCACCTGCAGCGACATCAGTTCGAGCAGCTTGCCGCGCGTCGTGGCCAGTTGCAGCAGCGGCGAGGCCAGCTCGACCGCATTGCCCGGCCTGGTGTAGAGCAGGATCTGCAGCCAGCGGCGCAACTGCTTGCGGCCGAGCTTGTTCAACGCGTCGGCCACCGACTCGATACGGTCGTGCGGTCCCGTGGCGCGGCTGTTCACGAGGCGCAGCAGGTGCAGGCTGGTCAGGGCATCGCGCTTGACCGCGGTTTCGATGACGGTGTCGTCGGCATCGCTGTCGACCAGTTCGAGCAGGCGCAGGAGCACCAGTTCGGAGGGCGTGATCTTGCGCCCGCTGAGGATGACCGGACGGGCAAAATGGTAGCCCTGGAAGTAGTCGAAGCCCAGCTCCAGGCAGAGCCGGAACTCGCGCTGGGTTTCCACCTTCTCGGCGAGCAGCTTCTTGCCGGCCGCGCGCATCGATGCGACCAGCGGCCCCAGCGCCTCGTGTGCCACGCCCTGCAAATCGATCTTGATCACGTCGACCAGCGCCAGCAGCTGGCCGACCTCCTCGGTATGGGCGACGACATCGTCGAGCGCAAACTTGAAACCGAGCTCTTTCAGCTCCGCCACGCGGGCCAGTAATGGCTGGGTCGGCTTGACGGTTTCGAGAATTTCGAGGATAACCTTATTCGGAGGCAGGAAACGGACAAAATCGCTCATCAGGACGACTTCATCGACGTTGACGAAGGCCAATTTCTCCCCTACCACCTGCGCCAGTCCCAGCTGCGACGCGTGGGAAATGACGGCCGCGGTCGCAGCGGCACCATCGGTCAGGCGGGCGTCGTCGTGCTCGCCCGCGGCGCGAAACAGCAACTCGAAGGCAACGAGGTGCTGGTCGCGACCGAGGATGGGCTGGCGCGCGAGGAAAAATTCATCGGACGGTATCGTGTTCGATACTGCCCCTACTTCGGCATGCATGTAAGCTCCTGAAAACAACGGCTGCACGGCAGGCGCGGCAACAGGCGCGCGCGTACTCGCGCACCTCCACCGACTATACACCATCCGGCTAATATTTACATTTTTACATCGAAACGAACGCAGGGCGGCGGCGCGGTGTTGCGCGCACGCGCCGTGGCGTCTCACTCTGGCGAGGTAAGCCGGCAAGCCCATTGTTGGCTGTGCCGGTGTGGAAAACGTAAAAAGGACGGCGACAGCGCCGGCCAGGCGCAGCCGCATTCCCCCTACTCAAAAAAACTGCTGCGCAGCGCCAGCCGGGCAGCTTTGTCGATGGCTGGCCGGCGTGACTGCCGGCTCCCCAATCGGCCCCGTTAGCCCGATCAGCCCCGGTTCCCGCGCCCGCGCGGACGCGCCGGACCCGTGCCGCCATCCGGACGCGCAGCCGATGGGCGGCCGCTGCCGGCTTGCGGGCGGCCGCCCGGAGCGCGTGGCCGCTCGTCGGCATAGCGGGCACGCGGCGCCGCCGGGCCGCGGGCCGGATCGAAGCGCTCGTCCGGACGATTGCCTTCGTCGCGGCGCGCCGTGGCCGGCCGGCCCTCGGCGCGCGGCGCGGCCCGCTCTCCTTCCGGACGCGAAAAACGCTTGGCGCGCAGCGCGGCCGCGGACTTGGCGCCTGCCTTGTCGGCCGGGGCGCTGCCCGGACGACGCGCATCCGCGTCCCCGTCGGCCGCGCGCGGCACTGCCGCCTGGCCCGGCAGGCGCAGGCTGCCCGCGCCCGACAGCGGGCTGGCGCGGCGCGCGTTGCCGACCGGCTGGCGCGCCGTGCCGCCGGCGCCCACGCGCGCGGCCGCCGCACCGGTGACCTGGGTGCCGCGTTCGATGACGAAGTTCGCTCCCGCGTCCTTGCCCAGCGCCTTCACCAGGTAAGGCATGGTTTCGCGCAGCAGCGGCTCGAGCGTGTACGGCGGGTTCAGGATGAACATGCCGCTGCTGTGCAGGCCGAAGCCATCCGGCCCCGGAGTGGAGACGGTCAGCGTCACGTGCAGCCACTCCTTGGCCGGCAGGCGCTTCAGGCGGTCGGCGAACTGGCGCGACTCCATGCGCTGCAGCACCGGATACCAGACGGCATACATGCCGGCCGGGAAGCGTCCGAGCGCCTCTTCCAGCGCGTCCTTCACGCGGCGGTAGTCGTCCTTGACTTCATACGGCGGGTCGATCAGCACCAGCGCGCGGCGCGAGGGCGGCGGCAGCAGGGCTTTCAGGCTGAGGAAGCCGTCGCCGCGTTCGATGATCACACGGCGGCCGCGCGCCCGTTCGCCCTGCTCGGCCCGGTGCGCCTCGGCCTTGCGGAAGTTTTCCGCCAGAATCTTGCTGTCGGCCGGATGCAGCTCGAACAGGCGCAGCCGGTCTTCCAGGCGCGTCATCTGGTCGGCCACATAGGGCGAACCCGGGTAGTAGCGCATCTTGCCGCTCGGGTTCATCGCCTTCACCAGGTTCACGTACTCGGCGAGGGCCGGCGGCAGGTCGGTGCGGCTCCAGAGCGGACCGATGCCGGTATCGAACTCGGCATTCTTGGTCGCATACGAACTGTCGAGCGCATACACGCCGGCGCCCGAGTGGGTGTCGATGTAGGTGTAGGCCGTGTCCTTCTGGTTCATGTACAGGTGCAGCTGCACCTGGACGAAATGCTTGAGGACGTCGGCATGGTTACCCGCGTGAAAGGCGTGGCGGTAGCTCAACATAGGGGGAGTTCCAAATAAAAGAAGATCGATGCAGATGCCGCCGGGCGGGCGGCGTAATTGTCGACATTATCCACTACATCCGCGTGCGGCCGAAATTAATCGCAACGCAAAAGAAAAAAGCCGCAGGGCTAGGCCGCTGCGGCTTGGTTGCAGCCCGGTTCGCCCCGGGTTGCCGAATGGCTGCGAACACTTACATGCTCACGCTACTTTCTTCTCGTCGAAGAATTGTTCGTCCTCGGTCGAACCATGCAATGCCGTCGTCGAGCTCTGGTTCTGCTGGATGGTCTGGGTGACGGCGTCGAAGTAACCGGTACCGACTTCGCGCTGGTGCTTGACAGCGGTGAAGCCCTTCTCGGCCGCGGCGAATTCGGCTTCCTGCAGCTCGACGAAGGCCGACATCTGGCGGCGCGCATAGCCGTGGGCCAGGTTGAACATGCCGTAGTTCAGGGCGTGGAAGCCGGCCAGCGTGATGAACTGGAACTTGTAGCCCATCGCGCCCAGTTCCTTCTGGAATTTGGCGATCGTGGCGTCGTCCAGGTTCTTCTTCCAGTTGAAGGATGGCGAGCAGTTATAGGCCAGCATCTTGCCCGGGAACTTGGCGTGGATCGCGTCGGCGAACTGCTTGGCGAAGGCCAGGTCCGGCTTGCCGGTCTCGCACCAGACCAGGTCGGCGAACGGGGCATAGGCCAGGCCGCGCGAGATGGCCTGCTCGATGCCCGGACGCACTTTATAAAAGCCCTCGACGGTGCGCTCGCCGGTGCAGAACGGCTTGTCGTTGTCGTCGACGTCCGAGGTCAGCAGGTCGGCCGCCTCGGCGTCGGTGCGGGCGATCACCAGGGTCGGGGTGCCCATCACGTCGGCCGCCAGGCGCGCGGCGGTGAGCTTTTCGACCGCTTCGCGGGTCGGCACCAGCACCTTGCCGCCCATGTGGCCGCACTTCTTGACCGAGGCCAGCTGGTCCTCGAAGTGCACGCCGGCGGCGCCCGCCTCGATCATCGACTTCATCAGCTCGAAGGCATTGAGTACGCCGCCGAAGCCGGCTTCGGCGTCGGCCACGATGGGCGCGAAGTAATCGATGTCGTCCTTGCCTTCGGACCACTGGATCTGGTCGGCACGCTGGAAGGTGTTGTTGATGCGGCGCACGACCATCGGCACCGAGTTGGCCGGGTACAGTGACTGGTCGGGATACATTTCGCCGGCCAGGTTGGCGTCGCCGGCGACCTGCCAGCCGGACAGGTAGATGGCTTTCAGGCCGGCTTTCACCTGCTGCATCGCCTGGTTGCCGGTCAACGCGCCCAAGGCGTTGACGAACGGCTCGTTATTGACGAGGTCCCACAGCTTTTCGGCGCCGCGTTTGGCGAGCGTGTGCTCGATCTGGAGCGAGCCGCGCAGGCGGACCACGTCCTCGGCCGTATAGTTGCGGACGACGCCCTTCCAGCGCGGGTTGCTGTCCCAGTCGTTTTGCAAGGCTGCGATCTGCTGTTCACGAGTTGCCATTTGATTCTCCTGATGATGATATAGCCGAGTTGCGAAATGAAATCCGTTAGACAAATCATAGACCAGGTTGTGCAGAGCACAATCACTCTTATATAAGACATCTCATTATTTTTATTTCGTTTAAAAACAACGTATTAGCCACCGAATTCCATGATGCGCAATGAAATTTCTCAGAATGGGAACCGGATGGCGACCTTTCATGCTGCGGCATACCACGACATGAAAGCCGGTTTTCACATCATGAAATAATCGATGACTTGACCAAATATCGATTCTTGTCTTGTTCACTCGGCGATGTTGCAAAACCTTGTATATCGTCTTTTATTCTTTCCTTATTGAACAATTTATTGACTTAAACCATTGAGGGCGGCAGCATCCGGTTGACGTCTTTACAAAAACAAAGCGAGGCATGACCACCGCACACCAGCGGAAATGACTTGAAAACGACTTTTCGCACCCTGGCCACCGCATTGGCCACCGCATTGGCCGCCAGCGCCGGACTGACGTCGGCCCACGCCGGCGTCCTGACCTGGCAGGACGTGGTCTTCACTGCCAGCTGGACCGACAAGGTAGTGACGCTGGAAATCGACGCCGCCAGGGCCGGCGGCGACTGGACCGGCGCCACCAGGCTGGGCGCCCTGAGCATCAAGGAAATCGGCAGGTTCGACAGCGTGGCCGTGAGCGCCGCGCCGAAGGGCGTCGAGTCGTGGACCCTGAATGCGCGCGAGCTGAACGCCCATGGCTGCAGCGGCGGCAACGGCAATAAGGCCGGGAACAGGGAGCTGTGCCTGTCGGGCACGCCGAGCCTGCTGGGCGACGACATGGTGTTCACCTTCACCTTCACGGGGAAACCCGACCTGAGCGAGCCTCACCTGAAGGTGAACTTCCTCAACAACAGCTCGAACCGGAAGATCGGCGACCTGCTGTCGCAGGACATCCTCGCCTCGACCGTCGTCGTGCCGGGACCGGTGACGCCGCCGGCGGTGACCAATCCGCCGCCGGTCGTGATCCCGCCGCCGGAAGGCGAGCCGCTGCCGCCGGTCACCGATCCGCTCAAGGAGCCGACACCCGTCATCTTGCCGGACTCGAACGAGGTCCCCGAGCCGGGCACCATCGCATTGACGCTGGCCGGCCCCGGGCTGCTGGGCGTCGCGCTGCGCAAGCGCCGCTGAGCGCGGATGCTAAAAACGCGTGGACCTTGCGGTCCACGCGTTTTTAGCTTTTTTTTATTATCCGACGTCCCTGCCCTCAGGCCCCCTGCCTCAAGCTTTATGCGGCACCGGGGCGCGCGCGTTGTTGCCGGCGCCGAGCGCGGTGGAAATCGCCAGCGTCTGGAACAGCGCCACGCCGATGAAGAGCGCGGCCGGATGACCGTCGTCCATCAGCGTGCCGAACAGCAGCGGGCCGACCGCCATGCCGCTGTCCAGGCCCGAGTACACGACACCGAACACGCGCCCGCTCGCATTCGCGGGTGCGGCGGCGCGGATCAGGAGGTCGCGCGAGGGCGCGGCGATGCCGGTGGCAAAGCCGATCGCCCCCATCACCAGCACAACCATCGGGCCCGGCACGATGGACGCGGACAGCAGCAGCGCCAGGCCGGCCGCGAACAGGAAGGCCAGCGCGATGGTCCGCCCGTGGTTGTGCGCACGGGCGGCGAGGAAGCCGCCGGCCACCATGCCCCCCGCCGACGACAGCATGAACGTCGTGTAGGCGGTCGCCGCCGTTGCCAGCGAAATGCCGTACAGCGAAGTCAGGCTGGTGGACGAGAACGCCTGGATGCCGCCCAGCGCCACCGAGGTCAGGAAGAAGAAGCCGAAGCACAGCCAGACCTGCGGCAGGCGCAGGAAGCTGAACGAACCGTCGGCGGCAGCGGCCCCTGGCGGCTGCGGCGCGGCGCGCACCGCCAGCACCTTGCGGTTCAAGACCAGGATGGTGAGCATCAGGAACGGGATCGCGGCCGCCGACAGCAGTGCCATGCGCCAGGTCGAGAACGTGGCGACACCGGCCAGGAACAGCGGCGCCGCCGCCCAGCCGACGCTGCCGGAAATCCCGTGCACCGAGAACGCGTGCGGCAGGCGCTCCTTCGAGACGTTCTGGTTCAGCAGCGTATAGCCGGCGGGATGGAACACGGCGTTGCCGCAGCCGGCCAGCAGCGAGCCGGCCATCAGCGTCGCATAGTTTGGGGCCGCCGCCAGCACCAGGCTGGCCGTGGCCAGCAGCGCGTGCCCGGAAAACAGCACGCGGCGGGCGCCGACGCGGTCGACGATGAAGCCGGACAAGGCCTGGCCGACGCCGGACACCACGAAAAACACGGTCATCAGGAGGCCCAGCTCGGCATAGGACAGCGCGAAGGCGGTCTTCAGCCAGGGGAAAAGGCCGGCCAGGATCAGGTGGAAGAAGTGGGAGACGCCGTGCGAGACGCCGACCAGGCCGATCACGCGCGCATCCTGGCGCAGGTTTGTTGTACTCATTGTTGCTGACCGTCTGAATGCCAAAGCAACCAGTGTAGTCAAAAGCGCGCGATCCTGCTGACGGCTGCTGACGCCCCTGACGACTGCCGAGGAGGTCCCGCGTCCCCGGACCGGCTCCTATGCGTGCGGCACGCGATTGACGAGCTCCTCTCCGCGCTCGAAGGCGGAGATGCTGTCGATCGTCGTCTGCATGATCTGGCCGATGGCTTCGACCGTGAAAAATGCCTGGTGACCGGTGACGATCACATTCGGAAAGGAAACGAGCCGCTGGATAATGTCGTCGCAGATGATGGTGGACGACAGATCCTGGAAGAACAGGTTGGCTTCCTGCTCGTACACATCGATGGCCAGTCCGCCCAGCTGCCCGGTTTTCAGCGCTTCGACGGCCGCCTCGGTATCGATCAGGCCGCCGCGGCTGGTATTGACCAGGATGCTGCCGCGCTTGGCATGGGCCAGGGTTTCCGCGTTAACGATGTGCGCGGTCTGCTCGGTCAGCGGGCAGTGCAGGGACACGACATCGCTGCACGCCAGCAGCTCCTCCACCGGCACGTAGCGCGCGCCGAGCGCCTCGAAAGCCGGATTCCCGTACGGATCATGGCCGACGATGGTGCAGCCGAAACCGGCCATGATCCGGGCGAAGATCACGCCGATCTTGCCGGTGCCGATGACCCCGACCGTCTTGCCGTGCAGGTCGAAGCCCATCAGGCCATCCAGGTCGAAATTGCCGTCGCGGGTGCGGGCGCTGGCGCGGGCGATTTTCCTGTTTACTGCAAGCAGCAGGCCGACCGCGAACTCGGCCACGGAATACGGCGAATAATCGGTCACCCTGACGACGGCGATTCCGTGCCGGTCGGCCGCCGCCATGTCGATGTGGTTATAGCCGGTTGAACGGGTGGCGATCAGGCGCGTTCCCTGCCCGGCCAGGATCGCTACGACCTCGGCGTCGACGCTGTCGTTGACGAAGACGCAGACCGCCTCGCATTCCGCGGCCAGCGTTGCGGTGGCCGCGGTCAGGCGGTCGTCGAAAAACCGAAGTTCGTGGCTTTGGCCATCCGCGCCCTTGGCGCGCCCCAGCATCGCCCTGTCATACCGGCGCGTACTGAACACTGCTGTTTTCATCCTCGCTCCCTGGTCGAACCTGCCGAGGAAACAAGATACGACAGCAGGAAAAAGTTGGGCGCAGCGCTGCAACGCCATGCGTTCGGCCCGGCCGAGGCGCGCTGGTGCCTGTACGGCGAGACGCTGGAACGCAGCTGCCGGGGTTTTGTCGGGCGCTCCTGTTTATCTAGATGCCGAAGGCCTTCAGGCCGGCATCCACCAGCAGTTCCAGCGGATTGGACCTGTGCCGGTTGGCACGCGCATTACGCGGCACTTCCTCGTACAGGTACCAGGCGTTCTGCCCGTCGAATGTGTCGTGGAACAGCGGCTGCACGCCGCGCAGGTAGGGCAGGAAGGGTTCGGCGCGGACGGTGGCGTAGCGGGCGTTGGCGCTGAAACCCAGGGTCGCCTCCTGGCTGATGGTGCGGCCGGCCGCGGCGCCTTCCAGCCGCACGCCGCGGCAGCCTTTTACGATCAGCGTCGCCGGCCCTTCGAAGGCCAGGTAACGCAGTTGCAGCGTCAGCCACGCGTGCAGGGTGCCGAGGCGCCAGTGACTGCGGATCGTTGGCGGACGCCCTGCTTCGTACAGGACGCCCACCAGGCCGCGCGGCTGCAGCACGAGCGCCTCGCCGGGCGCGATCTCGACCAGGGCGACTTCGTCGAGCGGGTCGGCGGTGGACGACACCACGATTTCCGCCTCCTGCCTGGTGCGCAGCCGTTTCAGCATCCACAGGTGCGCGGCGATGCTGGTGAGCGGGTGGCGCCAGTCGAACAGCAGCCTGGTCGCGACGCTGGCGCCTGCGGGCTGGCTCTGGCAGTAGTCCGGACGGATGAGCATCTCCTGGCCGGGCGCCAGCGTCACCCGCTGCGATACGGCTGAGATGCGCGCCGACGTGCGGGCCGAGATGCGCGCGCCGTCGCGGCCCGGCTGCCGGGTCGACACGACAGGATCGCTACCATCCGCCTGGCCGATCACGACCGGCGGCCGGCGTGCGGCCTGCGGCGCCAGCACGAAATAGAAGACGGTACGGATCGCCGCCGGCACCAGCCACCATCCGAGCAGCACGCCCAGCGCGACGGGCAGCACCGGACGCACGGCCAGGTAGCCCTGCCACAGCAGGTTCTGCGCCGCCAGGCGCTCGGCCTGCAGGAGCCGCTCGCGCAGCGCCGCGCTGGCCTGGGCGAGGCGCCGTTCGTCGACGCGGAACGCCGCCGGCGCGGCCGGGACCGACAGCCGCGTGAGCAAGGCCTGCTGCGCCTGGAAAGCCCGGTGCGCCCGGTTGTTCGCGGCCAGGAGATCGCTTTCCACCTTCCGCAGTGTTTCCAGTTGGGCATAGGACGGGGTCAGGCGAAGCCTGGCGAACCATCCCGCCTGGTCCTGGAACTGCACCCGCTGCCTGTGTGCGCGCAGCCAGGCCGCATACGCGTTCACGTGCGCCAGCCGCAGCTGCCCGGCTTTCGCCAGCGCCGCCTGCCGGTCGCCCAGCACGAGGGCATGCGCGCGCAAGACCAGCAGGTGTTCGCGCGCCTGGCGCCGCAGTTCGATCTCGACCCCGCGCAGGGCCGATTCGCGCAGCCGTGCCGCCACCGAACCGCTGCCCGTGACGGCATCGGCCAGGATCGCTCCCGGCTCCCGCTGCTGCTCCCGCTGCAGGCGGCCGATCTCCGTGTCGAGGGCCAGGATTTCCGCATCCAGCCTGCGCAGCGGTGCGCCCGACAGCTGCCCCAGCCGGCGCGCCAGCTCGTCCGCCCGCGCGGCCTGGCGCGCGCCCACGTCCTCGAGTGCCCGCTGCAGTGCCGGGACCTCGTCGGCGATACGCTGGATATTGCGCCATTCGCGCCCGATCCAGGGCGCCAGCACGAGCACGAGGACGATGGACGCGAACAGCAACAGCTTACGTCGGAGGAACAGGAACAGGACGGAGAGAAGATGGGCCACGCGGAAAGCGCCGAACGCTGCAAATGGTAAAAGTTGGGGTACGGAATGGCGCCCAGCAGTCCCCGGCGGCGCCGGGCATCATGCGCCGGGCGGTTGTCCAGGCATGGCCGGCCCGGATGGTCCTTCGGCGGATGGGAACGGCGGCGCCGGCTCCTCTACGGCAACCCTGGCTAACTGTGCTGTTGTACCAGACTTTGCGGCACCGCGACGTCGGCCTGGCATCGCCAGCACCCGCAGGATGGTCTCGGGCGCCACGCCGTGCCGCCGGAGGTAGACCCACGCCACGATCGAGCCATTCTCGCCATCGAGCCCCGGTCGATGATTTTCTCGAGTATGACGTTGCGCCGTTCAATTCTCGCCATGCGGGTGCCCCAAATATATTGACGAAGCATAAAGTCTACGAGAGTGCCATCTGGAAATTGTCCTGAAGTGGTAATTGCATGGGCGCGCAGCAGGGGCGAAAAAAGGGCGCATCGCTGCGCCCTTTCTTGTCGATGCAAGCAGCCGACTGCACCGGCTGACTGCGCCGGCTTACTTCGCCAGCTCGACCTGCGGCTCCTCGCCGAACACCAGCTGCCCGCCGCGCACACGCACCGGGATGGTGTCCTTCGGCCCGAAGCGGCCCGACAGGATCGCTTTCGACAGCGGATTCTCGATCTGCTGCTGGATCGCGCGCTTGAGCGGGCGTGCGCCATACACCGGATCGAAACCGGCTTCCGCGATCTTCTGCAGCGCCTCGTCGTCGATGTCGAGCCTCATTTCCATCTTTTCCAGGCGCGCTTCCAGGTTGCGCAGCTGGATCTTGGCGATCGAACCGATGTGCTTCTCGTCGAGCGCATGGAAGACCACGATCTCGTCGATGCGGTTGATGAACTCGGGGCGGAAGTGCCCGCGCACCTCGGCCATCACGGCCAGTTTGACCACCGCCGGCTCGTCGGTGTCCATCGACTGGATCTTGTGCGAACCCAGGTTCGAGGTCATCACGATCACCGTGTTCTTGAAATCCACGGTGCGGCCCTGGCCGTCGGTCATGCGGCCGTCGTCCAGCGCCTGCAGCAGCACGTTGAACACGTCCGGGTGCGCCTTCTCGATCTCGTCGAGCAGGATGACGCTGTACGGCTTGCGCCGCACCGCCTCGGTGAGATAACCGCCCTCCTCGTAGCCGACATAGCCCGGCGGCGCGCCGATCAGGCGGGCCACCGAATGCTTCTCCATGAATTCGCTCATGTCGATGCGGATCATGGCTTCCTCGGTATCGAACAGGAACGAGGCCAGCGCCTTGCACAATTCCGTCTTGCCGACGCCGGTCGGGCCGAGGAACATGAACGAGCCGTATGGCCGGTTGGGGTCCGACAGGCCGGCGCGCGAACGGCGGATGGCGTCGGACACGGCCTCGATGGCTTCGTCCTGCCCGACCACGCGCTCGTGCAGCTTCTCCTCGATGTGCAGCAGCTTGTCGCGCTCGCCCTGCAGCATGCGCGAGACCGGGATGCCGGTGGCACGCGAGACGACTTCGGCGATCTCTTCGGCGCCCACTTGCGTGCGCAGCAGCTTGGGTTTTGTCCCGGGCTCGGCATCGCTGCGCGATGCCGCTTCCTCGGCCTGCTTCAGCTGCGCTTCCAGCTGCGGCAGGCGCCCATACTGCAGTTCCGAGACCAGCTGCCAGTTGCTCTGGCGCTTGGCCTCCTCCATCTGGTGGCGGATGCGCTCGATCTCTTCCTTGATGTGGGTGGTGCCCTGCACCGCCGCCTTCTCGGCCTTCAGCACTTCCTCGTAGTCGTTGTACTCGCGCTCCAGGCGTGCGATTTCCTCGTCGAGCAGCTCCAGGCGGCGCATCGAGGCCTCGTCGGTTTCCTTGCGCACGGCTTCGCGCTCGATCTTCAGCTGGATCAGGCGCCGTTCGAGCTTGTCCATCACCTCCGGCTTGGAGTCGATCTCGATCTTGATCTTCGAGGCCGCCTCGTCGATCAGGTCGATCGCCTTGTCGGGAAGGAAGCGGTCGCTGATGTAGCGGTGCGACAACTCGGCCGCGGCGATGATCGCCGCGTCGGTGATCTCGACCTTGTGGTGCAGCTCGTACTTTTCCTGCAGGCCGCGCAGGATGGCGATGGTCGCTTCGACGCTGGGCTCGTCGACCATGATCTTCTGGAAGCGGCGCTCGAGCGCGGCGTCCTTCTCGACGTACTTGCGGTATTCGTCGAGCGTGGTCGCGCCGACGCAATGCAGCTCGCCGCGCGCCAGAGCCGGCTTCAGCATGTTGCCGGCGTCCATCGCGCCCTCGGCCTTGCCGGCGCCGACCATGGTGTGGATCTCGTCGATGAAGACGATGGTCTGGCCTTCGTCCTGGGCCAGCTCCTTCAGCACCGACTTCAGGCGTTCCTCGAATTCGCCGCGGAACTTGGCGCCCGCCAGCAGCGCCGCCATGTCGAGCGAGAGCACGCGCTTGCCCTTCAGCGAGTCGGGCACTTCGCCATTCACGATACGCTGGGCCAGGCCCTCGACGATGGCGGTCTTGCCCACGCCCGGCTCGCCGATCAGCACCGGGTTGTTCTTGGTGCGGCGCTGCAGCACCTGGATCGCGCGGCGGATCTCGTCGTCGCGGCCGATCACAGGGTCGAGCTTGCCCAGGCGTGCGCGTTCGGTCAGGTCGAGCGTGTATTTTTTCAGCGCCTCGCGCTGGCCTTCGGCGTCCTGCGAGTTGACGTTCTCGCCGCCGCGCACGGCCGAAATCGCCGACTCCAGCGGTTTACGGGCCAGGCCGTGTTCGCGCGCCAGGCGGCCGGCGTCCGACTTGTCTTCGGTCAGGGCCAGCAGCACCATTTCCGAGGACAGGAACTGGTCGCCACGCTTTTGCGATTCGCGGTCGGCCAGGTTCAGCAGGGACATCAGTTCGCGCCCAGGCAGCACTTCGCCGCCCGTGCCCGAGACTTTCGGCAGGCGCTCGAGAGCGCCCTTCAATGCATTGGTCAGCGCGCCGACGTTGACGCCGGCGCGCTGCAGCAGCGAACGGGCGCCGCCGTCGTCCTGGTTCAGCAGGGCCGCCAGCAGGTGCACCGGTTCGATGTACTGGTTATCGTTACCGACCGCCAGGCTCTGGGCATCCGCCAGCGCTTCCTGGAGCTTGGTCGTCAATTTATCTTGCCGCATACTCTTGCCCCCAAAGGTGAGTGTTCTTAACTGAGAGACAAGATTGGGATGGAGGGTCACATTTCAAGATCGGCCCATGGCGCGGTAAGCCTTCTCCTACGCCGGACGCCGGTGCGGTACGCTCAGGCGCCCGCGAACACGTCGCCCGCCCCCTGCAGGATGCGCTTGACGGCCGGATGGTCGAGCTGGCGCTCGACGGTCACCGCATGGAACTGCTCGGCGATCGACGCGGTCACGCCGACCGCCTCCAGTCCGTGCTCCGCGGCGGCGGCGGCGGCCACCGCGGTCGGCACTACGATGAAGCCCGTACTGGCGCGCGCAAAGGCTTTCAGCAGGGCGCCGTCGTCGAACTCGCCGACGACGATCGGGCGCCAGCTGGGTACTGATGGCCTGGGCCGTGACATGCAATTCCTGGGCGGCGCGCGCGATCGAGCCGCTGGTCGCCACCGGATGGAAGTACTGCAGGTGCTTGTAGTTCATCGCACAACAGCTCCAGAAAAATTGAGAATCACGAAAGATTAATCGATTTTTCTTTTAGCGTCCGCCCCTTTAAGATGCAGCACATCAACACCACCCATGAAAGGATTCACCATGCGCACCTACCCTAACGATAGCCACGAAGCCGTCTGCCGCCTGCTGGCTCTGTCGATGATCGTCGACGGCCACATGGCGCCCTCGGAACTGAAGGCGATGCACCACAGCGCGATCCTGGAACGGGTCGGCGCCGACGCCGATACCTTCGACGCTGTCGTGCAGGCCTTGTGCGAGGACATGCTGGCGGGCGCCATGCGTGTGGACAGCGCCGAGGTCGAACTCGACCGCCATACGATCGATGCCCTGCTGGGCGAGGTCGCCGACCCGCTCTTACGCATGTGCACGCTGAAGGCCATGCTCGACATCGTCCATGCCGACCGCCTGATCGACAGCCGCGAACACCTGCTGCTGCAGCGCGCACTGCGGATCTGGTCGACGCCCGATTCGGTCTCCGCGGCGGACGGCGAGGCCTTGCGGAGCATCTGATCCACGGACGTCCGGCACGCCGCCTGGCTCGGCGCCGGCCTGGATGTGACTGCTCTTCCTGGCCGTCGTAGTGCTCCTGCTGGCATTCGACCTCGGCCTCCTGAACCGCCGTGACCACCTCATCGGCGTCCGGGAAAGCCTGACGCTGTCGGTGCTCTACCTGGGCGCCGGCCTGCTGTTCGGAGGCGCTGGCCCGCTGAGGGTGCCCCAGGAACGGAAAGAGGCGGCCCTCGGCCGCCTCTTTCTTGTGTTGCGCTTCGCGCTTCTTTCTTGTTGTTTACAGCGACGGCGATTCGGATGCCGTCGCGAGGACCGCAGGCCGACCCGCCCCCAGGTCGCGAACGTTCTTCTGGACCGCCACCACCGCGAACAGGCTCAGCACGAAGGACATCGCATAAAACCCTTTTTCGCTTGGCGCCAGCGTGGCGTTCCACAAGCCGACCGTCAGCAGCAGGATGACGGTACACAGCGAAATCCAGCACAGCCCGTAGTACAGGCCCGTCACCGCCAGCCCTTCGCTGCGGTCGCGCACCGATTTTTGCAGGGAGATCGCGGCGAACAGGCCGTACAGCAGCAGCGTCAGGTAATAGCCTTTTTCGTTGAGTTGCATCTCGGCATTCCACAATCCGAGCAGGTAGGCGCAGGCGCCGATCAGCAGTGCGCCCCAGGAGGCGCCGACGAAGGCGGTGGTCGGTTTTTGAACGGTAGTCATGTCCAGGCTCCAATTAGTTGTCCCGCGGCAAGCTTAGCACCGCGGCGGAGCGCACCGTTGCGCGACGACAGGAGTATCGCCCGGCGATACCGCCGGGCTAAGTATAGAGCGCCTGACAAAACCTGCAGGGCAAGGGATGCGGTCACCCGACGCGGTGTCGAAGACAGTACGACTGTACGGCGAGACGCTGCAACGCAGCGATGGAGGTTTTGTCAGGCGCTGTTAGCCGCGCAGTGCGCGCCAGGTCGCGAACCCGGCAATGCACAGGACGATCGACCCGAGCAGGTGCAGCAGCGTGTGCGCCAGCGCCCAGCCGTAGTCGCCGCGTTGCAGCAGCGCCACCGACTCGCCGGAAAAGCTGGAGAAGGTCGTCAGGCCGCCGAGGAAACCCGTGACGATGAACAGGCGCCATTCGGGAGCGATGTGCGGGTGTCCCGAAAAGAAGCCCAGCGCGATGCCGATCAGATAGCCGCCGATCAGGTTCGCCGCCAGCGTGCCGGCCTGCACGTGGGCATGCATCGAGCCCAGCCACAGGCCCAGTCCCCAGCGCAGCCAGGCGCCGAGCGCCGCGCCGACACCTACCGCCAGCCAGTTCAAGCCCGGGTCCTCAAGCCGCCGACCACTTGGCCTTGGCGCTGTCGTCCGACAGGCGGGCGTCGACCCAGCGTGCCCCTTCCGGGGTCTGTTCCTTCTTCCAGAACGGGGCGTCCGTCTTGAGGTAGTCGATGATGAATTCACAGGCGGCAAAGGCTTCGCCGCGGTGGGCCGCGCTGACGGCGACCAGCACGATCTGCTCCATCGGCGCCATCGGGCCGACCCGGTGGATCACGCGGGCGTTGTAGAGCGGCCAGCGCACTTTCGCCTGCTCGACGATGTCCTCCAGGGCGCGCTCGGTCATGCCGGGGTAATGCTCCAGCTCCAGCTCGGACACGCTGGCGCCCTCGTTCATGTCGCGCACGGTGCCCACAAAAGACACGACGGCGCCGACGCGGGCGTCGCCCTCGCGCAGGCGCGCCAGTTCCTGCCCGAGGTCGAAGTCCCCGCTCTGTACGCGCACCACGCTCATTTCGCCCCCTGCGCCGTGCGCATCACGAGCTGGTCGATGCGCATGGCGGTGCGTTCGTCCACCAGCGCCGGCAGCGCGCACAGGGCATGCAGCGCCGTCTGGCGCCCGCCCGCGCCGTGCTCGCGGTGCTGTTTTCCGGTTCCGGCCTTCAGGGTCGACTGCAAGGCCTCGACCTGCAGCTTGAGGCGGTCGCGCGCGAATTCCGCGCCGCTGTCGATGCCGACCGCCACTTCCTGGCGCAGCAGTTCGGCGAGCAGGGTCGCGCGGTTCGCTTCGAGCAGGGCGGCGTAGCCCGCGCGGTCGCCGTCCAGTGCGTTCAGGGCCGCCGTGAAACGGGCGTCGAGCACGGCGTCGTAGTCGGCGCCGGCCGGCAGCAGCGCTTCCCAGCGCTGGCGCCAGTCGGTGCCGGATACCTGCTGGCCAGGGTCGGCCAGCGAGGACTCCAGTTCCTGGCAGGCCCGCACTTTGTCGCGCAGGGCGGCGGCCAGCGCCAGGCCGGCGGCGCGGCGCGCCAGGTCGGCGTGGTGCTGCACCTTCGCCACCGCCTCGTGGTAGCGCTTCTCGACGCGCGCATCATGGGCGCGCGGCACCGGGCCGATGGCGTGCCACTCGGCGGCGGCCTCGCGCAGCAGCTTGCCGGCGGTGGCCGGGGTGGCATCGGGCGCCGCCGCTTCCAGGCGGGCGCTGATCGCTTCCTTGGCCGCTTCGTGGGCGCGGCGCTCGATGTCGGCCGCGTGCGCGGTTTCCTTGCGCCGCGCGAACAGCTTGTCGCATTCGGCGCGGAAGCGCTGCCACAGCGCCTGCTCGGCCTTGCGCTCGAGCGGCAGCGCGCGCGCATGCTCCTGCCAGCGCGCCTGGATGTCGCGCAGGTGGTCGATGGCGTGGCGGTCGTGCGGGTCGAGCGCGGCGACCTCGTCGATGAGTTCCTCGCGCCCGCTCACCTCCATCTTGCGCTGTTCTTCCAGCGGTCCCTGCAGCGTGGTGAGCGCGGCGGCGAATTGCTGGTCGAGGCGCTTCTTGTCCTTGCGGTCGATGGCGCCCAGGTGGCTCCAGGCCAGGCGCAGTTTCTGCACGGTGCCGGCGACATGCTTCCAGTCGGCCTCCCCCGCCTGCAGGCGCGCGATCTCGGCATTGGCCTCCTGCACCAGCGCCTCGCCGCGTGCGGCATTCGCGTGGCGCTCGTCGGCCAGGTGCTTGAAATGGGCGGCGGCCGGCGCGTAGGCGACGGTGCAGGCATGGTCGAAACGTTCCCACAGGCTCTTCGGGGCGGCGCCGGACAGGCTGTCGAGCGCCTTCCAGCGCTCGCGCATGCTGCCGACCTTCTTCGCCAGCTCGGCCATCGCCAGGTTCTGGGTCGGCAGCGCTTCCACGGTCTTGATCAGTTCTTCTCGCGAGACGTTGCCGCCCCAGCGCGCCCAGTCCGACAGGCGCTTGAGTTCGGCGCGCAGGTGGGCCAGGCGGTCGGCCTGCGGGGCGCTCAGGCGCATGCCCTTGCCCTTGGTTTCCTTCAGCGCCTTGTCGAGTTCGGCGGCGTGGGCGAGCGAGCCCTGCTGCAACGCGGCTTCGAGGGCGTCCATCGTGTCGAGGAAGGCCTGGTCGGCCCCCCGTGGCGGCCTGGCCTGGGCCGGACGCTGTTCCGCCGCATGCGGGCCGGCCCCGTCCACGGCACCCGGCCCGGGCGCGTCGCCCCCACCCTCACCCGCAGCGGCCGGCGCCCCGCCGTGTGCCGCCGGCACGGGCTTGCGCACCGGCTGCGGCAATCCGGCCAGCAAGGCGTCGAAACGTACCTGCAGGTCCGCGGCTTGCGGGCCTTCCGGCACGGCAGGCAACTTCTGCCAGGCCTTGCGCAGGGCGTCCGCGTGCAGCTCCTCCACCGGTTGTCCCTGCCATTCGGTCAGCAGGGCCTCGCGCGCGGCCAGCGCCGCCTGCGCCCCTTCCAGCGCCGCCAGCACGGCGCTCAGGCGTGCATGCTCGGCGGCGAATTCGGCCACCAGCGCGCGCGGCAGGGAAATCCGCTCCGGGTCCGCCAGCGCGGCCGCCTGTTCCTGTGCCATGCGTTCCAGGCTGGCGGCCAGCTCGGCCGCGTTGAGCCCGGCCGTCTCGAGGCGGCGCAGCGCGGCGAGGCGGTCGATCATGGCGCGCTGCAATTGCACCTGCGCTTCCAGGCGGGCGGCGAGCGCGGCGCGCACCGGCGCGAACTGTTCGGCCAGTTCCGGCGCGGCGATGACCGACCATTTGCGGTCGAGATCGGCGACCTGGTTCGGCGTCAGGTGTTCGTCCTGCAGCAGCGTGCGCGCAAGCTCGAGCGTGGTCTGGCCGCGCGCCAGTTCGGCTTCGTGGTGGCGGATGGCGTCGAGGCGCGACTGCGTCAGTTTGGCGACACGGCGGTCGATGTTGCGCATCGCCGTGTGCACGCGCTCGAGGGCGGCGCGGCCGTGCACGAGTTCGGCCGCGGCCAGGCGCAATTCGGAGTATTCGCAGGCGAGGATGAAGTCGACCGCGCGTGCTTCATCGCCGCCGAGCCCCTTGAGCTGCTCGGCCTGCTGCTCGCGTCCCGCTTTTGCCGGGCGCGCAGACGCCTGACCGCCCGCAGCAACAGTAGCGCCGTCGCCCCGCTTGCCGCCGTCCTGCTTCGTCCCGCCTGCGGGCGCGGCATCGGCCGCCGCCGCGGTCTGTGCCGCCGGCTTACCGTCCCGCTTGCCGCTGCCCTTGTCGCCCTGACGCTTGAATAGGAATTCGAACATGATGAAGTCGCACTTCCAAAACCTCCATCATAGCAAAGAACGATGGCGGCTTTTCCTGGCGCACCCGGCAGATGCGCGCACTCACGGCATCGCTCATGGCCTCGATGAGGGCCTCAGTGCGCGAAGCTCACCGGCGGCCCTTTCCGATGCGCATGCTCGGCACGCGCGGCGCGGCTCGCCGGGGGCGCCGGCCGGCCCCGGTGTTCCTCGACGTAGGCATCGTGGGCGAGCATCTGGTGGGCCACCGCAAACCAGGCATCGACGGCAATGGCGGCACGCGCGATCGGGAACAGCTCGCGCTCCTCGCGCTCGAAACGCAGCGTCAATGCCGAACAGAAGCGCTCGACCGCGAGGCAGAAGGCATCCACCTGCTCCTCGTTGTCGACGCCTTCGTGCAGCAGGGCGCAAGCCGTTTCCAGTGCCTCGGCCGCATTGCGGCTGAGCATGTCGAGCTCGCACAGGAGCGGGTTGGCCCCGGCCCCGGCCCGGCGCAGCGCCGGCAACAGGAACTTGTCGAGCTTGCGGCGATGGCATTGTTCGTGGAGCCGGCGCAGCGTATCGCAGACATATTCGGCCTGGCCAGCCGTCAGCGCACTCTGGCGCATGTAGCCTTTTTGCACGAGTTGCTGGACGGCATGCAGGCTGACACGCATGTTTGTTTGCTCAACGGAAAGCGCAACGAGCGTATAGGTCGCGGTAAGCATTCGGTCTCCTCTCGACGTCGTCAACGCAGGCGCATGCTCCGCAGAACAACGCGGCCTGGCTGGACATACTGGTTTTTTGGACAGGCTGGTTGTCTGTTTTTCTACTCTTCAGCCCGAAAGAACTAGTAGTTTAGGGAGCGCTGGCAGGCCGGGTTTGATCTGGCGCAAACTCTGGGGACGGGCCGCGGCGGCGGCGGTCAACCGACTTCGGGGTCGTGCGTTGGCGCCGGGACGACGTAAGGAGGAGATGGATGCAGGGCCTGTGCCAGCCGCGGGGCCACTTCCGCCGGCTCGGTACGGCCGACCTGTACGTCGGGACAGCCGTGCCAGCGCGCGCAGCGCAGCAGGGCCTGGGCGAGGTCGCGCAGCAGCGCCTCGCTCACGCGCACACCCGGCTCGATGAACACGGCCTTGAGTTCGAATACGCCGCTGCGCCGGTGCGCCTTGGCGTCGACGCGCCCGACCAGCTGCCCGCGCCGCAGCAGGGGCAGCGTGAAGTAGCCGTAGCGCCGCTTCGGTGCCGGCGTATAGCATTCGAGCCGGTAGTCGAAGCCGAACAGCTCGAGTGCGCGGCGCCGGTCCCACACCACCGGATCGAAGGGAGAAAGGATGGTCGTCAGGGTCGGGGCCAGGCTGCCGGCCGCGGCGGCCTGCGCCAGCCCGGCGTGGTCCGGATGGATGTAGACGGGGTCGTCCCAGCCTTCCACGCGGGCGCGCAGCAGCAGGCCATCTTCCGCCAGCGCCGCCGGGTCGACGTGCGGGCGGCGGGTGCGATGGTAATCGGGAATCCAGCCGGCGCGCGCGATGCCCAGCGCCTTTACCGCCTGCAGCACGAAGCGCCGGCGCACCTCGGGCAAGGAAGGCAGTTGGGCGTCGTCCCAGCCGGGGTGCACGCGTTCGGCCAGGTCGTACACGCGCTGGAAATTGTGGCGGCGCGCGATCATCAGCGCACCCGAGGTGAACAGCACTTCGAGCGAGCGCTTTTCCGGCTTCCACTCCCACCAGCCTTCCGCCTTGGCGACGGCCTTGCCGTCGCTGCGCTCGAAGTCCGACGAACGCACCGGCCCCCTGGTGCGGATATGGGCCAGCAGCGCCGCCACCTCGCCGGCCCGTTCGCGCATCCAGTTGGCGGAGTATTTCCAGCCCATGGCGGCCGGATCGAGCATGCGGTGGCGGTACAGGCCATAGTCCTCGCGCGGGATGAAGCAGGCTTCGTGCGCCCAGTACTCGAAGAGATGCCCTTCGGCCAGCAGCTCGTCGAGCCATGCGGGGGTATAGCCGCCAAGGCGGCTCCACAACACGAAATAGGGACTGCGCGCCACGACGTTGATTGTGTCGATTTGCAACAGGCCGATGCGGCGGACGGTATCCAGCACGTCGGCCTTCACGGGACGGCGCCGGCGCGGCTGCAACAGCCCCTGGGCCGCCAGGTGCAGGGCGCGGGCGGCGGCGATAGGAAGATGCAACTGCGGGTGTAACGGAGGATGCAACGGAGGGTGCAATTCATTCATGCAACCATCTTAATGTATTTTTTGCAACAGACTGCATAGTCGCCGGATTTTTTTGAAGCCGCAGCACGGCTGCGTTATAGTGCGTGCCGACTCTCCACTTACTTCCCCACTTACTTCCCCGGTACCCGATTCCCATGCGGCTGTTGCACACTTCCGACTGGCACCTCGGCCAGACCCTGCACAATTACGACCGGACCTACGAGCACGAGTGCTTCCTCGACTGGCTGCTCGATACCATCGTGGCCGAGGAAGCCGACGCCCTGCTGATCGCCGGCGACATCTTCGACAACGCCAATCCGTCGTCCGCCGCCCAGCGCCAGCTCTACCGCTTCCTGCAGCGGGCCAGGGCGCGCACGCCGCATTTGCAGATCGTCGTGATTGCGGGCAACCACGATTCGCCGGGCCGGCTGGAGGCGCCGGGCCCGCTGCTGGAAGCGCACGGCACGATCGTGATCGGCAACGTGGTGCGCGACCGCGACGGCGCCATCGACCTCGAACGACTGGTGGTGCCGCTGCGCAACAAGGCGGGCGAGATCAAGGCCTGGTGCCTGGGCATCCCCTTCCTGCGTCCGGGCGATGTGCCGAAAGCGGACGTCGAAGGCGACGCCTACCTGAACGGCATCGTCCTGCTCTACCGGCAAGCCTTCCAGCTGGCGCAGGCGCGGCGCGAGCAAGGCCAGGCGATCCTGGCCATGGGCCACTGCCACATGGTCGATGGGCAGTCCTCGATCGACTCCGAGCGCCGCATCGTGATCGGCGGCACCGAGGCGCTGCCGGCCTCGATGTTCGATCCCGACATCGCCTACGCCGCCCTCGGCCACCTGCACCTGGCCCAGCGCGTCGGCAAGAAGGAACACCTGCGCTACTGCGGCAGTCCCCTGCCCTTGTCGTTTGCTGAAGTGGATTACCAGCACCAGGTGCTGCGCATCGACCTCGACGGCGCAGTGGCGCGCGAGGTCACGCCGCTGCACGTGCCGCGCGCGGTCGAGCTGCTGCGGGTGCCGTCCAAGCCGGCGCCGCTGCCCGAGGTGCTGGCCGCGCTCGAAGCGCTGGAGCTGGACGACGACCTGCCGCCGCAATGCCGGCCCTACCTCGAAGTGCGGGTGCTGCTCGACGGTCCGGAGCCGGGCCTGCGCGCCCAGATCGAGGCGGTGATCGCGAACAAGCCCGTGCGCCTGGCGAAGATCGAACCGACGCGCAAGCTTGTGGCGTCAGTCGAGGGCGAAGGCGCGCTGACGCTCGACCAGCTGGCCCAGCTGCAGCCGGACGACATCTTCCGCCGCCTGTGGCAGCAGCGCTTCGGCGAAGAGGCGCCGGATGAACAATTGTCTGCATTCAATGAACTATTGTTTGGCGACAATGGGGAGGCGGCATGAGGATCCTGCGCATCAGCGGGCGCAACCTGGCTTCCCTGGCGAACGACTTCAACGTCGATTTCGAGAGCGAGCCGCTGGCCTCGTCCGGCCTGTTCGCGATCTGCGGCCCGACCGGTGCCGGCAAAAGCACCCTGCTCGACGCCCTCTGCCTGGCGCTGTACGGCAACACGCCGCGCCTGCAGCTGAAGAGCAGCCGCGGCGCCCTGCCCGACGCCGGCGGCGACACCGTCTCCACCACCGACGCGCGCAATTTGCTCCGTCGAGGCGCCGCCGAGGGCCATGCCGAGGTCGACTTCGTCGGCAACGACGGCATCCGCTACCGCGCACGCTGGAGCGTGCGCCGTTCGCGCAACAAGGCCAGCGGCCTGCTGCAGGCATCGAACATGACCCTGCACCGGCTGCCGGAACTGGCGCCGCTGGGCAGCACCAAGACCGAAACGCAGGCCGAGATCGCGGCGCGGATCGGCCTCTCCTTCGAGCAGTTCACGCGCTCGGTGCTGCTGGCGCAGAACGAATTTTCCGCCTTCCTGAAAACCGACGAGAACGAGCGCGGCGAGCTGCTGGAAACCCTGACCGGCAGCGCCGTCTACAGCCTCATTTCGAAGCGCGCCTACGAGCGCTACAAGCAGGAACAGGATGCGGTCAAGCGCCTCACCTCGCGCCTGGCCGACCATGCGCCGCTGGCGCAGGAAGCGCGCGAGGCGCTCGACGCCGAACGCGCTGCCGCCGAGGTCGCACTGCAGGCGGTCGATACCCGGCGCGCACTGCTCGAGGCCCAGCTGCGCTGGCACCAGGAACGCGAACGGCTGCGCCAGGGCGTCGCACAGGCGGAAAGCCTGCTGCAGGACGCGCAGCAGCAGGTCGAAGCCGCGGCCGGGCGCCGCACCCGCCTTGCCACGCTCGAGGCAGTGCAGGCGGCGCGGCCGCTGATGGCGGAACTGGCGCGCCTGGATGCCGAACGTGCCCAACTGGAAGCGACGCTCGCGAACGGCCAGGGCGAAGTCGCGCGCGCGGCCGAGGCGGCGCGCCAGGCCGTGCAGGAAGTGCAAGGCGCTACCCTGGCGCTGGAAGCGGCCGAAGCCGCGCAGCAGGACGCCGCCGCCCAGCTCGATGCCGCCAAGGCGCTCGATGCGACCATCGGTACGCTTGCCGACGCCCATGCGCAGCTCGCCGCCCGGCGCGACGACACCGCGCTGGAGGCGGCGCGCACCCGCACGCTGCTGGGCGACGCCGGCGCGCGCCTGGCGCAGACGCGCGAAGCGGAAACGCGCAGCGCCGGCTGGCTTGCCGCGCACAGCCGGCACGAGGCACTGGCCAGCCAGTGGCCGCGCTGGGACAAGCTGTTCTCCCAGGCGGCGCAGGCCGCCACGCTTGAGGAGGCAAGCGTGGCCGCGCTGGCAAAGGCCGACCGCGCCCGCGTCAACGCCGCCGCGACCGCACAGGCGGCGCTGGATGCCGCCGAAGGCGCAACAAAGCGCATCGCCGAACTCGATGCTGCGCGCCAGGCTGCGGCCACGGCGCTGGCCGGCGTCGATCCCGATGCCCTGCACGCCGAGCGCCGGCGCTGGGAAGCGCGGCGCGAACAACTCGCCGGCGCCGTGCGCCTCGCCAAGGGCCTGCATACGGCGCGCGAACACCTGGCGCGCATCGATGCCGAGATCGAACGCAGCCGCACCGGGCGCACGGCGGCTGAAGCCCGGCTGGCGGCCGCCGTCGCCGCGGCGCCCGCGTTGGCTGCGGCCGCCGCCCAGGCCGAGCACGCGCTGGCCGCGGCCGAACTGGCCTGCGCCGACAATGTCGAGGCGCTGCGCGGCACGCTGGTTGAGGGCGAGCCCTGCCCGGTCTGCGGCAGCGAAGCCCACCCCTACGCCCACCAGGACGCGCGCCTGCATGCGGTGTTCGAGCTGCTGCGCGGCCAGGTGGCCGAGCGCCGCGCCGAGGTGGAGCGCAACCTGTCGGAACAGGCCACGCGCCGCGCCCAGCTGGAGGGAGGCGGCGAACGGCTGGCCTCGCTCACGGAGGAGCGCACCGCCCTGGGCGCCGACCTCGGCGAACTGGAATCCGCCTGGGACGCGAATCCGATATCGGTGGAGGCGCCGCCCGCGGGCGAGCGCCAGCCATGGTTCGAGGCGCAGATCGCCGCCGCGCGCGATGCCCTGCTCGCCGTCGAGGCGCGCCAGCAGGAAGCGCGCCGCGCCGCCCAGGCACGCGAGGCGGCCCAGGCGGCCTTCGAAGCTGCCACCGCGGAACACCTGCGCCTGCGCGAGACCGCCCACAACGCCCGCAGCGCCCTGGCCGCGGCGGAAAACGAACACGCCACGCTGAGCGCCCGGCGCGAGCGCGAGCGGGCCGCGCTGGACGCGGTGCTGGTCGAACTCGACCCGGTGCTCGCCGAATCGTCCGGCGACGGCTGGCAGTCACTGTGGCGCCGCAACCCGGCGCAGTGGCAGGCGGCGCGCGCGCTGGAAGCGAAGACCTGGACGACGCACTCGACGCAGCTGGCCGAACAGCGCGCCGCGCTCGCCACGCTGGAAGCGGCGCAGCGTGAAGCGGCGGTGCGCGCCGAGCACGCGGCGAGTGCCGCCGCAGCCGCGCAGGAAGCCTTTGCGCGCAGCGAGGCCGGACTGGGCGAACGGCGCGCGGCACGCGCCGCCCTGTTCGAAGGCCGCGCCGTCGGCGACGTCGAACAAGTCCTGCGCCGTGCCGTGACGAACGCCCGCGAGCTGCTCGCCGGACGCCAGACGGCAGCCGGCGAAGCGGCCCAGCGCGAAACGCGCGTGCGCAGCACGCTGGCCCAGGCCCAGGAGCGCATCGGCGCCCTGCTGGACGACGCCCGCGATGCGGCCGCCCGCCTGGCCGACTGGCTCGAGGACTATGCCAACCACCATGATGAGCTGGAACCGGTCGAAAGCCAGGCCCAGCTGGCCAGCCTGCTGGCGGTCGGCGACGCCTGGCGGACCCAGGAACGTGCCGCGCTGGCCGAACTCGACGCGGCCCTGGCCAAGGCGGCCACGGTACTGGCCGAGCGCAGCGCGCAGCGCGACCTGCACGAGGGAAGCGCCGCCCCGGATGGGGCCATGCAGGACGGCGTCGCCGTGGCCGACGCCCTGGAAGCGGTACGCGAAGAGCGCAGCGCCGTGCACGAACGGGCAACAAGCCTGCGCCTGCAGGCCGCCCAGGACGACGAGCGGCGCGTCAAGGCGCAATCGATGCTGGCCGAGATCGAGCGCCAGCAGGCAATCGAGGCACGCTGGGGCAGACTGTCGGAACTGATCGGCTCGGCCGACGGCAAGAAGTTCCGCAACTACGCCCAGCAGTTCACGCTCGACGTGCTGCTCGGCTACGCCAACAGCCACCTCGCGCAACTGGCGAAGCGCTATCGCCTGGAACGCGTCGACAATGCCGGCGCGCCCTCGCTCGGCCTGATGGTGCGCGACCAGGACATGGGCGGCGAGATCCGCTCGGTCAATTCGCTCTCGGGCGGCGAATCCTTCCTGGTCTCGCTGGCGCTGGCCCTGGGCCTGGCTTCGCTGTCGTCGAACCGGGTGCGGGTGGAGTCGCTGTTCATCGACGAAGGCTTCGGATCGCTCGACAGCGACACCCTCGGCATCGCGATGGACGCCCTCGACGCCCTGCAGTCGATGGGCCGCAAGGTCGGCGTGATCTCGCACGTGCATGAGATGACGGAGCGGATCGCGGCCAAGATCCAGGTGCGGCCGACGGGGGGCGGGAGCAGCGCGGTGAGCGTGGGGGTGTAGTCATGTAGAGTGGGCACCGTTGTACAATGCCGCCTTTGCACATCCACTGAACGACCATGAAACCCGCCCGTACCCTCACCTTCAAATGCGCCAAGTGCGCCAAGAACGTCACCGTCTACCTGCAGAAGGTCTCGGCCTGCTCGCACATCCAGCCTTACCAGGGCATCTGCAACTGCGGCGAAGTCAAGCGCCATGCGACCGGCAATCCGGACGCCGTGAAGTCCTTCCTGGAATCCGGCGACGGCCACTGGCACCACCACCATTAATATGACGCGTCTCGAATGGGTGGAAGGCGGTGAAACGCGCTCGGCGCTGTGGCGCTCGGAGAGCGGCTGGCCGGCGCCGAAAAAGGTCGTGATCGCCGACGACACCATGACCGCCGACACCGCGTACCGGCTGGCGCTGGACGGCACCGCCCTGCTCTGGCGCGGCGACTTCCAGAACGCGCGCCAGCTGGTGCAGGCGCTCGCGCGCCGGATCGACCACAAGGGCGGCCGTGCCAAACGTGCCAAGGGCGGCAAGGCCGGTACGCCGCCGCCCACGCTGACCGAGCAGTTCCACCGGCACCGCCTGGCGCAGCTGCAGCGCGCCCGCACGCTGGCCATGCTCCTGATCCCGTTCGAGGCCGATTACACGATCCCGCTGCGCCGTGCGCCGGATGTGCGCCAGGCCTGCAATGAAGCCTACGGCGCGGCAAGCGAGCCCTTTGTGATCTCCCTGCGCGAGCTGCTCGGCCTGATCGGCGCCCACGAATGGCGCCGCAAGGGCGTGCACATCCCCGCGCTCGACGACCGCATCCATCCCTGGTACGGCGTGTTCTCGCCGGTACGCGGCGAATACGTCGAGCTGGTGGCGCAGGCGCCCCTGCCGGCGCATGCGAAACTGGCCTTCGACATCGGCGCCGGCACCGGCGTGCTGTCCGCCGTGCTGGCGCGGCGTGGCATCGCGCGCATCGTCGCCACCGACATGGACGAGCGTGCGCTCGGCTGCGCGCGCGAGAACATCGAGCGCCTGGGGGTGGCGGGCCAGGTCGAGGTGGTGAAGGCCGACCTGTTCCCCGAAGGCCGCGCCGACCTCGTGGCCTGCAATCCGCCCTGGCTGCCGGGCAAGCCGAGTTCCGCGATCGAGCACGCGATCTACGACCCCGACAGCCGCATGCTGCGCGGCTTCCTGGCCGGCCTGAGTGCACACCTGGCGCCCGGCGGCGAAGGCTGGCTGATCCTGTCGGACCTGGCCGAACACCTGGGCCTGCGTTCGCGCGAGCAGCTGCTTGGCTGGATCGCGGATGCAGGCCTGGTGGTCGCCGCCCGCCACGACGTGCGCCCGACGCACCCGAAGGCGCAGGATGCCGACGATCCGCTGCATGCCGCGCGCACGCAGGAAGTGACGTCGCTGTGGCGATTGCGCGCAGCCTGAAGCGCGGCAGCGGCATGCGCATCAGGCCGCGGATTTGCATCAGGACGCCGAACGCGTTACAATAGCCTCCTCAGACGCGGGGTGGAGCAGTCTGGCAGCTCGTCGGGCTCATAACCCGAAGGTCACAGGTTCAAATCCTGTCCCCGCAACCAAACACTTAGCATGAAAAACGAGCCCGACTCTTGTAGCCGGGCTTTTGTTTTCTGGGCCAGCGACGCCAGATGAGAGACAAGAAAGACAACGCGACCATCGACCTGCCCGGCTTCGAGCCGGCCGCACCGCTCCAGGCTCCCGTTGTCGAGGCGAAACGCGTTCCCCGTCCCCGCCGCATTACAATGAAGCAGGAACAGATTTCCCTGCTCGAAGAAACCGATACCACCGGCCTGCCAGTCTGGCGCCGCGACGATAACCTTGATCTGACCGGGCTGCCGGTCTGGGCGCCGGACGCATAGTTCTACCAGTCCGGCCCGACGGCTGGAGGGCCACATGACGCAACCATTCTCCGCGCTGCCGCTGGCACCGCAATTCCTGGCCAACCTGGGCACGCTCGGCTACAACACGATGACGCCGATCCAGGCCGAAAGCCTGCCCGCCGTGCTGGAAGGCCGCGACCTGATCGCCCAGGCCAAGACCGGCAGCGGCAAGACCGCGGCCTTCGGCATCGGCATCCTGAACAAGCTCAATCCGGCCTGGTTCGCGGTGCAGGGCCTGGTGCTGTGCCCGACGCGCGAACTGGCCGACCAGGTCGCCGGCGAACTGCGCCGCCTGGCGCGCGGCGTCGGCAACGTCAAGATCCTCACGCTCACCGGCGGCATCGCCATGCGTCCGCAGATCGCCTCGCTGGAACACGGCGCCCACATCGTGGTCGGCACCCCGGGCCGCATCCGCGACCACCTGGGCCGCGGCACGCTCGACCTGTCGAAGGTGCAGACGCTGGTGCTGGACGAAGCCGACCGCATGACCGACATGGGTTTCTATGACGAGATCGCCGGCATCGTCAGCGCCTGCCCACAGCGCCGCCAGACCCTGCTGTTCTCGGCCACCTACCCGGACGACATCCGCCACGCCACTGCTGGTTTTCTCAACGCTCCGCTGGAAATCGCGGTCGAAAGCCAGCACGACGAGAGCCAGATCGAACAGCGCTTTTACGAAGTCGGCTTCGACGAGCGCGACGACGCCGTGGCGCGCCTGCTGCGCCACTACAAGCCCGTCTCCACCCTCGCCTTCTGCAATACCAAGGCGCACTGCCGCGAACTGGCCGAGTCGCTGCGCGAACAGGGCTTCTCGGCGCTCGCGCTGTACGGCGAACTCGAACAGCGCGAGCGCGACGAGATCCTGATCCTGTTCGCCAACCGCAGCTGCTCGGTGCTGGTGGCAACCGACGTCGCCGCGCGCGGCCTCGACATCGCCAACCTGGAGGCGGTCATCAACGTCGACGTGTCCAGGGATGCCGAAGTCCACGTGCACCGCATCGGCCGCACCGGCCGCGGCGGCGAGACCGGCCTCGCCCTGTCGCTGTGCGCCCCGAACGAAAAGAAATGGGTGCGCCTGATCGAGGACTACCAGGACGCCCCGGTGGCCTGGCACAAGCTCGAGGAACTGGGCGACAGCGTCCTGCCGGCCGAACCGGCGCCGATGGTGACCCTGGTCATCTCCGGCGGCAAGAAGGACAAGCTGCGCCCCGGCGACGTGCTGGGCGCGCTGACCGGCGACGCCGGCCTCGTGAAGGAACAGGTCGGCAAGATCAACGTCACCGAATTCCAGACCTATGTCGCCATCGCGCGCGAGGTCGCCGACACGGCCTACCGCAAACTGAATGCCGGCAACCGCCTGGGTCCGGACTTCGGCAACTTCAAAGGGCGCAGTTTCAAGATGCGCTTCCTGGAGCTCTGAGCCTGGCGGCAGCCTTCGACCTGCCGCCCGCTCTACAGGTCGTTGAATAAGGCGATCGCGATCCTGGCCTGTTCCGATTGCTGCATGTCGGTGTTGTTCAGCAGCACCACGGCCCGGCCGTCGGCCGGATCGTAGGCGAGCAAGGTCCTGTACCCGCCACTGGCGCCCGGTTCCCACGCAAGGGTCCGGGCGCCTTTTTTCGTGGCGATCGTTTTCACCCGGCCGCCCAGCGCATAGTCCTCGGATGCGGCATGCACCGTCATGAGCTCCTTGCGCGCCTTGTCGGACAGCAGCCCCGTCGAGTACACGGTGTCAGCGATGGCGACCAGGTCGCGCGCGGTGCTGTACAGCGTGCCGCTCGCCACCAGCATCGGCGGCGCAGGCGGCGTCTTGCGCATGCCCGACGCGCCGTACGCCACCGCCATGCCCACCGCGTCTTCATACCCGGTCTCGGCGAAACTCGTGTCGCGTACCCTGGCCGGCGCCAGTACCAGTTCTTCCACCGTTTCGGTGAACGGTTTCCTGTTGGCCCGCTCCACGACGGCGGCCACCAGCAGCCAGTTGGTGACCGAGTATTCCCACTTCTCGCCGGGCCTGGCGTTGAGCGGACCGGAGCCGAAGCGCAGCGCCGCCTCGACCGGCCCGATTTCCAGGTTGCGGACCGACTCGTCCTTGCGCAGCGCCTCCGACAGGCCATTCGGGATACCGCTGCGGTTCGACAGCAGCTGGCGCAGCGTGACCACCCCATTTTCCGCCGGCAGTTCCGGAAGCTGGCGCCCGATCGGCGCGTCCAGGTCGAGCTTGCCCATGTCGACCAGCCGCAGCACGGTGACGGCGCTGATCCATGTCGTCGCCGGGCCGATCATGAAGCGGGTGTCCTTCGTGTTCGCCTGGGCTTGCTCGCGCAGGGCCAGGCCTCTGGCACGCGCCACCAGCGCCGAACGGGCATCCTCGCGCACTGCAATCACGCCGCTGTAGTCCTTCGGCGCATGGCGGTCGATCAGGGGACGTGCGACGATGTGGTCAACGGCGGCGCAGCCCGACAACAGCAACAGGCTGGAAGCGAAGGCGAAGCGACCGAGCCAGGATGGGGAAAAACGCATGGCAACTCCGGGACGATGGGGGAAGCTGGCAGTGTAGCCGCGGACCAGTATGTACGGTATGTACGGTAAACGCTGTAACGGATTGCAAACAAGCGATGGCCGGGACAGCGCGACGGGCAGCATTGACGCGAAGCGGATACGCCAGCTCGCCCTGGTGGTTCGGCGCGCACGTTTGACTCAGCAGCGACACGCTCGCGGTAAATCTGGCATAGTTTTGCTAAAAATAAATTCTTAGCAAAATGGCCAGCCAAAGCACAACCATCTACACCCCGTTCGCGGACGGGCGCACGGTGCGCGACATCGTCGAACACAGCCCGGCACTGGTCAGGGAGACCTGGTGCCGCGACCTGTTGCGCCACATCCTCGATTCGCTCGAGCGCCAGTACGCGACCGGCGCGCCGCACCGCCCGGTGTCGCCGGACACGATCGTCATGCTCGACAACAACGAGGCCCTGCTGCTGCCGGCGGCCGAGGAAGTCGGCCCCGCGGGCGCGGCGACCCTGGCGGCCGACCTGCACGCGCTGGCGCTGGTCGTCCATTACGCGATCACCGCCGAACTGCCTCCCCAAGGGCCGCTCGGACCGCGCCTGTACGACGAATACAGCGGGACCCTGACCAAGGGCCTGGACCGCTGCCTGGGGCCGAACCAGCGCCTGCGCCCGAAAACCATCGCGGAGATGCGCTCCCTGCTCGGCATCGGGACGGACGGTGGCGACGCGGCCGTGCCCACGATGTCGCCGACGCTGCCGGCCGCCACTGTCGACGCGGCCGGCGAACGGCCGGCACCGGACGCCTCCGCTGCTCAGCCCGAGGCGCGGGGCCCCTCCGACGGCTTGTCGCCGGCCCAGCTGGCCTCCCTGGAAGGGACGGCGGCGCCGATGGATACCCCGGCCGTGCCAGCCGATGAAGGAGCGGCGCCTTCCGAAGACGCGGCGGCACCCCCGCCGTTCGCCGCCGAGCCAACCTCGCCGGCCGTCCAGGATGCTCCCCCGGTGCCCGCGCCGGCGCCGGACTTCGGCCTGCCCCTGCCCGCCGCCGTGACGCAGGAGGTGCACGCCGTGCCGCCTGCCCCCGCTGCGCCGGAGCCGAAGACGGTGGAGCGCGCCTCCCATGAAGCGGTCCCATCCGCGCCTCGCGCCGAAACCGGGCCGCGCCTGCGCACGCCCTCTGCCGACGAAGCCGTCGCCGGTGCGCAAGCCGAGCCGGCATTCAACCGGGCCAGGCGCGCGGACGCTGCGCCGCCCGCCGGCGCCGCGTCCTTGCCGCGCACGCCCGCTACGGCTGCGGCCGCTACTGGGGCGACCCCGCAGTCCAGTGCAACAGCGCCGCCCGCCGGCCCGGCCGCCGTACCCGGCTTCGTCAAGGCTGCGCAACAGCGCGAGGAGCAGGCCGCGCGGCGGGCCTCCGGCCGCCTCCAGCGCTGGGGCTTGATCGCGGGCGCGGTCATCGCGCTGCTCGCGGCCGGCAGCGCCCTCGTTCATTTCTTGCAGGAAAACGATGCGCGCGACATGGCCGCCCTCTCGCTGCCGCCTGCCGAACGCGCGGCGAACGGGCTCGACACCGGCGAAACGGTCGTGGCGCCAAGCGCCGATGCGGCACCGCCTGCGGCGGGCAGCGTGCCTGCGGACGGCGCCGGCGCGGCGGGCGATGCCTCCCCTGCCGGGGTGGCACCGGATGTGGCCGCCTCCAGTGCCGCGCCCGTGCCGCCTGGCGTTGACAGCGTGCCCGGCAAGGCCAGCGAAGCGGTGGTCAACGGCACCACCTATAAACTCCTGATCAAGCCCTGGGGCACGGTGTACGTCGACGGTGTCGACCGCGGCGTCAGCCCGCCGGTCAAGCGGCTGACGCTGGGCCGCGGCCAGCACACGATCCGGATCGTCAACCCGAATTTCCCTGAACATGTCTTGAACGTCGACGCCGGTACGCAGGAGTCGGCGACGATCGAACACGATTTTGCGGCGAAGGCCGAGTAAGGAGTTGCCATGTCCCGCATCCCTGAACCACGCTGGCTGTACGCATTGCTGGCCGCAGGCGCGCTTGCCGGCTGCGCCCAGCTGGCGCCGCTGTTCGAGCCCAAGGCCGAGCGCGGCCAGCGCAATGCCGTCAAGCGCGAAGCCGCACGCGACCATAACCGCGCCGTCCAGCGCGAAGCGGCACGCAGCGAAGCGCGCGCCGAAGCCGAGGCCGGGCGCGACCAGGTGGCGCTGCGCGAAGGCATCCGCCTGTACAACGAAGGCGATTTCAACGGCGCGATCCGGCGCCTGAGCTCGAACGACATCCGCAGCGGCTCGCCCCTGCGCACGCGCGTGACGGCGCTGAAATACACGGCGTTCAGTTATTGCGTCACCTCGCGCCCGAAGCAATGCCAGCAGACCTTCGAGAAGGCGCTCAGGATCGATCCGGATTTCACGCTCGAGCCGGGGGAACAGGGGCACCCGCTGTGGGGGCCGGCGTTCGAGCGGGCGAAGAAGGACTGAGGCGATCGCTGCAGGGTGGTCGGCTCGACCCGACAATCAGCATCGCGCCAACTTTGGCGCCGCCCACGCGTTCAACAGTCGCCCGAGCCACCGCGGCAGATCCTCCGCTGCCTGAACGCGTGGACGGCGCAGGCGCTGTGTTGACGCGTGCGCTCGGGTGTAGCCGTCCACCCTACGGGTATACAGGACACGGGACGGCTGTGCACATTGTCCTGCACAGCCGCATCAGGAACGGCACGGTTTCCCGTGCCGTTTCTCTTTTATGCCCTGATGTTGACCGACGCCGGATAGGTCGGCGCGCGGCGGCGCTGGCTGGCCTGCTCGTAGGCGTAGGCCATGCCGATCAGCGTCGCTTCGCTGTAGGCGCCGCCCACGAAGGACAGCCCGACCGGCAGGCCGCGCGTAAAGCCGGCCGGCACCGTGATGTGCGGGTAGCCGGCCACCGCCGCCGGCGACGAGAAGCTCATGCCGTAGTGGTCGCCGTTGATGTAGTCGGTCAGCCAGGCCACGCCGCCGGTCGGGGCAACCAGGGCGTCGAGCTTGTGTTCGCGCATGACCTTGTCGATACCCTCCTCGCGCGCGTAGCGCCGGTTGTTGGCCAGCGCCTCGCGGTAGGCCTTGCTGTCCAGTCCCGGCTTCTGGTTGGCGGCGATCAGGTGTTCCTGGCCGAAGTACGGCATCTCGCGCTCCGCATTCTTCACGTTGAAGGCGATCACGTCGGCCATGTTCTTGACCGGCGCGTGCGGCGCATAGACGGCCAGCCAGGCCGCCAAGTCCGGGCCGAATTCGCTCAGCAGCACTTCGACTTCGGTCTCGTTGTACTTGTCGGTATTCGGCACCTTCACTTCGACCAGGGTCGCGCCCTGGGCCGCGAGGATGGCCAGTTCCTTTTCGACGATGGCGTCGATGGCGGTGCTGCCGCCGAAGAAGTTGCGTGCCACGCCGATGCGCTTGCCGCGCAGGCCGTCCGTGCGCAGCGCCGCGGCGTAATCGGTCACCTTGCCCTGGCTTTCCTTCGTCACCGCGTCGCTGGCGTCGACGCCGGTCATGGCGGCGAGCATCAGCGCGGCGTCGGCCACGCTGCGCGTCATCGGGCCGGCCGTGTCCTGCGAATGGGCGATCGGGATGATGCCGCTGCGGCTGAGCAGCCCCAGGGTCGGCTTCAGGCCGACGATACCGCAGCTCGAGGACGGCGAGACGATCGAGCCGTCGGTCTCGGTGCCCACCGCCAGCGTCGCCAGGCTGGCGGCGATCGCCGCGCCCGAGCCGGAGCTCGAGCCGCTGGTGTTGCGGTCGAGCGCATACGGGTTTTTGGTCTGCCCGCCGCGGCCGCTCCAGCCGCTGACCGAATGGGTCGAGCGCATGTTCGCCCATTCCGACAGGTTGGTCTTGCCGATGATGACGGCGCCGGCCGCGCGCAGGCGCTCGACGATGAAGGCATCGCGCGTGGCGCGCACGCCGTGCAGGGCCAGGGAACCGGCGCTCGTGCTCATCTTGTCGCCGGTGGCGATGTTGTCCTTGAGCAGGACCGGGATGCCGTGCAGGGGGCCGCGCAGCTTGCCGGCCTTGCGCTCACGGTCGAGCTCGGAGGCGATCGCCGGCGCATCGGGATTGAGTTCGATGACGGAATTGATGCGTGGACCGGCCTTGTCGACGGCGGCGATGCGCGCCAGGTAGCGCTTGACGAGCTGTTGCGAACTCACCTTGCCCGCAGCCATCGCGGCCGCCTGCTCCTGCACGCCGGCGTCGAGCAGGTCGCCCTGGCTCACGGCCCCTTTCGGCGCGGCCGTGGCCGCCCCCGCAACCCCTCCCGCGCCGGCAACGGCGCCCGCAGCCACACCGAGTCGAACGAAATCCCTGCGATCCATCATCTTCCCTTCTTTTGTATTAAAGCAATAGCATAGCAGTGCTTTCCCTTCGACACCATTTGCACCCGAAGGGGCGAAGGGGCGAAAAAAAACGCTGCCCGGTGGGGCAGCGTTTTTCGGCGATGTTTCCGTTGCGAATCGATCAGTTACGGACGATGCGCTTGTATTCGTTGGTGCGGGTGTCGATTTCGATGATGTCGTCGTTGCTCACGAACAGCGGCACCTGGACGGTGTGCTGGTGGGCTTCGATCGCGTTCTCGATCTTCGCTTCCTTCAGGACGTTGCCCGAAGTGTTGCCCTTGACCGCAGGCTCGGTATAGACGACCTGGCGTGCGATGGTGGTCGGCAGTTCGACCGAGATGGCCTTGCCGTCGTAGAACACGGCTTCGCATTCCATACCGTCTTTCAGGTAGGCCAGCGCGTCGCCCAGGTTCTCTTCTTCGATTTCGTACTGGTTGTACTCTTCGTCCATGAAGACGTACAGCGGATCGGCGAAGTACGAGTAGGTCACCGGCTTCTTGTCCAGCACGACGACGTCGAACTTGTCATCGCCGCGGAACACGTTTTCCAGTGGAGCATTGGTCAGAAGATTCTTCATCTTCCACTTGTAGGTGAAGCCCGTGCGGCTCGAGCCGTTGACATCGGAACGCAGGACGATAAAAGGCTTTTCATCAACCATGATGATGTTGCCGACACGAATCTCTTTTGCGGGTTTCATAGGAGTATGAGTAATCAAAGAAAGGGGTTGCAGTAACAGAGCATGATACCACGTAACGGACTGCGCGCCTATCGAAGTGCAGCGGCGAAGCCAATCAGGTTGGAGGCCAAGTCGCCGTTTTTCAACATCTCGGCCTGCCATTCGGCCGAACGCGCTTCGATCCGGGCGCCGTCGCGCCGCAGGGCCGACCACAACGCGGCCCAGTCGCCGTCCGCACCGGCCGCACCGTTCCAGTGCAGGGAAAACGCGTCCAGGCTATCCAGCCCGGCGGCATAGCGCCCGAGGAAAGCGCGCAGTTTCTTGTGGTGCAGGTTTTCATCCTGCGGATAGATGTGCCAGGCAAAGGGCTTGCCGGCCCATTGCGCGCGCACCCAGGAATCCTCGCCGCGTACGAAGTTCAGGTCGCAGGCCCACAGCAGGCGGTCGTAGTCGGGCTGGGGAACGAAGGGCAGCACGCGCAGCGTCAGCGCCCCCCGCGTGGCCGACGCGCCGGCCACGCCCTTGCGGCCGAGGAAGGCCTCCACGGCGCCCGCCGCCACGCCTTCGGGCACCAGGCAGGTCAGCGCTTCCTTGCCGTCGCGCCAGGCGTCGAACAGCGCGCCCACCGGCGCATGCGGGTAGCAGAACAGGGACACCTTGAAGGCGTCGATTTCCGCCTCGGGCAGGCCGAGGCCGCGCAGGAAAGCGCGCGCCTGTTGCGGGCCAAAGGCCAGGCGCTCCTGCTCGAGCCCCGCTTCGCGCAGCAGGCCGCCGGTCCCGTTTGTGAAGCCCGGGAAGAAGAAGTGCTTGGTCAGCTTCAGGCGCGGATGCATCGACGGCAGCTTGTGGCAACCCTCGACCCATTCCTCCGCCGTCAGGCCCTCCAGGTTCAGCCAGACGGGTTTCGGGGTGCGCGCGGCCATCGCTTCGATATATTTCGGCGGAATGTCGCATGCGAAAAACTCGATGACGACGTCGGCGACGTCGGCCGGCGCATAGTCGTCGTCCTGGCCGCGCCAGTGGCGCACCTCGACGCCCTGCACGCACTGGACTGCGGCGGCCGTGTCCACTTCCGGGCAGATGCGCCGGAAACTGGCCAGGTCGTCGACCCACAGCGTCAAGGCGACGCCATGCTCGCCGTGCAACTGGCGCGCCAGGCGCCAGCAAATGCCGATGTCGCCATAGTTGTCGACGACCTTGCAGAAAATGGCGAGCGACAGCGTGTGTTCGTGTTCGTGGGGAGCGGCCATGTTCGATGAAGTGGCTGGATGACTGATAAACAACGACTGGACTGGAAGTCGAATCGCCGACGCGAAAAAGCAAAAAGCCGCACAAGGCGGCTTTTTGCTCTCTACTGCCATATCTGGCGTCCCCACGGGGATTCGAACCCCGGTACTCACCGTGAAAGGGTGATGTCCTAGGCCTCTAGACGATGGGGACCTAAAACTGTTCCGATTACTACTGTTACTGCACCTGCCGAATTCTTGGCGTCCCCACGGGGATTCGAACCCCGGTACTCACCGTGAAAGGGTGATGTCCTAGGCCTCTAGACGATGGGGACCCGGACGATTACAGCGTTGTTTCTCCTACGTGGTGGAGGTAAGCGGGATCGAACCGCTGACCTCTTGCATGCCATGCAAGCGCTCTCCCAGCTGAGCTATACCCCCTACGGGAAAACAACACTATAACATACTGCTTTTACTTCCACTACTGCTGCCGCTGGCGCAGCTTTTGGCAAACTTCCGCCAAATTCTTGGCGTCCCCACGGGGATTCGAACCCCGGTACTCACCGTGAAAGGGTGATGTCCTAGGCCTCTAGACGATGGGGACCCGGAACTACCGCTTATGAACACGCTTGTGAACAATAAGCACTTCAGAGTTGGTGGAGGTAAGCGGGATCGAACCGCTGACCTCTTGCATGCCATGCAAGCGCTCTCCCAGCTGAGCTATACCCCCGTACACTGTATTCACTGTGCTGCTGTGTTACCGTGTGCTGCTGAAGTGCGAGCATTATAGCGGGGTTCTTGCATTTCGCAAACCCCGATTTGCGCGATTACAAACCTTTGTTCACACGCGCCAGAACAGTGTCGCGTCCGAACAGCTCCAGCACCGCATCGATGGCCGGCGTCTGCAGCTGCCCGGTGACGAGCAGGCGCAGCGGCATGGCGATCTGCGGCATTTTCAGGCCGTGGGCCGCCAGCACTTCCTTGAGCATGGCGGCAATGGCAGCCTTGTTCCACTCGACCGTCTGGCAACGCTCGGCGAAGCTTGCGAGCGCCGGGCGCACGGCGTCGGTCAGGTGCTGGGCCAGCAGCGCAGCATCCGGCTGCGGCTGGCGGTAGAACAGCATCGCCGCGTCGGCCAGCTCGTTGATGGTGTTGACGCGGTCCTTGACCAGGGCCAGCACGGCCGGCAGGGCCGGGGCATTCTCGAACTGCGCGCCCTGGGCTTCCATCTTCGGGCGTGCCAGCGCCGCCAGGCGCTCGTTGTCGGCGGCCTTGATATAGTGGTTGTTCAGCCAGGCCAGCTTTTCCGGATTAAACTGGGCTGCCGAGGCGGTCAGGTGCTCGAGGTTGAACCACTCGGTGAACTGTTCCATCGAGAAGATCTCGTCGTCGCCGTGGCTCCAGCCGAGGCGCGCCAGATAATTGAGCATCGCTTCCGGCAAATAGCCCTGCTCCGGATATTGCATCACGCTGACGGCGCCATGGCGCTTCGACAGTTTCTGGCCGTCCGGCCCCAGGATCATCGGCAGGTGGCCGTACTGCGGCAGCTCGGCGCCGAGCGCGCGCAGGATGTTGATCTGGCGCGGGGTATTGTTCACGTGGTCGTCGCCGCGCAGCACATGGGTGATCTTCATGTCCCAGTCGTCGACCGAGACGCAGAAGTTATAGGTCGGGGTGCCGTCCGGGCGCGCGATGATCAGGTCGTCGAGTTCCTTGTTGGCGATCGTGATCGGCCCTTTCACGACGTCGTTCCAGGTCACCTCGCCGTCGAGCGGGTTCTTGAAGCGCACCACCGGCTTGACGCCTGCCGGCACTTCAGGGAGCACCTTGCCCGGCTCCGGGCGCCAGGTACCGTCGTAGCGCGGTTTTTCGCCGGCGGCGCGCATGCGCTCGCGCATCGCTTCGACTTCTTCCGGCGAGCAGTAGCACAGGTAGGCAGTGCCGGCTTCCAGCATGCCCTGGATGACTTCACGGTAGCGGTCCATGCGCTGCATCTGGTAGAACGGACCCTCGTCGTGCGACAGACCCAGCCACTGCATGCCGTCCAGGATCGCCTGCACCGCTTCCGGCGTCGAGCGTTCGAGGTCCGTGTCCTCGATGCGCAGGATGAAGGTGCCGCCGAAATGGCGGGCGTAAGCCCAGGAATACAGCGCGGTGCGCGCGCCGCCGAGGTGGAGATAGCCGGTCGGGCTGGGGGCAAATCGGGTACGGACGGTCATGGTAAAAGCCGAAATAATAAAGCGGCTATTTTACCCCGTCATGCCCGCCCGGGGCTGGCGCCGTACGCCCTGCTCGCTCAGCCCCGGCCCCATTCGCGGCGCCTGGGCCGGGGCGCCGGTTCGATGCCGAGTGTGCCGAGTGCCGATTTGACGACAATCGCGGCGCCGGACACGGCAGCCCCGATGGCGCGCGCGCCCTGCCGCAACTGGCCGGGGCGGTGATCGGCCGTCACCTGCAGGCGCAGGCGCGCCGCGCCCGGCGCCACGCCGGGAAACTCGAGCGCGTCGACGAATACGCCCTCGCACGCCAGCGTGCGCCCGGCCAGGCGTGCAACCGGCTCGCGGCCGACCCACAAGGGCACGATCGGCGCCGGTCTCCCGAGGCAGTGCACGCCCGCCTCGGCCAGGTGGGCACGCAGCGCCAGGGCATTCTTCAGGAGCGCCGCGCGCCGCGCATCGCCCTCCACGCTCCTGGCGATGCGCAGGGCCTCGAGCACACAGGCCGCCTGTACCGGCGACATGGCACTCGAGCACAGCTGGAAGCCCGAGAACAACTGCAACTGGCGCTTCACCGCGCGCGAGGCGCTGGCGACGAAACCGCCGTTCGAGGCAAAGGTCTTCGAGAAGGAACCGGTCACGAGGTCGACCTTGCCCAGCATCTTCTGCTCTCCCGGCGAACCGGTGCCGCCCGGACCCAGGACCCCGAGATCATGGGCGACGTCGACCAGCAGGGTGGCCCCGTACTCGCGGCACAGGTGCTGCAGCAGCGGCAGGTCGGGCACTTCCGCGTCGGTGCCGAACAGGCCCTCGGTGACGACCAGGATGCCGTGGTCGCCGCTGTTTCCCCTGCTACTTCGGCCGCCGTCGTCGCGTGCCCGGATCGCCGCCAGGATTTCGCGCACGTGCCCCGTGTCGAGGTGCCGGTGCGCCACCACATTGCCTGTGGCGGCGCCCGCGCCCTGGCGCAGCGCCGGTTGAGCGCACTCGTCGATCACGACGTAGTCGCGTCCATGCACCAGCGCCGTGATCGCCCCGAACGCGGCTGTCCAGCCGCTCGGGAACAGGGTGACGTGTTCCATCTGCACGAGCGCACCGAGCTCCGCTTCGAGCGCCAGCGACAGCCGATTGTTGCCGAGCAGGCCGGCCGGCCCCGCGCTGTGCGGCCCGGCATCGCGCAGGGCCGCCGCCGCGGCCTCGCGTACCGCCGGGTGCGCTGCCAGCGACAGGTAATCCTGCGAGGCGAAATTGATGCCGCGCGTGGCCCCACCTGCCGCAGCGCCCTCCTCGCGCACGCAGGCATCGGCCGCGGGCGCGCCGTCGATCGCGCGCGCATACTGCCACAGGCCATGTTCGGCGCGCAGCGCGCACCAGGCGTCGAGCGGCTCGGTGCGGCGCAGCAGATCCGCCCCGCGCGGCTGGGCGAACCCGGCGGCGCTGCCGCGCAATGCCCCGCGGGCCTGCAGGCCGCCGATCTCGTCGCCTCCCTCGAAGACGGTGGTTTCCTCGTGCACGGCATGCTCCTCGATGAAGATAAAACCGGAAAACCGGCCAGGCGATTCAGGCCGGCATGGGTACGGCCAGCTGGGCCGCCTGGCGCGCCAGCAACGCGCCCACGCTTTCCGCCGGCAGCGGGCGGTGGAACAGGTAGCCCTGCGCTTCGTCGCAGCCCATTGCGTCGAGGTCGGCCAGCTGCTCGGCCGTTTCGACGCATTCGGCAATCACCTGCAGGTTGAGCCGGTGCGCCATCGCCGCGATGGTCTCGGCGATCGCATACGGCCGGTCGCGCGGGCTGGTTCCGAGCCGGCGCACGAACAGGCCATCCATCTTGAGGATGTCGACCGGCAGTTCGGACAGGTAGTTCAGGCTCGAGTAGCCGGTGCCGAAGTCGTCGATCGAGACCAGCGCGCCGGCCGCGCGCAGCTCGCCCAATACCTTGCGGTTGGCTTCCAGGTCGTCGATCAGGAAGCCTTCCGTGATCTCGAGGTCGAGGCAGCCGCGCGGCAGCCCGATGGCGCCGATGATCTCCAGCACCCGCGCCGCCAGCTCCGGGTAGCGCAGCTGGCGCGCCGACAGGTTCACCGCCGTCTTCACGCCGGGCAGGCCCGCATCGCGCCAGGCGCGGTTCTGGGCGCAGGCCGTGCGCAGCACCCAGTCGCCGATCGGCACGATCATGCCGGTCTCCTCGGCCAGGGGGATGAAGCGGCCCGGGTCGATCCGGCCATACACCGGGTGCTCCCAGCGCAGCAGCGCCTCGACGCCGACGATGCGGCGCGTGGCGAGGTCGACCTGGGGCTGGTATTCGAGGAACAGCTGGCCGCGCGCGATCGCGTCGCGCAGGCCGTTCTTCAGGGCCAGGCGCCCGCACTGCGGTTCGCCCTGCCGTTCGCTGCCGCCGTCCGAATACAGCTGCACGCTGTTCTCGCCACAGGAGCGCGCGCTGCGCATGGCAATGTCGGCGCGTTTCAGGAGCGCGTCGACGTCGCAGTCCGGCGCGGGGTACAGCGCCACGCCGACCGACAGCGTGACGAAGCATTCGCGTCCCACCACGCTCAAAGGCTGGCCGAAGCCGTCGAGGATCTTTTCCGCCACCCGGCAGGCATCGCGCTCGCTGCCGAGGTCCTCCAGCAGGGCCACGAATTCGTCGCCGCTCCAGCGCGCGACCGTGTCGCAATCGCGCAGGCGGCGGCGGTCGGCACGGTCCATCGCATGGCGCAGGCGGTCGCGCAGCAGGCGCCGGTTCAGCAGGCCCGTGAGCTGGTCGCAGTGCGCGCTGTCGAGCATGCGCGCGCCGCCGGCGCCCGGGTCCCGCAGCGGGGGCGCGGCGGGTGCGCTGTCGCGCAGGGCCGCCTCCAGCGGCGCTTCCTCGATGCCATGGCATACCACGCGGTTGCGCCCGCTCGACTTGGCCAGGTACAAGGCCTCGTCGGCGCGCCCGACCGTCAGGCCGATCGCCTCTCCCAGGCGGTATTCGGCCACCCCGATCGACACCGTCAATGCGATCTCGCCCTCGCCGTACTGCGGGCGCAGCTTCTCGACGGCGCCGCGCACGCGCTCGGCCAGCACCACGGCGTCGCTGGCGGGCGTTTCGGGCAGCATCAGGAGAAATTCCTCGCCGCCGTAGCGGCCGAAACTGTCGCTGCCGCGCACCTGCGCCTGCACGGTGCGGGCAAAGGCGCGCAGCACGGTGTCGCCGGCGCTATGCCCGTAGGTATCGTTGACGCGCTTGAAGAAGTCGATGTCGAGCAGGCACAGGCAGAAGGCATAGCCGTTGCGGTCGCCGCGCTCCTTTTCCTTCTCGATGAGGCTGATGAGGTAGCGTCGGTTGTGCACGCCGGTCAGCTCGTCGCGGATCGCCAGTTCGTTGATGGTGCCCAGCGCCTGTTCGAGCTTGATGAAACCCTGGTTCTTGGTCAGCTCGAACAACATCGCGAACACCAGCACCACGACGAACAGGCCGAGGTGGCAGGCCAGGTACAGCAGCGCCATGTCCGACACCGGATGATCCGGCACCGCATGGCCGGCACCCGGCAGTGCCCAGATGGCGATCGCCGCACCGCAACTGAGGGCCAGCCAGAACAGGGCGCTGCCCAGGCCGCCGAGGAACATCGCCACCAGGGGCGCCGTGATCAGCCAGCTCGCGGTGGGCGCGCTGATCCCGCCCAGGTGATAGCTGAGCCAGGTGAAGTTGAAGAACAGCGCACACAGGAACACTTCGCGCGCGGCATGCACGCTGCCGCTGGCACGCAGCAGCAGGGGCGAGGCGAGCATGATGACGCAGCACAGCATGATCTCGAGCGCGGCCGCACTGAAACCGAGCAGGTGATAGGCCAGCGCATAGAATGGTCCGGCCGTGCCGGCCAGCAGGGCCGCGTTGACCACGTTCTCGGCGCGCGTGCGCGCTACCCCTGGCCCGTTCAGTGCGTCGGGGGGAATGAACCAATGGGTCGCCACCAGGTAACGGTCGCCCCATCGCGCGCAGGTGCTGTTCATGTGTGTTGGGTCTGGCCGAAAACGGCCGTGGCGAGTCAGTCAAAACGCCAGTGTAGGGAGCTTGTTCCTATAGACTTTATTTTTGCACAGAAACAAATGCGAAAGCCATGCACCACGCTTGACCACGTCGCAGGCAGTATCCAGGCTGTTTTCGTTCGGACCCGGGCGCCCTTTGCTGTGACCGCGGGCTCAGAACCCGAGCTTGACGCTGGCCTTCACGGCATCGGCGTTCGTCTTGTTGCCCCACTTGCCGGCGGCGTTGCCGTGGCGTCCGTACTCGGCGTCGATGGCCGCATGCTCGCCCAGCTTGTATTGCCCGCCGGCGCCTGTATAGAGTCCGGTGTCGGTCACGCGGATCCCCTCGACCTTGCGCCCGCTGTGGGCCACGCCCAGCTTGCCGTAGACCGACAGCCGCTCGCTCAGCGGTAGCGACACCTTGCCGGCGAGATGGGTACTGTATCCGCCGACCGCCAGCGCGCCCGCCACTTCGTCGGGCCGGCCTTCGTGGACGGCATGAAAGCCGCGGTCGAAACCCGGCACATAGCCGGCCTCGAGGGCAAGGCCCGGCGCGAGTTCGGCGCCGCCGACCAGCCTTGCATCGGTGCGAAAGCCCGTGTGCAACTGGTCGTTGGGACCCGCTGCCCGATTGCTCCCGTAGGTGCGGGGGTAAGGCTGGAAGCTGCGGTCGAACGCGGTGGCGCCGGCCGGCGCCTGTGGCTGGAGCGTGGGAGACAGGGGCTCGGACACCGCCTGGACGCCTCCCGACACCAGGGCAGCTGCGGTCAAAACAAATCGAAGTACTTTCATCTTCCTGACGAATCGTGGCTGGTCGCTAACGGGTCGAGAGGATAGCAGTTTGTCATGACGATCATTGTCTGCAAATCGTAAGCAGGTGCTGCGATCCGGTGGGGTCCTGCCCGCCCCCCCCAATGCGCAGTGGCCAGGGTATCCGGACAGGACGCGGCCACGCTCAGCCGGTGGCGCCGGCCGGGTGCTGCGGCGCCTTTCTTGCCGGCGCGATCGCAATGGTGCGCCCGGCACGGGCGCGCAGCTGGCCGCAGCCGCCCTCGACGTCCTGGCCTGCGGAGTCGCGCAGCTTGGTCAGCACGCCGCGCGCGTGCAGGCCTGTGGCGATCGCCCGCGCCCGCTCCCAGCTCGGGCGCCGGAATGCGAGATCGGGGATCGTGTTGTAGGGGATCATGTTGAGGATGGCGTATTTGCCCCGCAGGAGGGCGACGATACCGTCGAGCTCGTCCTGGCCGTCGTTCACGCCCTCCAGCAGCGTCCACTGGTACTGGATCGGGTAACCGGTCAGGCGCGCATAGCGTTCGCCGAACGCGACCAGCTGATCGGGCAGCAGGCGCGGCGCGCGCGGCAGCAACTCGGCGCGCAATGCCGGCTTGGTGGTATGCAGCGAGATCGCCAGCGCCGGCTTGACCCGTCCCAGCGGCAGGCGCTCGAATGCGCGCGGGTCGCCGACGGTGGAGAACACCAGGTTCTTGTGCGGGATGTTCGCCTCGACGCCCAGCAGCTCGATGGCCTCCAGCACGTTGTCGAGGTTGTGGGCGGGTTCGCCCATGCCCATGAACACGACCTTCTTCACGGGACGCTGGCTGCGGGCCAGCACGACCTGCGCCACGATCTCGCCGCTCGACACTTGCCGCAGCAGGCCGTCGCGTCCGGTCATGCAGAAAGCACAGCCGACCGCGCAGCCGACCTGGCTCGACACGCAGACGCCGTCGCGCGGCAGCAGCACGGTTTCGACCGCCTGGCCGTCCTGCAAACCCACCAGCAGCCGCGCGGAACCGTCTTCGGCCGGGTGCTCGCTGATGACGCGCGCCAGCCCCGCCAGCTCGGCGTCGAGCTGAGGCAGTGCTTCGCGGACAGCTTTAGGCAGGTAGTCGGCCGGGCGGCGCCGGCCACGCTCGTGCGGCGCGCCCTGCACCCAGTCGCGCAGCACGCGCGCCTGGTGTTCCGGCAGCGCGCCGAGCGCCGCCAGGCGCTCGCGGAGGGTACCAATACGCATGCTTAATCAGTTTACTGAGCAGTTTACTGAGAGCGACTCACAAGCCCCAGGGGCCTTGAGTGCGGGGCACTCAAGGCGCGGCGCAATCGTCGCATCGGCGCACCGCGAAGACAGTACGCTAGTACGGCGAGACGATTACAACGCAGCCATGGGGTTTGTTAGTCGCTCTCAGTCGTTCTTGACGACGATGCTCGGGAACTTGCTGGTCATGTCCTTCGCCTTCTCGGCGACCTTGACCGCCACCTTGCGCGCGATCTCCTTATAGACACTGGCCACGGGACCGTCCGGATCGGCCACGACCGTCGGGCGGCCGGAATCGGCCTGCTCGCGGATTGCCATCGTCAGCGGCAGCGCGCCGAGGAAGTCGACGCCGAAGTCCTTGCACATCTTCTCGCCGCCGCCCTGGCCGAAGATCGCCTCGGTGTGGCCGCAGTTCGAACAGATGTGGGTGCTCATGTTTTCCACCACGCCGATGATCGGGATGCCGACCTTTTCGAACATTTTCAGGCCCTTGCGCGCGTCGAGCAGGGCGATGTCCTGCGGCGTGGTGACGATCACGGCGCCGGTGACCGGCACCTTCTGCGACAGGGTCAGCTGGATGTCGCCAGTGCCCGGCGGCATGTCGACGATCAGGTAATCCAGGTCGCGCCAGTTGGTCTGGTCCAGCAGTTGCTGCAGCGCCTGGGTGACCATCGGGCCGCGCCAGACCATCGGCTCGTCCGGGTCGATCATGAAGCCGATCGAGGACACCTGCACGCCGTGGTTTTCCAGCGGTTCCATGGTCTTGCCGTCCAGGCTCTCCGGACGCGCGTTAATGCCGAGCATGGTCGGCTGCGACGGACCGTAGATGTCGGCGTCGAGCACGCCGACGCTGGCGCCCTCGGCGGCCAGCGCCAGGGCCAGGTTCACGGCCGTGGTCGACTTGCCGACGCCGCCCTTGCCGGATGCCACCGCGATGATGTTCTTTACGTTCGGCATCACCTTCAGACCCCGTTGCACCGCGTGCGACAGGATTTTGGTGTGCACGCTGACGCTGACGTTGCCGGCGCCCGGGATCGTCTTGATCCCGTTCACGACCAGCGCGCGCAGCGCGGCGATCTGGCTTTTCGCCGGATAGCCGAGTTCGAGGTCGAGCGCAACGTCGGCGCCGTCAACCTGGATATTCTTGACCGATTTGGAGGACACGAAGTCCTTGCCCGTATTAGGATCGATGACCTTTGTCAACGCCGCCTTGACGTCGTCCGTAGTGATGCTCATGTGTTTCTCCGAATGTGATGGGCGCAGTGTAGCAAAAAACAGCCCATCGCCTCTTGCCTGGGTGGTAAATGGCGGAAACACCCCCTGCGCGCAGAACCTATCCCAGTAGGGAGGGGGAAGTTGATGGCGATGCATGGCGAGCGGGAGCAAGGCGCGAGGAGGCCGCATGGCGAGCCATGCAACGACGAGCAACGCAGCGCCCGCTTGTCAGGCGCGCCAGCAACGACCCATCCCTAGTGGGATAGGTTCTCAGGGCTATCCGCTGGTAAAATGCATTCTTTTTTATCCTACCGAGCGTTTCGACCATGACCCGCAAGCTGTTCGTCACCACCGCCCTGCCCTACGCCAACGCCGCCTTCCACATCGGTCACATGATGGAGTACATCCAGGCCGATATCTGGGTCCGCTTCCAGCGAATGCAGCGCGACGGCGATACCAAACGCCAGGTCCATTTCGTTTGCGCCGACGACACCCACGGCACGCCGATCATGATCGCCGCCGAGAAGGAAGGCATCACCCCGCAGGAATTCGTGGCGAAGATCGCCGCCGGCCGTGCCCAGTACCTGGACGGCTTCCACATCGGCTTCGACAACTGGTACTCCACCGATTCGCCGGAAAACGTCGAGCTGTCGCAGGGCATCTACCGCAAGCTGCGCGACGCCGGCCTGATCGTCACCAAGACCGTCGACCGCTTCTTCGACCCGGTCAAGGGCATGTTCCTGGCCGACCGCAACATCAAGGGCGAGTGCCCGAAGTGCGGTGCGAAAGACCAGTACGGCGACAACTGCGAAGTCTGCGGCGCCGCCTACCAGCCGACCGAACTGGTGAACCCGTTCTCGGTCTTCACCGGCTCGACCCCGGTGCTGAAGCCGTCCGAGCAGTATTTCTTCAAGCTGTCCGACCCGCGCTGCTTCCACTTCCTGAAGGTGTGGCTGAACACCCCTGGCCGCCTGCAGTCCGAAATGGTGAACAAAGTCTCGGAGTGGCTCGGCGAATCCGGCGAAAAGCTGGCCGACTGGGATATTTCCCGTGACGCGCCCTACTTCGGCATCCCGATTCCCGATGCGCCGGGCAAGTTCTTCTACGTCTGGCTGGACGCGCCGGTCGGCTACCTGGCTTCGCTGAAGAATTACTTCGACAAGCAGGGCCTCGACTTCGACGCCTTCCTGAAGGATCCGGGCGCCGAGCAGGTCCACTTCATCGGCAAGGACATCGTCTCCTTCCACCTGCTGTTCTGGCCGGCGATGCTGAGCTTCTCGGGCCACCCGATCATCGACAAGCTGAAAGTCGCCGTGCACGGCCACCTGACCGTGAACAACGAAAAGATGTCGAAGTCGCGCGGCACCGGCATCTCGCCGCTGCGCTACCTGGAACTGGGCATGAATCCGGAATGGCTGCGCTATTACCTGGCCTTCAAGCTGAACGCCAAGGTCGAGGACCTGGATTTCAACGGCGACGACTTCGTCGCCCGCGTGAATAGCGACCTGATCGGCAAGTACGTCAACATCGCCAGCCGCTGCGCCGGTTTCATTGCCAAGAAGTTCGACGGCAAGCTGGCTTCGTCGCTGTCGGACAACGCCCGCTCGTGGATCGCGAAAGCGCTGACCGCGCAGGACAATGAGGGCGCCGAACGCCAGGCCAGCATCGCCGCCAGCTTCGAGGCGCGTGAATTCGGCCGCGCCCTGCGCGAGATCATGGAAATCGCCGATGTCACCAACCAGTACGTCGACGAGAACAAGCCATGGATCCTGGCCAAGGACGAGACCAGGGTCGCCGAACTGCACGAAGTCTGCACCACGGCCCTGATCCTGTTCCGCCAGCTGACCATCATGCTGTCGCCGGTGCTGCCGCAGGTGGCCGCGCGCGTGGGCGAATTCCTGGGCGACAGCGACATCAGCTGGGCCGACACCCAGGGCGACGCCGTCTACAGCCTGCTGGGCCGCAGCATCGGCGCCTACAGCCACCTGATGCAGCGCGTGGACGCCAAGATGGTCGAGAACCTGTTCGACAAGCCGGCCGTCGCCGCCCCGGCCCCGGCTGCGCCGGCCGCCGCACCAGCTGCCGAAACAGCGGCTGGCGACATCGAAGAACTGGCTCCGGAAATCACGGTCGACGACTTCACCAAGATCGACCTGCGCGTGGCGAAGATCGTCAACTGCGAGCACGTCGAAGGTTCCAGCAAGCTGCTGCGCCTGACGCTGGACGTGGGCGAAGGCCGCCACCGTAACGTGTTCTCAGGCATCAAGTCGGCCTACCAGCCGGAAGACCTGATCGGCAAGCTGACCGTGCTGGTGGCCAATCTGGCGCCACGCAAGATGAAGTTCGGCGTGTCGGAAGGCATGGTGCTGTGCGCATCAAGCGCGGACGAGAAGACCAATCCGGGCCTGTACCTGCTCGACCCGATGCCGGGCGCAACCCCGGGCATGCGCATCCGCTAAGACCGACAGCCTGTCGCTGCACCCGGGACCAGCCGTTTCCCGGGGTAGGCGGCGACGTTATAATGCCGTTTTTTTGAAGAAACATGCGCCTGACGCCCCTTCAAACTCTTTGATAGGTAGCTAACAAAATGACCGAATTGACTCCCCTCCGCCACATTCCGCAAGCCAACGTGTTCCGCAAGGGCGACGTCTTCGTCCTGTTCGGCGAACTGTTCGGCCGTGGCTATGTCAATGGCCTGATCGATGAGGCACGCAAGGCGGGCATGACCATCGTCGGCATCACCGTCGGCCGCCGCGACGAATCCGGCGCCCTGCGCGCGCTGACCGCGGAAGAGCATGCGGAGGCCGAAGAGAAACTGGGCGGGCGCATCATCAACGTGCCGCTGATGGCCGGCTTCGACATGGACGCGCCGGAAGGCGAGCAGAATCCGACCGAGATGCTCTCGGGCATTACCCTGAAGAGCTGGCAGGAAGACAAGCTGGACTGGGAAAAGATCGAGCGCTGCCGCGAAGCCGGCGTGCGCCGCTTCACCACCTCGGCCGCCCAGGTCATGCAGGAGATCGACAAACTGATCCCCGAAGGCGCGAACGTGTTCTTCGCCCACACCATGGCGGGCGGCATTCCGAAGATCAAGGCTTTCCTGGCCATTGCCAACCGCATCTATAAAGGCCGCGGCGAGCGCTTCATGTCCTCGCGCGCCCTGCTCGACAGCGACCTGGGCAAGCTGATCCTGATGAACTTCGACGAAGTCACCGCCAACACGCTGAAGTACCTGATCGACGCGTCTAAAGCGATCCGTGAGCGCGTGACGCGAGCCGGCGGCGAAGTGCGCTACACGGCCTACGGCTACCATGGCACCGAGATCCTGATCGGCGGCAAATACGTCTGGCAGACCTACACCAACTACACCCAGGGCTACGCCAAGATGCGCCTGGAAAGCGTCGCCCAGGCCGCCTGGAACCAGGGCATCGCCGCCACCGTCTTCAACTGCCCGGAAATCCGCACCAATTCGTCGGACATTTTCGTCGGCGTCGAACTGTCGCTGTTCCCGCTCCTGACCGCCCTGAAGAAGGAAGGCGGCGGCGCCTGGGCCGAACAGCAATGGCAAATCTGCCAGGACCGGCTGGGCGAAGGAACGTCGCTGCAATCCCTGCTCGACCAGATCGAGCAGTACAACAACGACGCGACCAGCGCCCAGTTCCGCAACTTCGAAGCCTGGCCGATGGACAACACTCCGGCCCTGGCCGATGTCATGATCGGCACCTCGGAAGCCATCACCGCCCTGCACAAGGACAAGAAGGCCCTGATCACCGACCACCTGTCCTCGCTCGTGCTGGAAGGCGCCGGCCCGCTGATGTTCCACGGCGCATCCGAAAAGATTGCCCCGGTGCTGTGGCTGAACCACGACATCATCGCGCGCCAGCTGAACGCCCTGCACCCATAATGCTTGACGCCGGGACGCCCGGACAGAACAATCTGCTCGCCGTCCCGGCTTTTCTTTTTCCAAACTAAAACAATGCCTAAATTCACCGGTTACGTGTCCGACCACACCAAGTTCATCGAAGAGCTGAAAGCCAAGACCCCTGGCATGGAGCAGCGCCAGCAGGAAGGCCGTTCCCTGCTGTGGGACAAGGCGCCGATTTCGCTCGAAGAAGAAGAGCGCGTCAAGCAGTCGCGCCTGCGCCAGCAGGCTTACCCGTACCAGACCAAGGTCTAAAGGCCAACAGGCATGTTGCCGGACCAGGCCGCGCTCGATGCGCCGGCCCGCCCCGTGAAGGATGGGAGAACGGCGCCGGACGGCAGTTCGCCGGACGGCGCCGTGCCATCCGATCCCGCCGGCCTCGACGATCCCGCCGCGGCCGCCATTGCGCGCCTGTACGGCGAGCCGCTGCTGCGCATGCCCACCGACCTGTACATCCCGCCGGATGCGCTCGAGATCTTTCTCGACGCCTTCGAGGGACCGCTCGACCTGCTGCTGTACCTGATCCGCAAGCAGAACTTCAACATCCTCGACATCCCGATGGCGCAGGTGACCCTGCAATACCTGGACTACGTCGAGCAGATCCGCAAGAGCAACCTGGAGCTGGCGGCCGAGTACTTGTTGATGGCGGCGATGCTGATCGAGATCAAGTCGCGCATGCTGCTGCCCAAGCGGCAGGACGACCTGGTCGAGGACGTGGGCGACCCGCGTGCCGAACTGGTAAGGCGCCTGCTCGAATACGAGCAGATCAAGCTCGCTGCCGTGCAACTGGGCGCACTGCCGCAGGAAGGACGCGATTTCCAGCGCCCCTCGCTGCACGTGGAGCAGAGCCTGACGCCGGTGCTGCCGCATGTCGACCCGCATGACCTGCAACGTGCCTGGCTGGACGTCATCCGGCGTGCGAAACTGACCCAGCACCACCGGATCGGGCGCCAGGAACTGTCGGTGCGCGAGCACATGTCGGCCATCCTGCGCACGTTGCAGTCGCAGCGCTTCGTCGAGTTCGGCGAGCTGTTCGCGGGCCAGGCGACAGTGCCGATCGTCGTCGTTCACTTCGTCGCCCTGCTCGAGCTTGCCAAGGAAACCCTGGTCGACATTACCCAAGCCGAACCGTTCGCGCCGATTTATGTAAGACTGGCTTATTCGCCGGCTTGAACCGAAGAATCCGCCGGCGGCCCTTAATTTTTCGCATTCACACCATGAAAATCATCTCGACCATTGACGAACTGCGCGACCAGCTGCGCGGCCAATTGCGCACCGCTTTCGTGCCGACGATGGGCAACCTGCACGAGGGCCATCTGTCGCTGATGCGCCTGGCGCGCAAGCACGGCGACCCGGTGGTTGCCTCGATCTTCGTCAACCGCCTGCAGTTCGGCCCGAACGAAGACTTCGACAAGTACCCGCGCACCTTCCAGGCCGACGTCGAGAAGCTGGAAAAGGAAGGCGTCTACGTGCTGTTCGCGCCGACTGAAAAAGACATGTACCCGGAGCCGCAGGAATACCGCGTGCAGCCGCCGGATATGCTCGGCAACACGCTGGAAGGCGAATTCCGCCCCGGCTTCTTCACCGGCGTGTGCACGGTCGTGACCAAGCTGTTTTCCTGCGTGCAGCCGCGTGTGGCCGTGTTCGGCAAGAAGGATTACCAGCAGCTGATGATCGTGCGTAACATGGCGCGCCAGTTCGCCCTGCCGACCGAAATCATCGGCGCCGAGACCTGGCGTGCCGAGGATGGCCTGGCCCTGTCCTCGCGCAACATGTACCTCTCTACAGAAGAACGCGCCGAGGCGCCGGCCCTGTACCAGGGCCTGAACTTCGTCGCCAACGAAATCCGCGGCGGCCACCTCGACATCTTCTCGATCGAGCGCGAAGCCATGGCGCAGCTGGCCGCGCGCGGCTGGAAGCCGGACTACATCTCGGTGCGCAAGCGCATCGACCTGCAGCCGCCATCGGCCGGCGACCTGGCCCAGGGCACGCCGCTGGTGGTGCTCGCCGCCGCCAAGCTCGGCACCACGCGCCTGATCGACAACCTCGAAATCTGAGACGTATCGACGCTGCTCTTTTGCAAAAAGGTCTTAACTTTTTGCAACATGAGACACGGCGGTTTATACTGTCAAATGCCCGGCCCTCATGCCGGGCAGTTTATGCCAGCAAGGACCACCGTCGTGACCGATTCCCCTCCCCGTCCGCCCCGCAAGGGCCCGCCCCGTCCGACCGACCGGCTGGCGCCCATCGCACCGACCATGTCGCCGCACCAGATGCGCGACCCGTATGACATCGGCGAGACTTTTACCGCATTGGCCGAGTCCGGCGAACCGCTGACCATTTTCCCCGAGGGGCAGGCCGAGCCGATGCTGGCGCGCATCGACTCGGTCGACCCGGAAGAGCCGCATTTCGTGCTCGACCTGGTCGGCGATTTCGGGATTCCCCCCGGACGCGCGACCTTCGTCGCCGCCCTGGGCGGCAATGCGAAACTGCAATTCGACCTGGAAAGCGACTGGGCGCCCCAGGGCCAGCCGAACCTGGTACCGGCCGTATTCCCCGGAAGCTGCCTGGTGCTGAACCGGCGCGCGGCGCCGCGCCTGGAAACGCCCGTGAACGGCAACTTTGCCGCCACCTTCACCCTCACCAACAAGCAGTTCGAGCTGCCGCTATGCGACTATTCCACCAGCGGTGTCGGCCTGCGCGCCTCGCCCGACCAGGCGGCGGATCTGTATCTCGGCCGAAAGCTGAAGAGCGTGCGCCTGCAACTGGGGCCGGCTTTATCGATCGTCGTCGACCTCGAAATCCGCCTGCTGCGGCCTTTCCGCAGCTTCCTGCTGGGCGAGCAGGTACAGGTCGGGTGCAGTATCGACCATATGGAGATGCAGATGCGGCAGACGCTGGAGCGGCTGGTGACGTCGAACCGCGGGCGGTAACGGACCTGCCGAGACGGCGCCCACAGAGAGCGTCACCGCCTTCACCTCGAGCGGGACGATCGCCGCGCCAATGAAAACATTGGTAAAGACGCTATCTCGGCTGGCCGGCACGCTGGTGTACGTATTTACCGGATTCGCCGCCCTCGTTTATCTGTTCGGCGTCGTCATCTGGATGCATGCACCCGTCGTGCCCGCATTACTCCTGACCTCGGCGATGAGCGCACCCATGCTTTTCCTCGGCTGGATCCTCCTGCGGCTGGGCCGCTCGGCGGACGCAGGCGCGCAGCCGCAGCCGTGGTATCCGCCGCGCCACAGGGAATGAAGTGCCTGGGCACGTGGATATCGAACATGCGACACAGGCGCAAGACCGCACCCGCGTCCGTGTTCGGTATCGGGCAAACCTATTGGGTGACCGCCTGCGCCCACGCCAGCGCCGACAAATGCGCCTTGTTGACTTCGAGCGGGCTCAGGTCGAGCGAGCCGGCCAGCGCGCCGACCAGGTTGGAACTGAGCTCGCAGGCCTCGGCCAGGGCCAGGTAAGGCCCGTAGACGCCTTCGCGCCGCAGCAGCGCGCGCACCACTTCGGCTGGCAGCGGAATCGTTTCGAGCACCTGCTGCATCGGCAGGCCCAGCAGGCGGTCCAGCAGCGAGAACATGCCGGCCACGAACAGGTTTTCTCCCTCGCCTTTCGGCAGCTTGCTCAGGCCCAGCAGTTCGGTAAGGCGCCCGCGCACCACGGCCGTTTCCATCAGCACCGGCGAATAGCCGCTTTCGCTGGCGCCGGCCAGCAGCAGAGTCAGCCAGCGGTACAGCGGCGCGTAGCCCATCAGGCTGATGGCCTGGCGGATCGATTGCACTTCGCGGCCGGCGCCGAAGCCGGCCGAGTTGATGTTGCGTAAAAGCTTGTAGGTCAGCGCCGGGTCGCGCTTCAGCACGCCCTCCAGCTTCGGGATGTCCTCGTTGTTCTGCACCATCTGCATCAGCTGCAGGATGATGGTCTGGGTCGGGTTCAGTCCCGTGACCGGGTTGCCCGGGCGCGGGGTCAGGTGCAGCTTGCCGACAAAGGCGTCCAGGCCGAGCGCGGCGCAGGCGTCGTAGTCGATCCAGTTGCTGACCGGGCGCCCGACGATGCGCAGTGAAGCCTGCTTCGCCGCCGCATAGCTGCGCGCCTGCTCGGCCACGTTGATGCCGGCAAAGCGCATCTCGACGCGGGAGGCATAGGGAACCAGGGCCTTGGTGATGTGCTTGACCTCGAGGCCGCGCAGCGAAATGCCGACGCCGCCGGCGCGCACGGCCTGCACGGCGGCGCGGCTGTTCGGGTCCATCAGGTGCCGGGCCTGCAGGCTCAGCACGGTCCGCTCGGGCGGCAGCGCGAACAGCGCGTCGGTCGACAGCATCGCCGGCACGGCGTCGAGGAAGAGCTGCTTGTCGCGCAGCAGCCAGCCATGGTCTTCGTGCTGGACGTGTTCGGCCACGAAGGCGACCAGCTGCTCGAGGTCCGCGTCGCCGACCGGCTGGCCGCCGCGCTGCCACAGCAATTCGTAACCGATGACGCGCTGCGCAGGATCGAGCAGCGGTTCGCGAACAATATAGTTGGTGTGATGCATTGGTGAGTCGCGAAAGAATCGGATGGCGCCGTGGCGCCGCCTTGCTTGAAACCTGTCCGTCAGAAGCCCAGGCTGTCGAGCAGATCGTCGACCTGGCCCTGGTTGGCCACGACCTCGAGGTTGCCCTCGGGCTTGATCTGCGGCCCGTTCAGCAGGCCGTTGTCGAGGTCGCGCTTGATCTCGCTCGGGGCGAAATCGATCAGCACTTGCACCAGCTGCTTTTCCAGGTCCTGCGCGATCGAGGTGATCTTGCCGATCACCTGGCCGGTCAGGTCCTGGAAGTCCTGCGCCAGCATGATGTTCATCAGCTCGGCACGGGTGCCTGCTGCCGCACGCTCGGATTCGGCCATGGCCGCCACCGTGCGCTCGGCCAGCGCGCGCCAGTCCTGCATATCGCCGGTATTGGCGCCTGCGCCGCCATCGAGCATCGCCTGCCAGGCCGTGCGCAGCTCGGCGCTGCGCTGTTCGATCGCGTCCTGCAGGGGACTGGCGGTATCGGTCGCGTCGAGCACGCGCTTGGCTGCCTGTTCCGACAGGCGCGCCACATAATCGAGCCGGTCGCGCGCGTCCGGAATGTCGCTTGCCGCTTTCTCGACCAGCTTGTCCAGCCCCAGGCCGCGCAGGCTGTCGTGCAGCGCGCGTGTCATGTGGCCGACCCGGGCCAGGACTTCGTCGTGCGAAGCTACCTCGGCGGTTGGCTCGACCATGTTCAAGCCTTTTCCATTTTCTCGAAAATCTTGTTCAGCTTCTCGTCGAGCGTAGCCGCGGTGAACGGCTTGACGACGTAACCGCTGGCGCCGGCCTGGGCGGCGGCGATGATGTTTTCCTTCTTCGCTTCGGCGGTGACCATCAGTACCGGCAGCTTGGCCAGTGCGGGGTCGGCACGGATGTGTTGCAGCATGGTCAGACCGTCCATGTTTGGCATGTTCCAGTCGGAGACCACGAAGTCGAACTGTTCGCTGCGCAGCTTGGCCAGCGCCATCGCACCGTCTTCCGCTTCGTCGACGTTCGTGTAACCCAGTTCCTTCAACAGATTCCGGACGATGCGGCGCATCGTCGAGAAATCGTCAACAACCAGGAAACGCATCTTTGGATCAGCCATGAATTACTCCGTTGAATCTTTACTAATGGTTAGTGTGGCTTGAGTCGCTGCAACAAGCAGCCTCAAGAATAGCATTTTTGTTGCCGTACGGCGATAAAACCGGCGGAAAAGGAGTCGATCCGGATCAAACGCGCAACGCCCGGCCGCCCTGGGCCGACATATGGCCGAGCACCAGTCCCGGCAGCGCGCTCAAGGACGCCACTTCGTGGGCGGCGCCAATGGCAATGGCTTCGCGCGGCATGCCGAACACGACGCAGGAAGCTTCATCCTGGGCGAAATTGTGCGCGCCCGCGTTTGTCATTTCAAGCATGCCGGCGGCGCCATCCTTCCCCATGCCGGTCAGGATCACGCCGACCGCATTCTTGCCGGCTGCCTGTGCCGCCGAGCGGAACAGCACGTCGACCGAGGGCCGGTGCCGGTTGACCGGCTCGCTCTGCTCGATCTTCGTCATGTAGTTGGCGCCCGAGCGCGTCAACAGCAGATGCGAGTGGCCGGGGGCGATGTAGGCATGGCCGGGCAGCACGCGTTCGTTGCCTGCGGCCTCGAGCACCCGGATCTTGCATAGGGAATCGAGGCGCCTGGCGAACGAGCTGGTGAAGCCTTCGGGCATGTGCTGGGCGATCAGGATGCCGGGGCAGTCCGAGGGCATCTGCATCAGGAACTCGCGGATCGCCTCGGTGCCCCCGGTCGAGGCGCCGATGATGATCAGTTTTTCCGAAGAGGTTAAGGGGCTGCGCAGCGCCGGCAGCGCGCTTGGCGCGACGCCTTGCTGCACCGTCCTCGCCTTGACGCGGGCGCGCGCGGCGGCGCGGATCTTGTCGGCGATCAGTTCCGTGTATTCGCGCATGCCGGTCTGGATCGACAGCTTCGGCTTGGTCACGAAATCGACCGCGCCGAGCTCCAGCGCGCGCATCGTGATTTCCGAGCCGCGCTCGGTCAGGCTCGAGATCATCAGCACCGGCATCGGGCGCAGGCGCATCAGCTTTTCCAGGAAATCGAGGCCGTCCATCTTCGGCATCTCGACGTCGAGGGTCAGCACGTCGGGATTGTGTTTCTTGATCAGTTCTCGCGCGACGAGCGGATCGGGGGCCGTGGCGACCACCTCCATGTCGGGCTGCGAATTGACGATCTCGCTCATCACGCTGCGGATCAGGGCCGAGTCGTCGACGATCAGGACCTTGGTTTTCATCGTCATATCCTTCGTGGTCAGAACAGATCGATCGCGCCGCCCACCGGCTCGACCTTGAGGCGCTTGGCGTAGTCGAGTTCGCGCTTGGCCAGGGTGTCGTTCTGGGTTTGCATCAGTTTCTTGACCAGTACCTTGCCCGTGCGCGGGAAGAAATACACCTTGCGCGGATAGATGTCGTTCAGGTCCTCGGCCAGCACCGGGATGCGTTCGGTCTTCAGGAAATTCATCACGAAACTGGCATTGCGTTCACCCACGTTCATCGCGGTGAGGCCGCGCAGCACGGCGCCGCCGCCGAACACCTTCGCTTCCAGGTTCTCGCGGCGTGCACCGGCCTTCAGCAGGTCGTTGATCAGCACTTCCATGGCAAAGGTGCCGTAACGCATCGAGACCGACACCGGGTTGCCGGCGTCGCCGCCGCCGTCGGGCAGCATGAAATGGTTCATGCCGCCCAGGCCGGTGATACGGTCGCGGATGCAGGCCGACACGCAGGAGCCGAGCACGGTCACGATCAGCATGTTCTTGCCGGTGTAGTAGTACTCACCCGGCAGGATCTTCGCCGCGTCGCAGTCGAAGGTGCGGTCGTAGTAGACGTTGGTGGCGAACTGGTTATTCGAATGCATGGGGTGTGCGCAGGTCCAGGCGCTCAGGTGCGTCGGTCATTGAGTTCGTAGACGGTCTTGCCGCGCAGGCGCAGCGAGTCCGACACGTACAGGAAGTTCTCGGAGTGGCCTGCGAACAGCAGCGCGTGCGGCTTCATCAGGGGCACGAAGCGCGCCAGGATCTTGCGCTGCGTTTCCTTGTCAAAATAAATCATCACATTGCGGCAGAAGATGGCGTCGAACTGCCCGCTTTTCTGCCCGTTCGTTTGGCCAATCAGGGGCCAGCTGTCCGACAGCAAATTCAGCTGGCGGAAGGTCACGAGCTGGCGCAGTTCCGGCCGCACCCGCACCATGCCCTCGTTACGGCCCTTGCCGCGCAGGAAAAAGCGCTTCAGGCGCTCCGGCGACAGCTTTTCCACGCGCTCGATTCCGTACATGCCTTCGCTGGCGACAGACAGCACATTGGTGTCGATGTCGGTCGCGATGATCTGCACCGGCGGCGTCAAGGTATTGAAGGCTTCGCACAGCGTCATGGCGATCGAGTACGGCTCTTCGCCGGTGGAACTGGCGGAGCACCAGATGGCCAGCGGACCGCCATCGTGCCCGCGCAGGCCCCGCACGTGCTCGGCCAGCAGCGGGAAGTGGTGTGCTTCCCGGAAGAACGAGGTCAGGTTCGTGGTCAGCGCGTTGGTGAACGACTCCCACTCCTCGCCCAGGCGCCCCGCTTCCAGGTCGTCAAGGTACTTGCCGAAGGACTGGATGCCGGTCGCGCGCAGGCGCCGCGCCAGGCGGCTGTAGACCATCTCCTGCTTGCTGTCGGCCAGCGAGATGCCGGCGCGGCTGTAGATCAGGGCGCGCACGCGCTCGAAGTCGGCGTGCTTGAAGTCAAATTCCTTGACCGTATCGGATTTCTGTAACGGCACGTTGCTTGCCTCTGTGTTTGCCGCGGGAAGACGGCGGTTGCTCGGTGCCGTCCGTCTTACGCTGCCAATTTATTGTCGATCAGGCCCATTTCGGCGGACGACATCAGGCGGTCGATGTCGACCAGGATCAGCATGCGCTCGTCGACCGTGCCCAGGCCGATCAGGTAGTCCGAGCTGAAGGCGGTGCCCATGTCCGGGGCCGGCTTGACCTGGTCCGGGGTGAGCGTGGTCACGTCCGAGACGCTGTCGACCACCATGCCCATCACGCGGCCGGCGATGTTCAGGATGATCACGACCGTAAACTGGTCGTAGGTCGGGGTGCCGAGATTGAACTTGATGCGCATGTCGACCACGGGAATGATGATGCCGCGCAAGTTGATCACGCCCTTGATGAATTCCGGGGCGTTGGCGATGCGGGTCACGGCTTCGTAGCCGC
>JBBWZO010000341.1:0-23713 GCA_039649125.1 Massilia sp. | reverse complement strand
GCACCGACATGAACGCGATCCCGCTGCTGGCGATCCGCAACGTGCAGGTGCTGCGCGACGGCGCCGCCGCCCAGTACGGCTCGGACGCGATCGCCGGCGTGATGAACATCGAACTCAAGAAAAGCCTGGGCTGCGAAGCGGTCACCGGCTACGGCCAGTACCGGCGCGGCGACGGCGAGAACTACCTGGCATCGGCCTACTGCGGCATCGCGCTGGCCGGCGGCACCTTCGGGGTGACCGGCGAATACCTGTTCCGCGACCGCTCGAACCGCGCCGAGGAAGGCAACCCGCGCATCATCGGCGACAGCAAGACCGAAAACCAAACCGTTTATATCAATGGCGACATCCCGCTCGGCGACGGCCGCCTGTACACGACGCTCGGCGTGCAGCGCCGCGACGCCTCGTCGGCGGCATTCGCGCGCGGCGGCCTCGGCTCCGAGGACATCCCGTCGCGCAATTCGGCGGCGATGTACCCGAATGGCTTCGTCCCCTTCATCAACGGCGACGTCGACGACCGCTACGGCACGCTCGGCTACCGCACCAGATTCGGCGAGTGGAACGGCGACTTCTCGCAGACCTACGGCTACAACCGCCTCGACTACACGATCGCCAACACCCTGAACGCCTCGATCGCGAACCGCGACCTGGCAAACGGCGGGCGCGGCATCAGTCCGGACTCCTTCGGCGCCGGCGGCTTCGCCTTCCGCCAGCTGACCACCAACGCCGACTTCAGCCGCTACTACGACGGCGTGTTCCAGGGCCTGAACGCGGCCTTCGGCTTCGAGTACCGCAAGGAGAACTACAAGATCTTCGCCGGCGAACCGGGTTCCTACATCGACGCCGACGGCGTGGGTGTGGGCGGCAATGCCGGCAGCCAGGGCTTCCCGGGCTTCCAGCCGGTCGACGCGACCGACCGCAGCCGCCACAGCACGGCCGCCTACATCGACCTCGAAGCGGACATCACCGACCGCTTCAAGCTGCTCGGCGCCGTGCGCCACGAGCGCTTCTCGGACTTCGGCTCGACCACCGACGGCAAGCTGGCGGCGTCCTATAAACTGGGCGGCGACGTGCTGGTGCGCGGCTCGGTCAGTACCGGCTTCCGCGCGCCCTCGCTGCAGCAGGTCTGGTTCTCCTCGACCTTCACCGACTTCGTCAACGGCCAGCCGCTGGACGTGGTGCTGGCGCCAAACGGCGGCGCGGTGGCGAATGCCGCCGGCATCCCGGCGCTGACCGAGGAAAAATCGAAGAGCGTGACGCTGGGCGCGACCTGGTCGCCATCGCAATCGACCTCGCTCACGGCCGACCTGTACCGCATCAAGATCGACGACCGCATCGTGCTGTCGGGCCGCTTCGACGCCGACAACTACCCGGCGCTGGGCGCGACCCTGCAGTCGCTCGGCGTGGGCCAGGCCCAGTTCTTCGTCAATTCGATCGACACCACGACCGAAGGCCTGGACATCACCGCGTCGCACCGCATGCCGATAGCCGCCGGCCGCCTGAACACCTTCCTGGCGCTGAACTTCAGCAAGACCGAGGTGACGAACGTGCACGCGCCGCGCGCGCTGGCCGGCTTCGAGGACGTGCTGCTGTCCGAGCGCGAGCGCCTGTTCATCGAACAGGGCGGCCCGCGCCGCAAGGCCACGCTCGGCTTCGAGTACACGCAAGGCAAATTCGGCACGGACTTCCGGATCATCCACTTCGGTCCGCAGACGCTGGGCACCTTCTCGGGCCCGCCGGTGCCGAACGCGCACTACGAAGCGAAGACCTCGGCCGACCTGTCGTTCAGCTGGTCCTTCAGCGAGCGCACCAGGTTGACCGTGGGCGGCACCAACATCTTCGACGTCACTCCTACCCCGCAAGATCCGAACGAAACCGACAACGGCTTCAAGTACGAGAGCGTGCAGTTCGGCCTGAACGGCGCGGCCTATTTCGCGCGCCTCTGGCACAAGTTCTGATGCATTCGTGATGGAAGGTGCGGAAGCTGCCTGTTCGGCTTTCGCAGGAAAAGACCCGCTGTGCGCCGCGCGCGTACGGCGGGTCTTTTTCATGCGCCAGCATGCTGCGTATGCCCCGACAAGGCATGGCCTGAGCGTATGCGCTTCGTGTAAAATCAATATGGTCAGCCGGACAATCAACCAAAGGAAGTCGGATATGAAGCTACTCTCCACCAAATCGCTCGCCATCGCTTTCGCGGCCTCGGTCGTGTCGCTGAGCGCCCTCGCCCAGAACTGGCCTGCCAAGAACGTCACGGTCGTGGTGCCATGGCCGCCGGGCGGCCCGTCCGACATCGCGGCGCGACCGTGGGCCAAGCAGCTCTCCGAAAGCCTCGGCAAGTCCTTCGTCATCGATAACCGCGCCGGCGGCGGCGGCAACATCGGCACGGCCGCGGTGGTCCGTTCCCAGCCCGACGGCCACACCCTGCTCATCACCTCGAGCGCGCCGATCGTCATCAACCCGAGCGTCTACAAGAACATGACCTTCGACCCGCTGAAGGACCTGGCGCCGGTCAGCAACCTGCTGCGCGTGCCGCTGGTGCTGGTGGCCCACCCGTCGGTGCCGGCGAATAACCTCAAGGAGCTGATCGCCCACATCCAGTCGAAGAAGGGCAACTTCTCCTACGCCTCCTCGGGCAGCGGCACGCCGCAGCACCTGACCGGCGAACTGTTCAACAGCGTCCAGAAGCTGAACATGGTCCACGTCCCGTACAAGGGCTCGGCGCCGGCCATCTCCGACCTGCTGGGCGGCCATATCCCGATCATGTTCGACAGCACCATCGCGATCATGCCGCACATCAAGAGCGGCAAGGTCAAGCCGATCGCCATTTCCAGCGCCAAGCGTTCGCCGCTGCTGCCGAACGTGCCGACCTTCGCCGAAGCCGGCATCCCGGCCGTCGAGTCCTACGCCTGGTACGGCCTGTTCGCCCCGGCCAAGACGCCGGCGCCCGTGATCGCCAAGATCAACGCCGAAACCGTCAAGTTCATGAAGTCGCCGGAATTCGAAAGGATCCGCACCGAAACCGGTTCCGACTATGTAGGCGATACGCCGGCCAACTTCACCAAGTTCGTCCAGGCCGAAGCGGCCAAGTGGTCGAAGGTGGCAAAGCAGAGCGGCGCGACGGTCGACTGATCGGTTAGCGCATTGCATGAAAAGGGATTGGCTTGCCAGTCCCTTTTTTTACGTCTGCCCCTCCGCTCGGCGTGTAGTTGAACGCGTGGGCGGCGCATGAACCACAGGCTATCCAGCATCTGCGGTGTAGCCGTCCACCCTACGTCCCTGCGCTAAAGGCCTGTGGTCCCCAAACAAAACGGCAGCCGAAGCTGCCGTCATGCCGTACACGATACTGGATCAAGCCACCTTCTCGGCCTTGTCAGCCGCGCCGCCCTGCTTGCCCTCGGCAAGGCGCCGCTCCCAGTAATCGGCACCCTTGATCCCCAGCGCCACCGGGTCGAACTGCGGGTCCTTGCCCGCGGCGCGCTGGGCTTCGTAATCGCGCAGGCACTTGAAGGCCACCTTGTGCAGCAATACGATGGCGACCAGGTTCAGCCAGGCCATCAGGCCGACGCCGATGTCGCCCAGCGTCCAGGCCAGGTCGGCCGTCTTCACGGTGCCGTAGAAGGTCGCGCCGACGATCACCAGTTTCAGTACGAATTTCAGCCAGGGCTGGCGCGCCTGGCGGTCGATGTAGGAGATGTTGGTTTCCGCGATGTAGTAGTAGGCCACGATGGTGGTAAAGGCGAAGAACAGCAGCGCCACCGCAACGAAGAGCGCACCGAAGCCCGGCATCACGTTTTCCAGCGCCGTCTGCACGTAGCCCGGGCCGCTGGCCACGCCCTTCACGCCGGTGAACATGGCGCTGCCGTCCGGACCCTCGACGTTGTACTGGCCGGTAATGAGCAGCATGAAGGCCGTGGCCGAGCACACGAACAGGGTATCGATGTAGACCGAGAAGCCCTGCACCAGACCCTGCTTGGCCGGGTGGCTGACTTCGGCTGCCGAGGAGGCGTGCGGGCCGGTGCCCTGCCCCGCTTCGTTAGAATACACGCCACGCTTGACGCCCCACATGATGGCCAGGCCCAGGATGGCGCCGAAGCCGGCATCGAAGCCGAAGGCCGAGCTGATGATCAGCCTCACGACGCCCGGCAGCTGGTCGATGTTCAGCACGATGATGAAGGCGGCCACCAGGATGTAGCCGAGCGCCATGAAAGGCACCACGAATTCGGCGAAGGTGGCGATACGCTTGACGCCGCCGAAGATGATGAAGGCCAGTACGAGCGCCAGGCCGACGCCCGTGTACGCACGGTCGAGACCGGTAGCCGTCTGCAGGCCTTCGGCGATCGAATTGGCCTGTACGCCCGGCAGCAGCAAGCCGGTGGCAAGGATGGTGGCCAGGGCGAAGGTGATGGCATACCACTTCATGCCCAGGCCCTTTTCGATGTAGAAGGCGGGGCCGCCGCGGTATTCCTTGTTGAGCTGTTCCTTGTAGACCTGGCCGAGCGTGGACTCGACGAAGGCCGAGCTGGCGCCGAGGAAGGCCATCATCCACATCCAGAACACGGCGCCGGGTCCGCCGAAGGTGATGGCGGTGGCGACGCCGGCGATGTTGCCGGTGCCGACGCGGCCGGCCAGGGTCATGGAGAGTGCCTGGAAGGAGGACACGCCCTGCTCCGAGCTTTTGCCTTCAAACATCAGGCGGATCATTTCCTTCGCGTGGCGTACCTGCAGGAAACGCGAGCGCAGCGAAAAATACAGGCCCACGCCCAGGCACATGGCGATCAGCGCCGGGCTCCAGATAATGCCATTAATACTCGTAACCAACTCATTCATCTACATCTTCCCCATGCAATGCGGCAACGACAGGTTTGCCTGCCCTTTGTGATTTTAAACTTTCGCCGATGAAAATTATTCGGCGGGCAAAAATGAGAAGATACCCGAAGACGTAAATGATGACTAACATTTATTGCAGAGGAGTGTGACTCTGCCAAGATGGGGCGGAGGATGCACCAACGTGGAGCGGAGGGAGGGGGATTTCGCGCTACCACGATACGTAGGGTGGAGTCCTGACTCCACGCGGTACGGCGCGTGATTCGTGTTGGCGCCGCCACAACACCGATGCCTTGACCGGCTGGGGCTATCGCCGACGATATCAAGGAACGCCACTGCACGAACCGCGTGGACTCGGGACTCCACCCTACGTATCGTGGCGGTTCCGGCGATCAGGCCTTCCCCAGCGGGAACGTCACGGTCGCGGCCAGCCCGCCCAGCCGCTCCGACTTGTCGAGCTTGAGCACCGCCCCATGGCGCTCGGCGATTGCCTTGATGATCGCCAGCCCCAGCCCGCTGCCGGCGGCCTCGCTGCCGGCGACGCGGTAGAAGCGGTCGAAGACGCGCTCGCGTTCCTCGGGCGGAATGCCCGGCCCGCTGTCCTCGACGATGATCATGGCCGCGTCCTTGTCCGCATCCTTCTGAAAACGTACCGCGATGTCGACCGTGCCGCCGTTCGGTGTGTACTTCACCGCGTTCTCGACCAGGTTGCGCAGCAGGATGTGCAGCGCGTCGGGCTGGCCCTCGACGGTGACAGGATCCGCATGCTGCAGGCCGAGGTCGACCTCCTTGGCGGCGGCCAAACCCACCAGGTCGCCGACGGTGCGGCGCGCCAGCTCGGCCAGGTCGACCGGGCGCGTGGCGGCGCCGTTCGCGGCCGAGGCTTCCTGGCGCGCCAGCACCAGCAATTGCTCCACCAGGCGGGTCGCGCGGTCGATGCCTGCGGTCAGGCGCCCGACCGCGACCTTTCTCGCTTCCGGATCGGCGGCGCGGTCCAGGCTTTGCGCCTGCAGGCGTAGCGCGGCCAGCGGCGTGCGCAGTTCGTGGGCGGCGTCGGCGACGAAATGCTGCTGGGCGTCGAAGGCCGTCTGCACGCGCCCGAACAGCAGGTTCAGTTCGTGCACCAGCGGGCGCACTTCGTCCGGCAACCCCGCTTCCGACACCGGCGACAGGTCGTCGGCCTGGCGTGCGGCCACCTGCTTGCGCACCCGCGCCACCGGTTCCAGCGAGCCGCTCACCACCCACCACACGACCAGCATCAGGATCGGCATCATCACTGCGATCGGCCCGAGCGTGCGCAGCGCCAGGTTGCTGGCCATGTTGCGGCGTACGGCCAGGTCCTGCGCGACCTGGACGGTCTGGTTGTTGGTCTGGATCGAGAATACGCGGTAGGTGGTGCCGTTGGACCTGACGTTGGAAAACCCGAGCACGGCGCGCTGCGGCAGGCGCGCGCGCGATACGCTGTGGAACACCTGCACCCCGTCCGGGGACCACATCTGCACCACCAGATCGTCGTTGCTGGGGCCGGCCTCGACGCGCTCCGGCCGATTCTGCGCTTCGGCGTTCGACAGCGGCGTACCGGAGCGCAGCGACAGCGCCATCTGCTGCATGTGGTAGTCGAAGATCTGGTCGGCGTCGTCGAGCGCCGTGTTGTAGGCGATCGAGGCTTGCGCCAGCGCCGCCAGCGTGATGGCTGCAAGCAGGAACCACAACAGGCGCCCGCGCAGCGAGTGGGTCACTTTCATGCCTTCGGCACCATGTAGCCGACACCGCGCACGTTCTGGATCAGGTCGCTGCCGAGCTTCTTGCGCAGGCCGTGGATGTACACCTCGACCGCGTTGCTGCTCACCTCGTCGCGCCAGCTGTAGAGCTTTTCCTCGAGCTGGGCGCGCGACAGCACGGCGCCCGGACGGGCAACCAGCGCTTCGAGCACCGCCCATTCGCGCGCCGACAGCGACACCGGCTGGCCGTCGACCAGGGTTTCGCGGGTGGCGGGGTTGACGGAGATGTTCTTGTATTCGAACACGGGTTCGGCGCGCCCGGCGGCACGCCGCAGCAGCGCGCGGATGCGCGCCAGCAGTTCGTCGAGATCGTAGGGTTTTAAAACGTAGTCGTCGGCGCCGGCATCGAGGCCGGCGATGCGCTGGGCTACCGAATCGCGCGCCGTGGCCACCAGCACCGGGGTGCGGTCCTTGCGGGCGCGCATGGCCCGCAGCACGTCGAGGCCGTCTTTCCTGGGCAGGCCCAGGTCGAGCAGCACCAGGTCGTAGTTCTGGTTCTGCACCAGGGCAGTGTCGGCCATTTCGCCGTCCTTCACCCAGTCGACGGCGTAGTGCTCGGCCCGCAACAGGTCGAGCACCACTTCGCCGATCATCGTATCGTCTTCCACCAGTAGCAGCCGCATAATCACCTCGTATCGCGTTACCCGGCTGCGCTGGAGAAGCCCATGTTAGCCAATCCGCACCGGAATGAAGATTCTGTCATTCCCGCGCTGGATCAGCAAGGCTACCGACTTGCTGGACTTGGCCACCATGTCGCGCACCTGCTCGACGCTGGAGACCGGCTTGCCGTTCACCGACAGCAGCACGTCGCCCGGCTGCACGCCGGCGGCGATGGCCGGGCCGCCCGCATCCTCGATCACGAGGCCGGAAGCGATGCCGCTCTGGCGGCGCTCGATCGGCTCCAGCGGACGCAGGGCCAGGCCCAGCTTGGCGCCCTTGTCGAGCGCCGCGACTTCCTCGCGCTCGCTCTGTGCGGCCGGGTCGGCCGCATTCGCCAGGGTCGCGTTCAGGCGCACGATCTTGCCGTCGCGCCAGACGTCGAGCGCGACCTTGTCGCCCGGCTTCGAGACCGCCAGCATGCCCGGCAGGTCGCTCGAAGCGATGATGGCCTGGCCGTTCACCTTGCGCACCACGTCGCCCGACTTCAGGCCGGCGCGTTCGGCGGCGCTGCCGCGTTCCACGTTGGCGATCAGGGCGCCCTCGGGCGAGGTCAGGTTGAACGAGTCGGCGAAGCCCTGGTTCACGTCCTGGATCGTCACGCCGAGTTTCGCGTGCTGCACCTTGCCGGTGGCGACGATCTGGTCCTTGATGCGCACCGCGACGTCCATCGGGATCGCGAACGACATGCCCATGTAGCCGCCGGTCTGGCTGTAGATCTGCGAATTGATGCCGACCACCTCGCCGCGGGTATTGAACAGCGGGCCGCCCGAGTTGCCGGGGTTGACGGCGACGTCGGTCTGGATGAACGGCACCTGGCTCTCGGCGCCCAGGTTGCGGCCGGTGGCGCTGACCACGCCGGCGGTCACGGTCGACTCGAGGCCGAAGGGCGAACCGATCGCCAGCACCCACTCGCCGACCTGCAGGTTGCGCGAGTTACCGATCGGGACGACCGGCAGGTTTTTCGCGTCGATTTTCAGTACCGCCACGTCGGTCTTCGGATCGGAGCCGAGCACCTTGGCGCGGAATTCGCGCCGGTCGGCCAGCTTGACCGTGACTTCGTCGGCGCCCTGCACCACGTGGGCATTCGTCAGGATGACGCCGTCCGGGCTTACGATGAAGCCCGATCCGGCGCCGAAAACGGGAGCGTCGCGGCCGCCGCGCGGATATTGCGGGCCCTGGAAGCGACGGAAAAATTCATAGAACGGATCGTTCGGATCCATTTGCGGACCGCGCGCGCTGGTCTTGGTGGTGCCGACGACGCGGATGTTCACGACCGCCTTGCCGTTCTGCGCGGCGATGCGGGTGAAGTCGGGCAGCGTGACGGTGGCCGCGGGAGCGCCTGCCGCTACCGGAGGAGCGGAAACAGGTGCGGGCGCAGCGGCGGCGGCCGGCGCTGCTGCCTGGGCGGTGGCATTGTTATGGTTGACTGTAATCGCACCGACCGCGCCGCCGATAACGCCCGCCGCGCACAGCGCCAGCGTGAGACGTTTTGCGGTGATGGCGGTAACTGCACCTTCGTTTTGCATGGACGTGCTCCTGGATTAAAGGGTTGGTCGATAACGTGTTATCGATGATCGTTAGTGTCGTCTATCTGTCTTAGAACATGCTTAAAACTCATCCTTAAGACTTCCTTAACGGCGACGGTTTCGCGGGCTTCGCCTGTCGGACAAAACTGTCCGGCAAAGGCAGTCCCGGCTTTCAAAGCCGAAAGCATCGGTAAGGCTGGATCAGCCCCGGATGTAGGGTGGACTCCCGAGTCCACGCGGTGCAGCGGTCGAGTGGTCAACATATCGTTCCAGCCAAATCGCCTGAACGACGTACCTGATCATTGGAAACGCTGCGTCTGCCGAACCGTAAAACGCGTGGACTCAGGAGTCCACCCTACATCCGTGGTCCGCGGCTGATCCGGCTGGCGTAAAAAAGGGCGCCCCTTGGGGCACCCTCTTCGCTACTGCCTGTACTGCTTATGCCAGGCCAGCAATCTTAGGCGGCTTGACGCTGCTCGATTTGCTGGACGTTCTCGACGGTGCCGTTCGCATCGCCAATGGCGATCTTGCGCGGCTTGAGTGCTTCAGGTACTTCACGCACCAGGTCGATGGTCAGCATGCCGTTGTCGAAGGACGCGGTGGTGACCTTCACGTGGTTCGCCAGCTGGAAGCGCTGTTCGAAGTCACGGGCAGCGATGCCACGGTGCAGGTAGGTACGCTGGGTCTCGTCCTTCTGCTTGCGGCCGGTCACGTGCAGGGTGTCGCGTTCTGCAACGATTTCCACTTCGTCACGGCTGAAACCTGCCAGGGCCATCACGATGCGGTATTTGTCTTCGCCGAGCAGCTCGACGTTGTACGGCGGATAGCTCGGCTGCGACTCGGCGCGTTGCTCGAGCAGGCTGGCCAGGCGGTCGAAGCCGATGGCGGAACGGTACAGGGGGGTCAGATCGAAAGTACGCATGATTAAATATCCTTGTAAAGTTAAGCGATATAGTTGACGGACCTCATCGTGAGCATCCGTTGGGACCAATCTAATGCCACGCTGGGCGGTTTTCAAGGGATACGAAATACGGATTTTTGGACCTTTTTCAAATTTTATTTGCATTCGTATTTCGCCATGTTTCATACCGTTGTGCAACTATCTGCGTGCTACACTCGTCCGGTTTTGTTCTTCACATCGCTTACCAGATGACCGCCCACGCCCCCTTCTCCTTCGCCGCCAAGGCGGCTTCCAGCCTGGCCCTGGCGCTCGCGCTGGCCTTCCCCGCGCAGGCCGCCGTGCCCGCCCCGGTCGACCAGCCCTACCCCGGCACCATCGTGCTGAAGGTCGATGCCACCAACCTGTCGCAGCAGATTTTCCGCATGCGCATGACGGTGCCGGTGAAGCCCGGCCCGATGACCTTCCTGTACCCGCAGTGGCTGCCCGCGAACCACGGCCCGAGCGGCCCGCTGACGCAGCTGGCTGGCCTGAAGTTCAGCGCCAACGGCAATCCGGTGGAATGGACGCGCGACCCGGTCGAGGTCTTCGCTTTCCACGTGACCGTGCCCGAGGGCGTGTCGACCCTGGAAGCGGAATACCAGTTCCTGTCGCCGCTCGACCCGGCCCAGGGGCGCATCGTCATGACCGACGACATCCTCGGCCTGCAATGGCCGTCGGTGACGCTGTACCCGGCCGGCTACGTGGCGCGCCGCATCACGGTCCAGCCTTCGCTGACGCTGCCCGCCGGCTGGCAGTACGGCACGGCGCTGGAGACGATGGAGCGTCAGGGCGACGAAGTCCGGTTCAAGCCCCACGACCTGGAAACCCTGATCGATTCGCCGATCTTCGCAGGCCGCCACTTCAGGCAGTACGACCTCGACCCGGGCGCCAGGGTGCGCGTGTCGCTCAACGTCGTCGCGGACAATCCGGAAAGCCTGGAAGCGAAACCCGAGCAGATCGCCGCGCACCGCGCGATGGTCGACCAGGCCCTGAAGCTGTTCGGCTCGCACCACTACCGGCACTACGACTTCCTGCTGGCGCTGTCGGACGAATTCGGCGGCATCGGCCGCGAACACCACCAGTCGAGCGAGAACGGCGTCAAGCCGGGCTACTTCACCGACTGGGCGCACAACGAGGCGGTGCGCGACCTGCTGCCGCACGAATACACCCACTCGTGGAACGGCAAGTTCCGCCGCCCGGCCGGCCAGGACGTCCCGAACTTCAACACCCCGCTGCAGAACAGCCTGCTGTGGGTGTACGAAGGCCAGACCCAGTACTGGGGCAGCATCCTGGGCGCGCGTTCCGGCCTGGTCTCGCAGCAGGGCGCGCGCGATGCGCTGGCCGCCACCGCCGCGCGCTACGACAACGTGCAGGGCCGCGCCTGGCGCGCGGTGCAGGACACGGTGAACGACCCGATCATCGCCGGCCGCCGCGCGCTGGCCTGGAGCAACTGGCAGCGCAGCGAGGATTACTATTCCGAAGGCGCGCTGATCTGGCTGGACGTGGACACCAGGATCCGCGAACTGTCCGGCGACAAGCGCTCGCTCGACGATTTCGCGCGCGCCTTCTACGGCATCAACGACGGCAGCATGCTGCCGGCCTTCTACACCTTCGAGGACGTGGTCGCTACGCTCAACCGCGTGCAGAAATTCGACTGGGCGCCCTTCCTGCGCACCCGCATCGAAGGCCACGGCCCGGGCGCCCCGCTCGACGGCCTGAAGCGCGCCGGCTGGAAGCTGGTCTATACCGAGACCCCGACCGACACCGTCAAGGCATCCGAGGAACGCAGCAAGTCGACCGACTTCAGCTATTCGCTGGGCTTCTCGGTGCGCGCCGACGGCGGCGTGACGAACGTGACCTGGGATGGCGTCGGCTTCCGCGCGGGCCTGGCCGGCAACACGACCATCGTCGCGGTGAACAACAAGGTGTTCAAGCCGGAAGTGCTGAAGGCGGCCGTGAAGGCGACGAAGAACGGCAAGGCGCCGATCGAGCTGCTGGTAAAAAAGGGCAACAACCTGCGCACCATCTCGCTCGACTACCAGGGCGGCCTGCGCTATCCGCGCCTGGAGCGGATTCCGGGTACGCCGGACCGGCTGGGGGCGATTTACAGGCCGCGCAAGTAATTTACTGCTGAAAAAGAATGTGTTTTGCGGTTGAATAATCGTGAAGCATCGGGACCTCGAGAAACCGTAGCGAGCGGAAGGAGTGTTGGCTGAGGAGCGGAGCTGTACTGACGTACAGCGCGCACCGCAAGCCGACAATCCGACGCGCAGTAGGTTTATCGAGGTTCCCCCCAAGGTGGTATGCTCGCACCATGACTACCGATTCCGACATTGAACTGTCCGGCCCGTTCAAGGCCACCGACAGCACCGGCCGTTCCCACGACGTCAAGGCGATCCGCATTTTCGACGAGGGCTACGGGATCATCGACGTGTACGTGGACTTCGCGGCCCCCATCGACGCCGGGCTCTACAAGGATGGCGTGCTGGTAAAACAGATCATCGACCGCCTGCGCGCGCTCGGCTACAAAGGGCCGGACTTCGGCCACAGCGACCCGGGCCTGCAGGAGCGCAAGCTGATCGTGCTCGAAGCGCCGGAAGAGTTCGCGGCGTTCGCCAAGAGCCGCGGGTGGAAGAACCTGGCGGAGGAGTTCGACGAGTAAGCAGCGTTTACGTAGGGTGGGTACCCCGTGCCCACGCGAACGCTTGCGTCGTGTTGACTGCGTTATCGTGGCTCCGTCATCATGTCGTGGTGTCACCCTGGATGACTCCGCTGCTGATCAGCATCCACGTAAGAATCACGTCCGCACTGTGCCGGCTTGCGCGTGGGCACGGAGTGCCCACCCTACCATGCCTCTCCGTTCACGCCGCGTCGATATACCGCGCACTCCACGCCGCAATCATCGCGGCCACCTGCGCCGCATCCTCCCTCCCCGTCACCAGGTGATCGACCCCGTCGAGCGACACGAAGCTCTTCGGATACGCGGCCAGCTCAACAATCCGCGACGCATTCGCGATATCGACCGTATCGTCATTGGGCGCATGCATCACCATCAGCGCACGGCCCAGGTTGGCGATCCGATCGGCCAACTGGTGCTGGGTCGCATCCTCGACGAACTGCTGGCGGATGTTGAAATTGCGCCCCGCCAGTTTCACGCGCGCCTCGCCCAGCTGGGCGATGGTGTCGAGGTGCTCGTGCAGCAAGGCGTTCACGACATAGTGCGGGTCGCTCGGCGAGGCGATCGTCACCACCGCTCTTGATTCCGGAATCCGGTGCGCCGCGGCCAGCACGGCGGTGCCGCCCATGCTGTGGCCGACCAGCAGGCGCGGCGCCTCGAATTTTTCGCGGAGAAAAGCGGCGGCCGCGATCAGGTCCTCGACGTTCGACGAGAAATTGGTGTCCGCAAAATCGCCTGCGCTGGCGCCGAGGCCGGCGAAGTCGAAGCGCAGCATCGCCACGCCGCGCTCGGCCAGGCCATGCGAAATGCGGTTGGCCGCCAGCACGTCCTTGCTGCAGGTGAAGCAGTGGGCGAAGACGCCGTAGGCGCGCGGTGTGCCGTCGGGCATGTCGAGCTTGCCCGACAGTTTGCCGTGCGGCCCCTGGAAATCGACGCGTTCGGTCAGCATGAAGTCTCTCTGTTGCGATGAAGGCGCTACTCTGCACCGGATCGGGCAGGCACGCAAGGAAGCTGCTTCCCCCACTCCCTGACGCCCTATCGACGTTCAGCCAACAAGTCGCATATCCCGGCCATTTCAGCGTTCACTTCTGCTCATTTCATAAATGAATTCTGGAGAATAAACGGGATTTTCTGTGGATTAATCTACAACGATCCCGACACGCGTTTGCATGCAGCGCGACGATCGCGGCCGCATGCGCAAATTCAGCGTTGGAAGGATGTACGCAGCCGGCGGAAAGACCGGTGCAGGTGTAAGGCAATCGCGCCGCATTTCATCATCCCTGCCTGCCGGCAGGGACACCTTCAAGGAGACAAAAGCATGAAAATCAAACTCTCGACATCCCTCGTCTGGTTCGCACTGGCGACAAGCGCCGCTTCACATGCGGCGGACTACCCGGCCAAGACGATCACGATGATCGTCCCGTTTGCCGCCGGCGGCCCCAGCGACACCATTGCCCGCCTGCTGGCGCAGTCGATGGGGACCAATCTCAAGCAACAGATCATTGTCGAAAACGTCGGCGGCGCCGGGGGTACCCTGGGCGCTGCACGCGTGGCCCGTTCCAGTCCCGACGGCTATACGATTTTTGTCCATCACGTCGGGCACGCCACGGCGCCGAGCCTGTATCCAAAGCTGACGTACAACAGCATCGACAGTTTCGAACCGATTGGTCTTGCGACCGACGCAACGTCCACCCTGATTGGCCGGAAGGACTTCCCGGCCAAAGACATCAAGGAGCTGCTTTCTTACGTGAAGGCGAACAAGGACAAGGTGACGCTTGCCAACGCCGGGGTCGGGGCGGCGTCGCACCTCTGCGGCATGCTGTTCATGAGCGCGATCGGCGTCGAACTCACCACCGTGCCGTACAAAGGTACCGGACCTGCCATGAACGACCTGCTGGGCGGCCAGGTCGACCTGATGTGCGACCAGGCGACCAACACGATGAGCCACATCAGGAGCGGAAAAGTCGCAGCCTATGCCGTCACGTACAAGACGCCGGTAGCCAGCTTGCCGGGGCTGCCTCCGCTGGCAAGTGCCGGCTTGCCCGGTTTCGAACTGTCGGTCTGGCATGGGGTCTATGCGCCGAAGGGAACGCCAAAGGAGGTCGTGAACAAGCTCAGCAGCGCATTGCAACATGCCGTGAAGGATCCCACCGTTAAGAAACGGCTGGCAGACCTCAGTACGGACGCCGTGGCGCCGGACCGTGCTACCCCTGAAGCGCTGCGCGCCCATTTGAAGGCGGAAATCGATCGGTGGGGGCCGATCATCAGGAAGTCCGGCAGCTACGCGGAGTAAGGGCATTTCAACCGGATGCAAGCGAAAAAGGCATAGAAATCCTCTGCCTTTTTCGCATCTATACAAATTACAAATGCCTGCTCAGGCCGACAGCTTCTGCATTTCGGCGTACAGGTCGGCCTTGCCTTCGAAACCGATGCCAGGGAGGTCAGGCATGGTGATGTAGCCGTTGTCGACCTTGACGCCGTCCGGGAAGCCGCCATACGGCTGGAACAGGTCCGGGTAGGACTCGTTGCCGCCCAGGCCGAGACCGGCAGCGATGTTCAGCGACATCTGGTGGCCGCCGTGCGGAATGCAGCGCTTCGGCGACCAGCCGTGCTCGCGCAGCATGTCGAGGGTGCGCAGGTATTCGACCAGGCCGTACGACAGCGCGCAGTCGAACTGCAGCCAGTCGCGGTCGGCGCGCATGCCGCCGTAGCGGATCAGGTTGCGCGCATCCTGCATCGAGAACAGGTCCTCGCCGGTTGCCATCGGGTTCCTGTAATAGTTGCGCAGCGTTGCCTGCAGCTCGAAGTCGAGCGGGTCGCCCGGCTCTTCGTACCAGAACAGGTCGTACTGCGACAGCGCTTTCGCATACCGGATCGCGGTATCGAGGTTGAAGCGGCCGTTGGCGTCGACTGCCAGCTTCTGGCCATCCTGCAGCACCGACAGGATGCTGTCGATACGGCGCAGGTCTTCGTCGAGCGAGGCGCCGCCGATCTTCTTCTTCACGACCGTGTAGCCGCGGTCGATGTAGCTGCGCATCTCGTCCTTGAGCTTGTTGTGGTCCTGGCCCGGATAGTAGTAACCGCCGGCGGCGTAGACGAAGATCTTGCGGTCCGCCTGGCCGTTGCCGTAACGGTCGGCCAGCAGCTGGAACAGCGGCTTGCCTTCGATTTTTGCCACCGCATCCCAGACCGCCATGTCGATGGTGCCGATCGCCACCGAGCGCTCGCCATGGCCGCCGGGCTTCTCGTTGGTGAACATGCAGTTCCAGATCTTGTGCGGATCGAGGTTGGTACCGGTGTCATCGACCAGCGATGCCGGATCGGCCTCCAGGATGCGCGGAATGAAGCGTTCGCGCATCAGCGTGCCCTGGCCATAGCGGCCGTTGGAATTGAATCCGTAGCCGACCACCGGCTTGCCGTCGCGGATCACGTCGGTGACGACAGCCACGAGGCTCAAGCTCATCTTGCTGAAGTCGATGTACGCATTGCGGATCGGCGAGCTGATGGGGACGGTTTTTTCGCGGATTTCGACGATCTTCATGGAAGTCTCCTGGAAAAATCGCATGGCCTGGATGCGATTGTGTGTGTGGGAATGTCGGTAGATTAATCGCCAACAACCGCCTTATAATTCTCCGAAATTCAATTGTGAAGTGAGACGAAGTGAAGAGCGAACCCACGTCGGACATGCAGTTCTTCGTCCTGGTCGCCCGGCTCGGCAGCCTGGCTGCCGCGGCGCGGGCGATCGACCTGACCCCTCCCGCAGCGACAAAACGCCTGGCTGCACTCGAAAGCCGCCTGGGGGTACGGCTACTCAACCGGACGACGCGCAGCGTGAGCCTGACCAGCGAGGGCGAAACCTATCTGCGGCATGCGACGCGGATCCTGGAAGAGATCAAGGAAATGGAGGACGTGGTCTCGCAGGGGCGCGCGACGCCGCGCGGACTGCTGCGCGTGAACGCTACCCTGGGGTTTGGTCGTACGTCGATCGCGCCACTGGTATCCGCATTCGCCGTGCGCTATCCAGAGGTCGAAATCCAGATGGAAGTGACCGACAGGCCCATCGATCTCGTCGAAAGCGGTTTCGACCTGGCCATCCGGTTCGGCGCGCTGCCGGACAAGCGCCTGAACGCACGCCGCATCATGTCGAACCGGCGCTTTCTCTGCGCCTCCCCGGCCTACCTCGAACGCCACGGAACGCCGGCCGGCCTGGCCGACCTCGCCCACCATCGCTGCATCATCCACAGGCAGAACGATGACGCCTACGGGATCTGGCGTTTCCAGCACCACGATGACAGCGAGGTGGTCAAGGTACATGGTGCGCTGTCGAGCAATGACGGCGACATCGTCCTCGGATGGGCACTGGACGGCCACGGAATCCTGATCAGGTCGGAATGGGATCTGGCCAGGTACCTCGACAGCGGGAGGCTGAAGATCGTCCTTCCGGAATTCACGCTACCTGCGGCCGACCTGTTCGTGTACTACCCCAGCCAGCGTAACCAGACGGTCCGTGCCCGTGCCTTTATCGATTTTCTTGCGGAGCATTTTCAGCTTCCGCAGCCTGGCCGGGCAGGCCGTAAGAAGGAGCGCGCACGCTTACCATAGCAGCTCGGCGTTGCTGCCGGCCGATCGGTCCATGCGCCGTTTGTCGGCAAACGCATCGAGCATGAAGTCGACCATCGCCCTTGTCTTGGCCTGCAAATGGCTCTTGGTCGGGAACAGGATGTAGATGTCGGCCGGCAGCGCCGTCCAGTCCGCCAGCAGCGGACGCAGGCGGCCGGAGCGCAGGAACGGCGCCACATCCCACTCGGAGCGCAACACGATCCCGTGCCCGTCCAGCGCCCAGGCGAGCGCGGCCTCGCCGTCGTTCGTGCTGAGCTGGCCTCTTACCTTGACGGTTTCCTGTTTCGTCCCCGAGCGGAACTGCCAGTTGCCGAAGATTTCATCGCTTTCGCGCAGGACGATGCAACTGTGGTTGTGCAGGTCGCGCGGCGCGGCCGGCGCGCCACGGGCGGCGAGATAGGCGGGGGACGCGCACAGGAAGCGGCGGTTGTCCGCCAGCTTGCGCGCGGTGATCCGCGCGTCAGGCTGTTCGCCGAAACGGATGGCCAGGTCGAATGCCTGCTCCACCAGGTTCACCGGCCGGTCGGTCAAATGCAGCTGCACCTCGACTTCCGGATAGTGCTGGGCGAAGCGGGATAGCTGCGGCGTGATATGCCTGCGGCCGAAACCGAGCGTCGCGCTAATCCGCAGCAAACCCTGCGGAACCACACTTCCGCCGGAAATCTTCCGCTCGAGCGCTTCCAGCTCGGCCACGAGACGTTCCCCTTCTGCCAGATAGGTTTCCCCTTCCGGGGTCAGGCTCATCCGGCGCGTCGTTCGGTTGAGCAGGCGGACCCGCAGGCGCGCTTCCATCGCGGCCAAGCGCTTGCTCACGGCTGGGGGCGTGATTCCCAGCGACTGTGCCGCGCCGGCAAGACTGCCGTGTTTGACGACCAGCGCGAAGAACGACAAATCGTTGAGACCATCCATTATTAACCTGTGCGACCTAATGAAATTCCGAAAGATGAATTATACGGCTCATTTTTTTGAATATGATTACTCAACCGATAACGCCGGAATCACGGCCAACGCAGCCTACAACTTGAACATCGGAGGAGACCATGAAACTGAAACTTGCCCTGCTTGCCGCAGCATCCCTGGTATCGACTGCCGCATGTGCGGACAGCTATCCATCGCGTCCGATCCGCCTGGTGGTGCCGTATGCGCCTGCGGGCAGCGCGGACATCGTTGCGCGCCGCATCGCGGACGAATGGGCGAAAGCGGTCGGCGGCAGCATCTACATCGAGAACAAGGCCGGTGCGGGCGGCAACATCGGCGTCGATGCCGTGGCCAAATCCGCCCCCGATGGCTACACGATCGGTTTGCAGACGGTCTCGCTGGCCATCAATCCTTCGCTGTTCCCCAAATTGCCCTACAACACGCTGAAAGACCTGGCGCCGATCGGCATGGTGGCCGCGTCCCAGCATGTCCTCGTCGTCAATCCGAAATTCCCGGCCAGGGACACGAAGGAGCTGCTCGCCGCCACCAGGTCGCAGCCGGGCAAGTACAACTACGGTTCGGCCGGGCCAGGCAGCACCTTCCACATCGCCGCCGAGCTGTTCAAGGACGTCAGCAGGACGGACATCACCCACATTCCGTACAAGGGCGGCGGGCCTGCCCTCGTCGATACGATGGCGGGCATGGTCGACATGAGCTTCCCCGTGCTGTCGGCCGCCGTCCCGCACGTGAATGCCGGCAAGCTGCGCGCCATCGGTGTCACGGGTCCGAAGCGTTCGCCCCTGCTGCCGAATGTGCCGACCCTCCAGGAATCGGGCCTGTCCGGGTACAACTTCGAAACCTGGTTCATGGTCTTCGCTCCGGCGAATACGCCCAAGCCCATCATCGACAAGCTCAATGCCGCCCTCAACAAGGCGATCAACTCGCCCGACCTGAAAGCGAAACTGGTCCAGGATGGGTTCGATCCGACGCCGTCGACGCCGGCCCAGGCCCAGGCGCGGCTGGCGCAGGAACTCCCGGTATGGAGCAAGCTGGTCAAGGAGCGCGGGATCAGCGCCGAGTAAGTCCCCACTGATATAAATCCAATGAGCCAATGAGCCAATGAGCAAGACACTTTACCGAAAACTCGTGGACTCCCACACGGTCGCGCAGCTGGACGAGGACAACGTCCTGCTGTACGCCGACCTGCACCTGATGAACGAGTACACGAGCCCCCAGGCCTTCGCCGGCCTGGACGCACGCGGCCTGCGCACCCTGTACCCGGGGCAGAACGTGGCGACCGTCAGCCATATCATTCCGACACATCCGGACAAGTTCCGGATCATCGACGACGCCGACTCGGCGCTACAGGCGAGCAACCTGAAGCGTAATTGCGACAGGCATGGGATTCCGCTGTTCGACACCAATGACCGCTGGCAGGGTATCGAGCACGTCATCGCGCCCGAGCACGGCATGATCAGGCCCGGCATGGTCGTCATCTGCGGAGACAGCCACACCACGACCTACGGCGCGCTCGGCGCGCTCGGCTTCGGCATCGGCACCACGGAGGTCGAGCACCTGCTGGCCACGCAGACGCTGGTGTACCGCCTGGCAAAGGACATGCGGATCCGGATCGACGGCGCGCTTCCGCCCGGCACCACCGCGAAGGATCTGGTGCTGATGGTCATAGCACGCATCGGCGCCCAGGGTGCGCGCGGCTATGTCGTCGAATTCTGCGGTTCCGCCGTCGCGTCGCTGAGCACCGAGGCGCGCTTCACGCTCTGCAACATGGCGGTGGAAGCAGGTGCGCGCGGCGCGCTGATTGCGCCCGACGAGACGGCCGTACAGTATGTGCTGGCCCATTGCCCGGACCTGGCCGGCGACGACTTCCTGAGGGAACGCGCACTGGCACACTGGCGCCTGCTTGCCAGCGATCCGGATGCGCGCTTCGACGTCGAGCACCACTTCGACGCGACCGGGCTGGCGCCCACCGTCACCTGGGGCACCAGCCCCGACCAGGCGATTCCGGTGAGCGGTGTCATTCCTGAACCGGCAAATGCGTCGGAAACACGGGCCTTGCGCTACACCGGCCTGGCCAGCGGCCTGCCCATGGAAGGCATCGAGATCCAGCACGTGTTCATCGGTTCCTGCACCAACGGCCGCATCGAGGACCTGCGGGCGGTCGTCGATGTGATCGGCGAGCGCAAGGTCGCCTCCGGCGTGCGGGCCATGGTCGTGCCGGGCTCGGGCGCCGTACGCGACCAGGCGGAGCGGGAAGGCATCGCGGACAAGCTGATCGCGGCAGGATTCGAATGGCGCAAGCCGGGCTGCTCGATGTGCCTGGCCATGAACGACGACGTGCTTGCGCCCGGCACACGCTGCGCCTCCACCACCAACCGCAATTTCGAGGGCCGGCAAGGACGAGGCGCCGTTACCCACCTGATGAGCCCGGCAATGGCCGCTGCCGCCGCGATTACCGGAAAAATCACCGACGTCAGAAAGCTTTTGGAAAATCATGAGTAAAAGCACCATCATCGAGGGCATCGCGGCGCCGCTTCCCATTGCCAATCTCGACACCGACCAGATCATGCCGAAGCAGTTCCTGCGCGGCATCGACAAAGCCGGCCTGGACCGCGGCGTGCTGTACGACCTGCGCTTCGACGGAGAACAGCGTGCGCGCCCGGACTTTGTCCTGAACCAGCCGGCGTACGCCGCTGCGCCGATCATCCTGGGGGGCGCGAATTTCGGTTGCGGCTCGAGCCGGGAACACGCGGTCTGGGGACTGCAGCAGTTCGGAGTGCGCGCGGTGGTTGCATCGAGCTTTGGCGAAATCTTCTACTCGAACGCCATGAACAATGGCCTGATGCTCGCGACCGTGCCGGAAGAAGATGCACAGCGCCTGTTTGCAGAGGCAAGCGCGTCGACGTCGCCGATACAGTTACGGATCGATGTGGAGCGCCTGCAGGTGCTCAGTGCGACAGGAACGGCGAGCTTCACGCTGAGTGACCGCCACCGGCGCATGTTCATGGATGGACTGGACATGCTGGGCGCATCGCTGCGGCACCTGCCTGCGATCGAGGCGTTTGCAGCCCGCTGGCACGAGGCGCACCCCTGGCTGAAGGACGTCGCGGCTTGCGCCAGGGGCAGGATTGATCGCGGCGATTCTGGAAGTGCGATATCTCCTTAGCGCGCCCAACAAAACCTCGTGCTTGTGAGACACAGCACCGTGCACTCAGGCAGTCCGGCGTCCGCTTTCGGGGCCCGATTGCAGACCTTCCAAGTCAATTGCTGAAGAGGTCTTGGATCATAGAAATTCGCACATTGCGAGCAAGCTTATGCCGAACCGCCGGCAAGCTTCGCCAGGAGGAGCACATCGCTCGATTCGATGCACTCTGGTACCTGCTCGGACAGCATCTGCAGATGCGGAGCTGCAAGATGCCGGTCGAGATCGGCCTGGCTCCGCCACTCCTCGGTGAACACGAAGCGACGTGGATTGGCCATGTCGCGGTTCACTTGATAGCTGATGCACCCTTCCTCGCGCAGCGTCGTCTCGACAACGCTCCGGAAAAGTGTTTCCAGTTTCTGTTCAAAGCCGGGTTTGGCAACGAAAATAGCGACAACGGGCAAGGTCATGACGGTCCCTGAAAGTGAGCGACCAACGAGATTATCACAGTGGTCCGTGCAGGCCGGTGGCTGACCAGATTCGCCTTGCATCGGAACAGGGAGCCGGGCCCTGAACGATTGCAGACACTGACGGGAGGCGCTTGCCGAACGTTCCGCGACCCGCGGTCAGCGCGGATCGAACGGTACGGCACGCAAAATGCTGGGCTCGCCAGCACGTTTCGGACGTTCCTTCTATACTGGCCGCCCGCCGCGGCGCAGACCGCGGCTTGACCTTCACGTTCCGAATACGAAAGATATATGTCAGCCTTATTTACACCGTTCACACTGAAAGACGTTACCTTGCGCAACCGCATCGCGGTGCCGCCGATGTGCCAGTACACCGCCAACGATGGCTTCGTCAATGAATGGCATCAGACGCATTACGCCGGCATTGCCCGCGGCGGCGCCGGCCTGGTGATCGTGGAAGCGACCGCGGTCTCGCCGGAAGGCCGTATCACGCCGGGCTGCGCCGGCCTGTGGAATGATGCACAGGTCGAGGGCATGGCCCACATCGCCACCCGTATCAAGGCCGCCGGCGCGGTCGCCGGCATCCAGATCGGCCACGCCGGCCGCAAGGCCAGCGCCAACCGTCCGTGGGAAGGCGACGACCACATTCCGTCGGATGATGCCTACGGTTGGGATACCATCGCACCGTCGGCGATTGCCTTCGGCAACAACCTGCCGAAAGTGCCGAAGGAAATGACCCTTGATGACATCGCCCGCGTCAAGGCCAATTTCGTCGACGCTGCCCGTCGCGCGCGCGCTGCCGGCTTCGAATGGCTTGAACTGCACTTCGCTCACGGTTACCTGGGCCAGAGCTTCTTTTCGCCGCACTCCAACAAGCGCACCGACCAGTACGGCGGTGATTTCACCGGCCGCAGCCGATTCCTGCTCGAGACCCTGGAGGCCGTGCGCGAAGTCTGGCCGGCGAACCTGCCGCTCACCGCGCGCCTCGGCGTCATCGAGTACGATGGCAAGGACGAAGAAACCGTGAACGAGTCGATCGAACTGATTCGCATGATGCGCGCCCGGGGCTTGGACATGCTGAGCGTCAGCGTCAACTTTACTATTCCGGACGTAAATATCCCCTGGGGGCCGGCCTTCCTGGGCCCGGTGGCGAAGCGCGTGCGTGAACAAGCAGGCATTCCGGTCGCTTCGGCGTGGGGCTTCGACGGCCCGAACCTGGCGGAACGCGCCGTGGCCGAGGGACAGCTGGACCTGGTCATGGTAGGCCGCGCCCACCTGGCCAATCCGCACTACCCGCTGCAGGCAGCCAAGGAGCTGGGCGTGGAGCGTCCGACCTGGGTGTTGCCGGCATCGTATGCGCACTGGCTCGAGCGTTACAGCATGCAGAAGTAAAACGTGTGTCGGCCGGGAGGGATCATTGTCCCGACTGGCCGACGATGTCGGGAAACGGTTCGGCGCCTGCCGACGCGTGCACGTGATGCCCGAACACGTGTGAACGATTCGCCCATCAACCCACGGGCCAGCATTCGTTCACGCCAGGCGTCGGATCATGCCGGATAGAGCCGACAACGAGGAGAGCGAATTTTCCGCACTCGAGCGTCGGTGACGGTTCAGCAGGAGCGCTTGCATCCCGAACGCACGCGGCCCTTCGACATCCGCTTCGACAGTATCTCCAACCATCAACACCTCGCCGGGCGCACAGCACAGCTGCCGGCAGGCATATGTGTAGATGGCCGGGTCCGGCTTGATTGCCGCCGCGTCGAAACTCCAGGCATACGCGTCAAATACAGGCGGGAGTGCCGACAAGACCGGTGCTGCATAGTCGAGGGCGAGATTCGAACATAATCCCAATGTGAAACCGCGAGCCTTCAACTCATGCAGCGCGGGCAGTGTGTCCTCGAATGGAACAATGGACGCGACCTCGGCATGCAAGTCACGTTCGAGTCCCTCGCGCTCCCCGTCCGTCAACCGGATTCCCAGGAGCTCAGCGGCTTCAAGCAACCCGACAGGCCGGCCCATCAGGATTTCGGCATCCCTGGCGCCCGGTGTTCGGCCCTGGCGCGCGCCGATCTGGATCAGTTGCCGAAAAGGTGAGCGTTTGTCCTGTATCTTCACAAGCGTGCCGTACACATCGAACAGAATG
>JBBWZO010000290.1:0-4959 GCA_039649125.1 Massilia sp. | reverse complement strand
GCCAAGATCCAGGCCGAATTCTCGAAGCGCCAGAAGACCACCGAGGACATGGTGGCCAAGTTCAAGCAGATGAGCGAGAAGTTCGACGCCGACGCGCCGCGCCTGACCGACATCGAACGCACCCGCCGCGCGCGCGAACTGTTCGACATGGAAAAGGACGTGACGCGCATGCAGCGCGAGTTCACCGAAGACCTGATGCAGCGCAAGGGCGAGGAACGTGCCGCCATCGCGCAGAAGGCCTTCAAAATCATCGAACAGATCGCCGAGCAGGAAAAACTCGACGCCGTGCTGCAGGAAGCGGCCTGGGTGAGCCCGCGCATCGACATTACCGACAAGATCCTGAAACTGCTGGACAAGTAATATTTTGGAATCACGCGAACAACTCGAATTTACAACCCGGGGCGTGCGCCTGGGCGACCTGGTCGAGCGTTTCGGCGGCCAGCTGTACGGCGATCCCGACCTGGTGGTCGCCTCCATTGCGCCGCTCGACAGCGCCGGCCCGACCCAGATCAGCTTCCTCTCGAACAGCAAGCTGCGCGCGCTGGCCGCGCAAAGCGAAGCGGCTGCCCTGATCCTGTCGCCGCTGGACAATACGTCGGTGAGCACCACGTACACGGGCGCGCGCATCGTCACCACCAACCCCTACGCCTATTTCGCCCGCGCCGCGCAGTACTTCGTGTCGCTGGAAGAAGAAGCGCCGGCCCCAGGCATCCACCCGAGCGCGGTCGTGGACGCTTCGGCCGAGATCGATCCAACGGCCCACGTCGGCCCGCACGTCACGATCGAGGCGGGCGCGGTGGTGAAAGCCGGCGCCGTCATCGAGCACGGCTGCTTCGTCGGCCGCGGCGCGGTGGTGGGCGAGGGCACCCATTTCTTTGCCAACGTCACCTTCCACCGCCACTGCGTCATCGGCGCGCGCGGCATCGTTCATTCGGGCGCGGTGATCGGCGGCGACGGCTTCGGCTTCGCCAGCGAGGGCGGCGCCTACATCAAGATCCCGCAGACCGGACGCGTGATCATCGGCGACGACGTCGACATCGGCTCGAATACCTCGATCGACCGCGGCGCGCTGGCCGACACCGTCATCGAAGACGGCGTCAAGCTCGACAACCAGATCCAGATCGGCCACAACTGCCACATCGGCAAGCATACGGCGATGGCCGGCTGCGTGGGCGTGGCCGGCAGCGCGAAGATCGGCAGCCGCTGCACCTTCGGCGGCGCGGCGATGGTGCTGGGCCACCTCGAGATCGCCGACAACGTGCACATCTCGTCGGGCAGCATGGTGTCGCGCTCGGTGCTGGAACCCGGCCAGTACACCGGCTTTTATCCGCTGGCGAAGAATGCCGAATGGGAGAAGTCGGCCGCGATCGTGCGCAACCTGAACTCGATGCGCGACAAGATCCGCCAGCTTGAAAAAACAATCAAAGCGATTACAGAAGAAAACACACAAGAAAAATGAGCACACCTGAAAAACGTACCCTCGGCATCAACGAGATCAAGGAATACCTGCCGCACCGCTATCCGCTGCTGCTGGTGGACCGCGTGCTGGACGTCGAAATCGGCAAGCGCATCACCGCCATCAAGAACGTGACCGTCAACGAAGAATTCTTCAACGGCCACTTCCCGCACCAGCCGGTGATGCCAGGCGTGCTGATGATCGAGGCGATGGCGCAGACCGCCGCCATCCTCTCCTTCATGACGATGGACGTGAAGCCGGACGAGAACTCGGTGGTGTATTTCGTCGGCATCGACAACGCGCGCTTCAAGCGCCCGGTCGGGCCTGGCGACCAGCTGGTGATGGACGTCGAGATCCTGCGCGTGGCGCGCGGCATCTGGAAATACAAGGCGACCGCCAGCGTCGACGGCAAGGTTGCCGTCGAGGGTGAGCTGATGTGCACCATCCGCGCCAACGAGAATGCGCCGGCAGTGCCGGCATCAACAGCAGCAGCGGGGCAGTAATGAGCAAGATTCACGCGAGCGCGATCGTCGACCCGAAGGCCGAGCTGGACAGCTCGGTCGAGGTCGGCCCGTACTCGATCATCGGCCCGAACGTGCGTATCGGCGCCGGCACCGTCGTCGGTCCGCACGTGGTCATCGAAGGCCACACGACGATCGGCACGAACAACAAGTTCTTCCAGTTCTGCTCCATCGGCGCCGCGCCCCAGGACAAGAAGTGGAAGGGCGAGCCGACCCGCCTGGAAGTCGGCAACGACAACACCATCCGCGAGTTCGTCACCATGAACCTGGGCACCACCCAGGACGAAGGCGTCACCCGACTGGGCAACGACAACTGGATCTCGGCCTACGTGCACCTGGCGCACGACTGCCAGGTGGGCAGCCACACGATCTTCTCGAACAACGCCCAGCTCGCCGGCCACGTGCACGTGGACGACCACGCCATCCTCTCCGGCTACGCCGGCGTGCACCAGTTCTGCAAGATCGGCGCGCATGCCTTCATCGGCATGTACACCAGCCTGACCCAGGACGTGCCGCCCTTCGTGCTCGTCTCCGGCAACCCGGCCGGCGCGCGCGGCGTGAACATCGAAGGCCTGAAGCGCCGCGGTTTCACGCGCCCGCAGATCGACGGCATCCGCGCCGCCTACAGGCACATCTACCGCTCGAACCTGACGCTGGAAGAAGCCAAGGCGGCCCTCGAGCGCGAAGAGGGCGAGAACCCGGACGCGGCGGCCAGCATCCGCGCCATGCGCGATTTCCTGGGCATCGCCACCCGTGGCATCGTCCGCTGACGGATTGGGCTCCCACAGCGCGGCTGCGGGCACCTCGCTGGCCATGGTCGCCGGCGAAGTGTCCGGCGACATGCTCGCCGCACGCCTGATCGCCGGGCTGCGGCCGCACCTGCCGGATGCGCGCTTCCACGGCATCGGTGGCCCGCGCATGATCGAGCAGGGCTTCGTTTCCGACGTGCCGCTCGAAACCCTCACGGTGCGCGGCCTGTTCGAAATCATCCCGCGCTACCGCGAGATCAAGGGCATCCAGAACCGCCTGCGGGATCGCTTATTGCTTGATCCGCCGGCGGCCTTCATCGGCGCCGACTATCCCGGCTTTAACCTGGGCCTGGAAGAACAACTGCGCGCGAAGGGCATCCCGACGCTGCACTTCGTCGGCCCCCAGATCTGGGCCTGGCGCGGCGGACGCATCAGGAAGATCCAGCGCGCGGTCTCGCACATGCTGGTGATCTTCCCGTTCGAAGAGCAGATCTACAGGGACGCCGGCGTGCCGGTGACCTATATCGGCCACCCGCTGGCGGAAACCATTCCGTTAATACCGGACGCGGCTGGCGCCCGAGCAAGCCTCGGGCTGGCCGCTGACGCTCGCGTCGTCACCATCATGCCGGGCAGCCGCATGGGCGAACTGAAATACCTGGCCGAACCCTTCGTGCGTGCCGCCGGCCTGCTTGCGAAACGCGACCCCGGCCTGAGCTTCGTGGTGCCGATGGCCGGCGGGAAGCAGCGCGCCTGGTTCAGCGAGATCGTGGCGCGCGCCGGCCTGCAGGACGTGCCCCTGAAACTGGTCGACAACTCGCATACGGCGATTGCCGCCGCGGACGCGGTGCTGGTCGCCTCGGGCACCGCGACGCTGGAAGTGGCGCTGTTCAAGAAGCCGATGGTCATCGCCTACAAGGTCATGCGCGCTTCCTGGGAGATCATGCGCCACATGGGCTACCAGCCCTGGATCGGGCTGCCGAACATCCTGGCGCGCGAATTCCTGGTGCCGGAGCTGCTGCAGCACGCCGCCACGCCGGAGGCGATGGCCGACGCCGTGTGGGCGCAGTTGAACGATGCGGCGCTGCGCGATAAGCTGGCGGCACGCTTCACAGACATGCACCACAGCCTGCTGCGCAACAGCGCCCAGGAAAGTGCCCAGGCAGTGCTGCGGGTCATCGGCAAAGCCTGAGCACAAGCAAGCAAGCTGTCCGGCAAGGCAGCAAGCAATACAGCAAGCAAATAAGCGAGCAAAAACAGCAATGAGCAAGAAGCGCGTCAATTTCTATCCCGGCCTGCCGCCCCGGCTGCGTCCGTTTACCGACCTCGACATCGTCTGCGGCGTCGACGAGGCCGGCCGCGGTCCGCTGGCCGGCCCTGTGTTCGCGGCGGCCGTCATCCTCGACCCGAAGCGCCCGATCGAGGGCCTGCGCGACTCGAAGAAGCTGACCGAGGCGCGCCGCGACGAGCTCGCCCCGCAGATCCGCGAATACGCGCTGGCCTGGGCGGTCGCGCAAGCCTCGTGCGAGGAAATCGACACCCTGAACATCCTGCACGCGACCATGCTGGCGATGCGCCGCGCGGTGGAAGCCCTGCGGACGGTGCCGACCATCGCCCTGATCGACGGCAACCGCTGCCCGCCCATGGACGTCAGGGCCCACGCCGTGATCGAAGGCGACGACAAGTGCCATGCGATCTCCGCCGCCTCGATCCTGGCCAAGACCGCGCGCGACGCCGAGCTGGTGCGCCTGCACGCCCTGTATCCCGAGTACTGCTTCGACCAGCACAAGGGCTATTCGACCGCGCTGCACCTCGAGCGCCTGCGCCTGCACGGCCCGTCGCCGGTGCACCGCCGCTCGTTCGCGCCGGTGCGCAACCTGCTGCAGGCGGACCTGTTCGGCACCCCTGCGGAAGAAGGCTTGGTGCACGCAGGAAACGACACGGCGTTCGCATGAAGACCATCACCTCGCGCGACAATCCCTTCTACAAGGACCTCAAGGCGCTGGCCGCCAGTTCCCAGGCGCGGCGCAAGGCCGGCCGCACGCTGCTCGACGGCGTGCACCTGTGCCAGGCCTGGCTCGACCTGCGCGGCGCGCCGCTGCACTGCGTGGTGTCGGAAGAGGCGCTGCACAATCCCGAAGTGGCCGACATCGTGGCGCGCTGCGAAGGCCTGCGCGCCCACGTCACCGCGCTGCCGGACGCGCTGTTCGGCGCCGTCAGCCAGGTCGAGCATGGC
>JBBWZO010000263.1:0-2762 GCA_039649125.1 Massilia sp. | reverse complement strand
AGGAGGATGAATGCACGTGACATGGATGCCTCGATGATTATTGAGCCGCCGGGTTTTGCACACCTTGGATCGAACCCAGGCGCTCGGTGAACGAATGGATCAGGGTGACCAGGTCTTTCGCGGCGATCGCCGCGTACTTCAGGGTCTGCTCGTGCGACAGCGGGAATGGCGTCAGGCCTTCGGCCAGGTTGGTGATGGCCGATACGCCGACCACTTTCAGGCCGCAGTGGCGCGCCGAAATCACTTCCGGGACCACCGACATGCCGACCACATCGGCGCCGAGCGTGCGGAAGGCGCGGATTTCGGCGGCGGTCTCGAAGTTCGGGCCCGGCGCGGCCAGGTACACGCCTTCAGCGATGGTGATGCCCTTGGCGGCGGCGGTTTCCTTGACCAGGTTGCGCAGCTCGGCGTCGTAGGCATTGGCCATGCTGAAAAAGCGCGGACCAAAGCGGTCGTCGTTCGGGCCGGCCAGTGGGCTGCCCGGCAGCAGGTTGATGTGGTCGGTCAGGACGACGACGCTGCCGGCGTCGACTTCGGCGCGCAGCGAACCGGCGGCATTCGTCACCAGCAGCATCTCGCAGCCGAGCAGTTTGAAGGTGCGCACGGCCGAGGTCATCACGTTGGCGCCATAGCCTTCGTAGAAGTGGCCGCGGCCCTTCATGCAGACCACCGGCACGCCGGCCAGCGTGCCCAGCACCAGTTCGCCCGCGTGGCCGTGCACGGTGCTGATCGGGAAGCCCGGCAGTTCGCTGTAGCTGATCGAGACCGCGTCCGTCATCTGCTCGGCCAGGACGCCGAGGCCGGAACCGAGGATCATCGCCACGCGCGGTTCAAAACCCGGCTTACGGGCGCGAATGATATCGGCGGCTTCAAATGGGGTGTTGCTGGACATGAGGTTTCCTTCTGTTGAATCTGTTCGTGAGGGAGGCGGTCGTGCGGGCTGGGAGGGTGCGGCCCGGCGCCAAGGCGGGGCGGGGCGGGGCGGCGCAGAGTGCCAAAAATTATTCTAACTATGCATTATCGAGGATATGTATGGCAAATACCATTTCTCTTACTCATTTATACGACAGACGAATAAATGCGCGTAAATTAAGTGTCGCGCTCCGTAGGCATGTCGATACAATCTAGCAAAGCTGATAAATGTGTTGACGGCAATAAAACATTTGTCTAGCATTCAAAAACATTTGTTGATAAAGAGCGCCTGACAAAACTTCATGGGCTCCGAGTGCGCTGCACTTGGAGCAAAGCGCAGCGTCGAAGCCAGTACGGCGAAACGCGCAACCTGGCCATGGAGCTTTGTCAGGCGCTCTACGCCCCGACCGTGACTGAACTCTCAAAAAAAGAACAGTTGTACGAGCTGATCCGCGCCAATCCTTTCATTGCGCAACAGGATCTCGCCGCCGAACTCGGCCTCTCCCGCTCGGCGGTGGCCGGCTACATCGCCACCCTGGTGCGCGAACGCCGCCTGCTGGGACGCGCCTATGTGCTGCCCGACCAGCGGCCGATCCTGTGCGTCGGCGCGGCCAACCTCGACCGCAAGCTGCGCGCGCTCGCGCCGCTCGTGATGGGCACCTCCAACCCGGCCAGCGCGGTCGAATCCTTCGGCGGCGTGGCACGCAACATTGCCGAGAACCTGGCGCGCATGGGGGCGGCGGTCTCGCTGATCACGGCGGTCGGCAAGGATTCGTCCGGCCGCGCCCTGCTCTCCCATGCCGAGAGCGCCGGCATCGACACGCGCGGCAGCCTGAAACTCGACGATGCCGCCAGCGGCACCTACACCGCCGTGCTGGGCGACGACGGCCAGATGGTGGTGGCGCTGGCCGACATGGCCTTGTATGACCGCATCACCCCGGCCTTCCTCGACATGCGCCAGCAGCAGCGCGCCGGCGCCTCGCTGATCGTGGCCGACCTGAACCTGTCGATGGAGGCCGTCGCCACCCTGCAGCGCGACGCCGCGCGCGACAGCATTTCGGTGGTCATCGTCGCGGTGTCGGAACCGAAGATGCAGCGCCTGCCGGAGTCGCTGCACGGCGTGCGCCTGTTGATCCTGAACGCGGGCGAACTGGCGGCGCGCGTCGGCCGGCCGCTCGACAGCGATGCCGACCTGGCCCAGGCCTGCCGCGAAGTGCAGGCGCAAGGGGCACAGGACGTGATCGTCACGCTCGGCGCGCGCGGCGTGCTGTACACCTGCCCGAACGGCACGGTGGAACACCTTGCCGCGCCGCCTGCCTCCGTCGTGGACGTCACCGGCGCCGGCGACGCCTTTGCCGCCGCGGTCTGCCTGTCGCTGCACGGCGGCGGCAACGATCTCGCCCTGGCCTGCCGCCGCGGCCTGCAGCTGGCCGCCATGACCATCGCCTGCCGCGAAACCGTCTGCCCGCAACTGGCGCCGGACACCTTCGGCGCCCTCGCCCACGTTTAAGTTTTTGCCGATACTGGAATCACCATGCAATCGTTCCTGCTGTTCTCCCCCGAAGTGGCCGCCGCCCGTGAGGCCGGCCTGCCCATCGTCGCCCTCGAATCGACCATCATCTCGCACGGCATGCCCTACCCGCAGAACGTGCAGACCGCGCGCGAAGTGGAACAGATCATCCGCGACGCCGGCGCGGTGCCGGCCACCATCGCCATCATGGACGGCAAGATCTGCGTCGGCCTGTCGAACGAACAGCTGGAACAGCTCGGCACCGCATCCGACGCGATCAAGGTGAGCCGGCGCGACCTGGCCTATGTGCTGTCGCAGCGCCTGCTCGGGGCGACCACCG
>JBBWZO010000257.1:0-6479 GCA_039649125.1 Massilia sp. | reverse complement strand
ATTGCTCCGCCACTCTGGCTGCTGGCCGAACTGACCTATCGCTGCCCATTGCACTGCGTGTTCTGTTATAACCCGCTCAATTACGCCGACAACCGCAACGAATTGACCACGGCGCAGTGGATCGACGTGCTGCGGCAGGCGCGCCAGCTGGGCGCCGCGCAGATCGGGTTTTCCGGGGGCGAGCCGCTGCTGCGAGAGGACCTGGATGAATTGATCGGAGAAGCGCACCGGCTCGGTTATTACACCAATCTGATCACCTCCGGCGTCGGCCTGAATGAGACGCGGATTACGCGGATGCAGGAAGCAGGCCTTGACCACATCCAGCTGTCGTTCCAGGATTCGACCAAGGAAATGAATGATTTCCTGTCGAGCACCAAGACCTTCGACCTGAAGCTGCGGGTCGCCAGGCTGATCAAGCAGTACGATTATCCGATGGTGCTGAACGTCGTTCTGCACCGGCATAACCTCGACCATGTCGGCCGCATCATCGAGATGGCGCTGGAGATGGGTGTCGAATACCTGGAGCTGGCCAATACGCAATACTACGGCTGGGGCCTGGCCAACCGCGACCATTTGCTTCCCAGCCATGAACAGCTGAAACGGGCGGAAGCGGTCGTCAACGAATACCGCGCACGGCTGGGCAACAAGGTGCGCATTCTGTTCGTGGTACCCGACTATTTCGAGGACCGCCCCAAGGCATGCATGAACGGTTGGGGCGCGGTGTTCCTTGCGGTCGCAGCCGACGGCGTCGCCCTGCCCTGCCATGCCGCCCGCACTTTGCCGGGGCTCGAATTTCCGAATGTCACGCAGCAAAGCCTGCACGATATCTGGTATCACAGCGATGCGTTCAACCGCTACCGCGGCGATGGATGGATGCGGGAACCCTGCCGCTCATGCCCGGAAAAGACCAAGGATTTCGGCGGCTGCCGCTGCCAGGCCTATGCGATGACGGGGGACGCCGACAACGCCGACCCGGTCTGTGCGAAATCGCCCCGGCACGCCGAGGTGCAGGCCGTCGTGCTGCATGCCCGGCGCACGCGCGAGGAGCAGGCCGTGCGGCCGCTCGTGTTCCGGACCGACGCCAACGCGCGCAAGATGGAGGCTGTGTAGCGGCCGGGCCAGTGGCGACGGCGCGCCCGGCATGGGCCCACACATGGGCACCCGTCGTGTTACTGTTACGGCAACTCAACAGCATGAACGGGCGGAGACATCATGCGGGTCAAAGACGTCATCGGCTTCCTGTGCATCGCAGCCGGCATCGCGATCGCGATCATCGGTGTCCAGAACGGTGACCTCCAGTGGATGGCGGGCGGCCTGGCATTGGCAGCCGTGGGCGCCGTGCTGGTCCGGCTGGGCCGGCGTGACCCGGACGGCCTCGACGACTGAGTCGGCCAACGGCACGGAGCGATCCTCATCGGGTACATCTCGCCGGTTCCCGGCGCAGGGCGTGTTAAATTGCTGGCTTCGCCGCGCGGAACCGCGCGCACGAGAACAACACCCGAGACACGCCTGAAGAGGAATCGATGAAATCACGCTTAGTTGTATTGGCGGCGGCATTGGCTGCCGCCAATGCCGTGGCCGCCCCGCGCGGACTGATGGTGGAAGACCTGGTCACCCTGGAACGCGTCGGCAGCCCGGCCGTCTCCCCGGACGCGACGCGCGTCGTGTACACGGTGCGCGCTACCAACATGGAGAAAAACCGCGGCCACACCAGCCTGTGGATCGCCGGCCTGGACGGCAAATCGGCTCCCAAGGCGCTGACCCAGCACGAGAGCAGCAGCACCGATCCCGAATGGGCACCAACTGGCGACGCCGTCTATTTCCTGTCGACCCGTTCGGGCAGCTCGCAGGTCTGGCGCCAGCCGGCGGGCGGCGGCGAGCCGGTGCAGGTCACAAACCTGCCGCTCGACGTCGACAACTTCCGCGTCTCGCCCACGGGCGACCGCATCGCCCTGAGCATGGCCGTGTTCCGCGACTGCGCCGACCTCGCCTGCACCAAGGACCGCATGGACGCGCAGGCGAAGAACAAGGCAAGCGGCCGCGTCTACGACCGCCTGTTCGTGCGCCACTGGGATACCTGGGCGGACGGCCGCAACGCCGTGCTGTTCTCGGCCCCGCTGGACGCGAACGGCCGCGTCAGCAGCGCGCCGGTCAGCCTGTCGGGCACGCTCGACGGCAATGTGCCCTCGAAACCGTTCGGCGACCGCGAGGAATACCGATTCAGCCCGGACGGCAAGACGGTCGTGTTCCAGGTGCGCATCGCCGGCAAGACCGAAGCCTGGTCGACCAATTTTGATCTGTACAGCGTGCCCGCTCTTGGGGGTGCCGCGCCGCGCAACCTGACCGCCGACAATCCCGCCTGGGATGCGAAAGGCGTCTTTTCTCCGGACGGCCGTACCCTCGCCTACCTGGCGATGACGCGCCCCGGATTCGAGGCCGACCGTTTCCACATCGTGCTGATGGACGTCGCGACCGGCAAAAAGCGCCGCCTGGCCGAGAGCTGGGACCGCTCCGCCGGAGCCCTGCAGTGGAGCGCGGACGGCAAGACGCTGGTCGTCGATGCCGAGGACGTCGGCCAGCACCGCCTGTTCGCGATCGACGTCGCCAGCGGCAAGGTCAACCCGCTGACCGACAAGGGCGCGATCGGCGCCTTCGACATGCGCCGCGACACCATCGCGTTTACCCATGCGACCCTGTCCTCGCCGGCGCAGCTGCACACCACCAAGTTGCACACTGCGCTGCGCGGCGGCATGGCGCAGCAGCTGACGCAGAATAACGCCAATAAGCTGGCCGACGTGCGCTTCGGCGAATTCGAGCAGTTCTCGTTTGCCGGCGCGAATGGCGACACCGTCTACGGCTACGTGATGAAACCGTGGAATGCCATGCCAGGCGCGAAATACCCGGTCGCCTTCCTGGTGCACGGTGGTCCGCAGGGCAGCTTCGGCAATGCCTGGAGCTACCGCTGGAACCCGCAGGTGTACGCCGGGGCCGGCTATGCCGCCGTGTTCATCGATTTCCACGGCTCGACCGGCTATGGCCAGAAGTTCACCGATTCCATCAGCGGCGACTGGGGCGGCAAACCTCTGGAAGACCTGCAAAAAGGACTGGACGCGGCCGTCAAGAAATTCCCATGGCTGGACCGCGGGCGCAGCTGCGCGCTGGGCGCCTCCTATGGCGGCTACATGATGAACTGGATCGCAGGTAACTGGCCGGACGGTTTCAAGTGCATCGTCAACCACGACGGCGTGTTCGACACGCGCGGCATGGCCTATTCGACCGAGGAACAATGGTTCACCGACTGGGAAAACGGCGGCGCCCACTTTACCGTGCCGGACAACTATGAGCGCTTCAATCCGGTGCACCACTTGAACAAGTGGAAAACGCCGATGCTGGTGATCCAGGGCGACCTCGACTTCCGTATCCCGACCGCGCAGGCGCTGTCCACCTTCACCGCGCTGCAACGGCTCGGGATCGACAGCAAGCTGCTGGTCTTTCCGGACGAGAACCATTGGGTCCTAAAACCCGCCAATTCGGTACTGTGGCACCACACCGTCATCGGCTGGCTCGACCAGCACCTGAAACGCTGAGCGTTTCGTTGAAACAACAAAATTCCGCCCTGCAGCGGACTTTTTTATTAACTTCGGCGGCCGATTTATTTCTGCAAAGCCAATACTGGTATCATGACGACCGCCTGGCCAGTGGTCAGATTTTTCGGAGCACGACCATGCAAGCCGGCCAAACCCCTGAGCTCAAAGCGCAAGACTACGATTTCGAGACCATGAACCTGCAGGTCGGTACCCGGCTGCAGCTCATCACGCACCGCCGTATCAAGCCGGTCCAGCATTTCTCGGCGCTGATCGGCTTCGTCAAGGACGAGTACATCATCCTGAAAATCCCGATGGAAAACGGTGCGCCGATCGCATTGGCCGAAGGCGAGCGCCTGACCATCCGCGTGTTTTCGGGCGTCAAAGTGTGTTCGTTCGCGTGCACGGTGGAACGCGTCTTTGGCCGGCCTCTGCTGTATGTGCACGTCTCCTTCCCGAAGACTGTCCAGGGTACCAGCCTGCGCACGGCCATGCGGGTCAAGGTCGAGTTGCCGGCCCAGCTGTCGGGCAGCGGCACCCATGGCAAGTCGCTGGCCTGCACGATCCTGAACCTGTCGGTGTCGGGCGCGCTGGTGGTCTCGCCGAGCCGGCTCCCGTCCGACGAAGAGCAGATCGCGCTGCAGTTTTCATTAAAGGCGCCACCGGACGACCAGGAAGTGCGCATTTCGGCACGCGCGGTGATTCGCAACGTGAATGTGGCGAAGGCGGCGGACGAGTCTGAAGTGTTCACCTACGGCATGCAGTTCATTGACCTCGATCCGGTGCATTACACGCTGCTGCAGAACATGACTTACGAGGCTTTATTGGCGGACCGCCAGAAGATCGTGTGAGCGCGCACTGGCGTCGAGGACAACCCCGCGGATGCGGGGTTTTTTATTGCGCGGCAGGATCTCGCAGGCGAGCTCAGGCAGGCGTGGCCGCTTTGCCGGTGCACACGCCGACCGCGCCGATCAGGTCTTGCGGCACCGTCTCGGCCTTGCAGCTCCAGGCGCCGGTGGCCGGATCGCGGGTGAGCGTGATGGTCTGGTCGCGCACGCTGGCAGGGCCGGCGACGATCTTGCAGCTCAGGCTGGCGGCGTTGACGTCGGCCGTCGCGCCGAAGGTGCAATGGGCGCTGCCGGTTTTCGACAGGCCGACCTCTTCCGGCGCCTTGACGTCGATGCCGTCGCTCAGCCGGGTATTGATGCCGATCTTGCCTGCGGATACTTCGGCCAGTGCGGCGCCGAACTTGGCCCTGGCCATATAGTTCTGGTACATGGGCATGGCCACGGTGGCCAGCACGCCAATGATGGCGACGACGATCATCAGTTCGATCAGGGTAAATCCCGCTTCTGCTTTCTGGACACTCTTCAGCGATTTCATGGGTTCTCCGGTTCAGGTTTTTGAATTGTCGCGCGACACCTTCCTCATCCAGCAGGCATGGGAGCGGCCGCGACGGCAAAGTATGGAGGGGCGAGCGGGAAGAACCTTGCGTTAGCAGAATCGTGCGCGGGTATGCATGGTGGGTACAAAGCAAAAAACCCCGCCGAAGCGGGGCTTTTGTCGTATCAGATTAAGCTGGATTAGCCTTGGCCGACGCAGGTGCCTTTACCGATCAGCTTGTTTGGAACGGTCGCGGCGGCGCAGGTCCAGACGCCGGTGGTTTCGTTACGGGTCAGGACAATCGCCTCGTCAGCCACAGTTGCAGGACCGCCCACGATCGTGCAGGTCAGACTGTTTGCGCTCGCGGCGAAGGCACAGTTCGAGGTAGGACCATTCAGGCCGACATCGGCTGGGCCGGCGACGGTGTCACCATCGTTCAGCTTGGCGTCGAAGCCGACTTTACCGGCCGACACTTCAGCCAGCGCAGCGCCGAACTTCGACTTGGCGGTGTAATCCTGGTATGCAGGAATGGCGACGGCGGCCAGGATGCCGATGATCGCCACGACGATCATCAGTTCGATCAGGGTGAAGCCGGATTGTGCTTTCTTAACAATTTTCATCGATTTCATGGTGAATCTCCAGTCAGGGTATTGGGGGTTTAGTCTGTTGCGTTGTTTGGTGCCACGCTCTACCTATTGCAAGCGCCGTGCCAGCTTATTTCCCCATTGAATCGATAGTTTCCTTGCAATAAAAGCGACAAAACGCGTCATTACGTGAGAGGCACGTGACAAATTTTGTCATGCGGTGTGCATTTTCTGTCAGGCAACTGAAAGGGCCGGCGGCTTTGTCAGGCCGGGCGAGCAGGAATAAAAAAGGGAAGCCCGCAGGCTTCCCTCTTCAGGACAAGAACTTGTGCGGTATTACAGCATGGCCTTCAGCAGGCGTGCCATTTCCGACGGGTTCTTGGTAGCCTTGATGCCGCACTCTTCCAGGATGTCCAGCTTGGCTTGCGCGGTGTCGGCGCCGCCCGAGATCAGCGCACCGGCGTGGCCCATGCGCTTGCCCGGAGGCGCGGTGACGCCGGCGATGAAGCCGACGACCGGCTTCTTCATGTTGTCCTTGACCCAGCGTGCCGCGTTGGCTTCGTCAGGACCGCCGATTTCACCGATCATGATGACCGCGTCGGTGTCCGGATCGTCGTTGAACATCTTCATCACGTCGATGTGCTTCAGGCCGTTGATCGGGTCGCCGCCGATGCCGACTGCCGTCGATTGGCCCAGGCCCAGTGCGGTCAGTTGGCCGACTGCTTCATAGGTCAGGGTGCCCGAGCGCGAGACGACGCCGATGCGGCCCTTCTTGTGGATGTGGCCCGGCATGATGCCGATCTTGATTTCGTCCGGGGTGATCAGGCCTGGGCAGTTCGGGCCCAGCAGCAGGGTCTTCGAGCCGGCCTTGGCCATGCGGTCCTTCAGGGCCATCATGTCACGGACAGGAATGCCTTCGGTGATGCAG
>JBBWZO010000254.1:0-17896 GCA_039649125.1 Massilia sp. | reverse complement strand
CGACAGCATGAAGGCCAGCAGCTTGTTGCGCATCAGGTTGATGCCGAGCGCCTGGGCCAGGTCGTCGCCGTTGCGGATCGCCATGAAGGTGCGCCCCAGCAACGAGCGCACGATGCGGTGCATGATCCACAGGCTCGCCACCAGGAAGAACAGCACCAGGTAGTACTGCGGGCGGGGGCTCGAAAAATCGATGTCGCCGATGGATGGCGGCGCCGGGATGCCGATGATGCCGACCGTGCCGTGGGTCAGGCTCTCCCACTTCTCGATCACGAGGTACATGATGTAGCCGACGCACAGCGTGAAGATCGAGAAGAAGTGGGTCTTCAGGCGCAGCGAGACGATCCCCACGAAAAAGCCGAGGAAGGCCGCAAACACGCCCGCCAGGAAGAAGGCGATCCAGAACGGCACCTGGTGGTCCACCGTCAGGATGCCGACCGTGTAGGCGCCCACGGCCATGAAGCCGCTGTGCGCCAGGTTGTACTGGCCGGTGTAGCCCGTGATCAGGTTCAGGCCGACGGTGGCGATGGCGTAGATATACGCGGTCGACATCACGGTCAGGTGGTAGTCGTTCCCGGCCAGGAAGGGGAAGGCGAGAGCGAGCAGCAGCAGCAGGCTCCAGCCGGTGGTCGGATTGATCAGCTTCATCAGTGCGCTCCCTTCGCGAACAGGCCTTGCGGACGCACCGACAGGATCAGCACCAGGAGGGCAAAGGCGATGATGTCCTTGTAGTCGGTGGAGATGTAGAAGCCGCCGAAGGCTTCGGCAAAGCCGATGATCAGGCCGCCGACGATCGCGCCGGGCACGCTGCCCATCCCGCCCAGCACGATGATCACGAAGGCCTTGGTGATGACCAGGTTGCCCATCGAGGTGTAGACCAGGTTGATCGGCGCGTACAGCACGGCGGCCATGCCGGCCAGCGCGCCGGCGATGGCGAAGGTCATCATCGCGACGCGGGTGGCGTCGATCCCGACCAGGGCCGCGCCCTCGCGGTTCTGGGCCATGGCGACGATGGTGGCGCCGGTGACGGTCTTCTTCAGGAACAGCTGCAAGAGGCCGACCAGCAGGAACGCGGCGACGATGATCAGCAGGCGCTGGGCCGGCAGGGTCAGGCCGCCGAATTCGAGCAGCTGGGTGTAGGGCGTCTCCATGCGATGGAAGTCCGCGCCCCAGATCGCCTGCGCGCCCGCTTCCAGGAACAGCAGGATGCCGATCGAGGCGATCATGTGGTGCAGGTAGGGCGCCTTGCGCAGCGGGTGGAAGACCAGCCGCTCCGACAGCACCGAGATCAGCGCCACCGTGACGGCGGCGCCGAGCATGCCCCACCAGTAGTTCAGGCCCAGCCGGTTGATGATGAAGAAGGCGGAATAGGCGCCCGCCATGTAGAAGGCGCCATGCGCGAAGTTGGGTACGTGCAGGATGCCGTACACCAGGGTGAGACCGAGGGCGACGAGGCTGTACACGCCGCCCAGGGTGAGTCCGTTGAGGACCTGCTGCAGGAAAAGCTCCAAAATACTGTCTCCATTATTGTAAGTGGTCGTATTGCTTTTGGATGCCAGGCGCCTGTCTCCGACGTTAATCGAACATGATGACTCCCCGTGCGTTGCGCCCCTCCGCCAGGTCGGCGAAGGCTTGTGGCGCTTCGTCGATGCCGTAGCGACGGGTGATCAGCTCGTCCAGCTTCAGGCGCTTTTCGCGGTACAGGGCCAGCAGGCGCGGGAAGTCCTGGCGCGGCCGGGCCGAGCCGAAATAGCTGCCGGTAAGCGTCTTTTCCTCGAAGGTCAGGCTGCCGGTGCGGATCGTGGTCGTATCCTTCGGCGCGGCCACGCCGACGACAATCGCCTTGCCGCCCTTGGCCAGCACCCCATAGGCCTGGGCCACGATGTCGCCCTTGCCGACGCATTCGAATGCATAGTCGGCGCCGCCCCTGGTGAGCTTCTTCACGCTCTTGACCAGGTCCGGCGTGGCGGCGTTGATGGTGTGGGTGGCGCCGAAGTTGCGCGCCATTTCCAGTTTTGCATCGGACATGTCGACCGCGACGATCATCGCGGCGCCGGCGATCCTGCAGCCCTGGATCGCGTTCAGGCCGACCCCGCCGCAGCCGAAGACCACGGCGATCGATCCCGCTTCGACTTTCGCGGTGTTGACGGCCGCGCCGACGCCGGTCATGACGCCGCAGCCGACCAGGCAGGCGCGGTCGAGGGGGACGTCGCCGCCGATTTTCACGACGTTATCGACATGCAGGGTGGCATATTCGGCCATGACGCCGCAGCCCGAGAAGACGTTGATCGGCTTGCCATCCAGGCCGCGCGTGCGCACCGTGCCGTCCGGCAGCGAGATCGCCGCCTTGGCGGCCTGGTCGCACAGTTGCGGGCGGCCGGTCTGGCAGTAGCGGCATTTGCCGCACATGCTCACGAACGAGCTCAGCACATGGTCGCCGACCGCGTACTCGGTCACGCCTTCGCCGAGCGCCACGACCACGCCGGCGCCTTCGTGGCCGAGCACGAGCGGGGCGGGCATCGGGATGGTGCCGTTGGTGGCCGACAGGTCGCTGTGGCAGATGCCGCAGGCAGCCATCTTGATCATCACTTCGCCGCGGCGCGGGAATTCGACCTCGATTTCCTCGACCACGACCGGCTCGCCGGTGGTGCGGCACACGACCGCTTTCGCACGCTGGTATTTCGTCTCACTCATTTGTTCACCTGCTCCTTGTTTCGATGGCTCCGCTCACGCTGGACGTGGCGCCCTGCATTGCAGCGATTTGTATTCGAGGAATTCTTCGAGGCCATAGCGCCCCAACTCGCGGCCGTTGCCGGATTGCTTGTAACCGCCGAAGGGAGCCTGGCCGTTGAAGCTGCCGCCGTTGATGTCGACCTGGCCGGTGCGCAGGCGCCGTGCCAGCGCGATCGCGCGTTCGTCGCTGCCTGCCCACACGCCGCCGCCCAGGCCGTAGGGCGTGCCATTGGCGATGCGCACCGCCTCGTCTTCGTCGCGGTAGGTGATGATGGACAGCACCGGGCCGAAGATTTCTTCCTGGGCGATGGTGCTGCCTGGCGCCACCCGGCCGAACACGGTCGGCTGTACGTAGAAGCCCCGCTCCAGCCCCGGAGGGGCATCGGCGCCGCCGCACAGCAGCTCGGCGCCTTCCTCGACACCCTTGCGGATGAACTCGCGCACGCGCTCGCGCTGCGCGTCCGACACCAGTGGGCCGAGGCGGGCGCCGGGCTGCAGCGGGTCGCCCACGGTGAAGGCGGCGGCCGCTTCCACCGCAAGCCGCGCCGCCTCCTCGTAGCGTTCTTCCGGCACCAGCATGCGGGTATGGGCGGAGCAGGTCTGGCCGCTGTTGAGGAAACAGGCATTCAGCGTGCCCTTGACGGCGGCGGCGAGGTCGGCATCGTCCAGCACCACCGAGGCGGACTTGCCGCCCAGTTCCAGCGTGACGCGCTTGATGGTGCCGGCGGCCACTTCGGAGATGCGGCGCCCGGCCCGGGTCGAGCCGGTGAAGGACACCATGTCGACGTCCGGATGGCGCACCAGCGCCTCGCCGATTGCAGGGCCGTAGCCGGTGACCAGGTTGAAGACGCCCGGCGGCACGCCGGCTTCGGCGATGATCTCGGCCAGCACGAAGGCGTTCAGCGGCGCGACTTCCGACGGCTTCAGCACCACGCTGCAGCCGGCGGCGAGCGCGGCGCCGACCTTGGCCGCGATCTGGTGCAGCGGATAGTTCCAGGGGGTGATGCAGGCAACCACGCCGATCGCTTCGCGCAGCACGCGCGAGTGACCGACCGTATGCTCCCAGTCGAAGCCCGTCGCCGTCTTCGCGTAGCCGGCGAAGGTGCCGATCGGCGAGCCGACCTGGATCATGCCTGCGAGTTTGAGCGGCATGCCGACTTCCTGCGCGATCAGTCGCGCCAGCTCCTCGCTGCGGGCCTTCAGGCCTTCGGCGATCCGCGCGAGACAGGCGGCGCGTTCCGCCGGGGACGTGGTGCTCCAGGCGTCGAAGGCGGCGCGGGCGGCGGCCACGGCGGCATCGGCGTCGTGGGCATCGCCTTCCGGGATGCGGCCGATGACTTCTTCATTCGAAGCCTGGATGACTTCGATGCTGCCGCTGCCGTGCGGCGCGAGCCATTGGCCGTTGATGTAGAACTTGTCGTGCTGGTGCATTGTCTATCCTGAAGCTGGCGCTTTTTGTTTTGCTGTACGAAACAATGAGGTGTAAAATGGAACGTAAAAAGAATACGACACTTTTACTTGGGTGGCAACGATTTGTTCGCCGCCGCGATCACGCGCTAGCACGCGTAGAGGATGGAGGACTGGCATCCTCGTTTGGACAGCCGCGGGTGCGCCGCTGGAACAAGGCGCACGACCCGGTGTTTTATTTGATAAAACAGCTCAGTCAGTTTGCCACGCGAAACCCATATCGAAAAGATGTTTCGCGCAGCACGGCTGTATGGATATTTCACGTTAAGAGCGCCTAACAAAACCTTCATGGGGTCCTGAGGATGGAGTCCTCAGGGCGAGGGATGCGGCCACCCGACGCACCGTCGAAGACAGTACCCTGTACGGCAAGACGGTGCAACGCAGCAATGGAGGTTTTGTTAGGTGCTCGAAGAATCGAGGCAAGCATGCGAACCACCGATACAGGCAATAGCGACTTCGAAGTCGATCCGGCCGACCCCGCCGACCCGTCCCGCAAGAACGACGAGCGCTACTTCATCACGGCCCTTGCGCGCGGGCTGGAGGTGCTCGCCTGCTTCCGCTCGGCCGACAAGGGGCTGACCAACCAGCAGATCGCCGAGCGCTGCGGGCTGCCGAAGTCGACCGTGACGCGCTTCACCTATACCCTGACGAAACTGGGCTACCTGGTGCAGGAAAGCGGAGGCCGCTACATGCTCGGTACGGCCACCCTCGGCCTCGGCAGTGCGATGCTGGCGCGCCTCGACATCCGCCAGCTGGCGCGTCCGATGATGCAGGAGCTCGCCGATTTCTCCGGCGCCACGGTATCGATCGCGGTGCGCGACCGGCTGTCGATGATCTATGTCGAAATCTGCCGCAGCAGCGCCGCGCTGGCGCTGGCGCTGCAGGTCGGCGGGCGCATGCCGCTGGCGGTGTCCGCCATCGGGCGTGCCTACCTGGTCAGGGCCTCGGAGCAGGAGCGCAAGGACATCTTCAGCCGCGCCCAGGAGCTCGACGACCTGGCCTTCCAGGCGCTGAAGGAGGCGCTGGACAAGGGCCGGCAGGATTACGCGCAATACGGTTGCACCACCTCGTTTGGCGAATGGCAGAAGGACGTGAACGGGATTGCGGTCGGCTTCCTGCCGATCGGCGGCAACCAGTTGATGTCGCTTAACTGCGGCGGTCCGTCGTCGAGCATATCGAAGGAATTCCTGCTCGAGGAAGTGCGCCCGCGCCTGATCGAGATCGCCGCGCGCCTGGAATCCTGACGCTCGGTACCCACCGCGCGCTTCAGAGTGCCTAACAAAACCCCGAGGGCCTTGAGTGTGGGGCACTCAAGGCAAGGCGCATCGCCGCAGCGGCGGACCGCGAAGACAGTACGCTAGTACGGCGAGACGATGCAACGCAGCCATCGGGGGAATTGTTAGGCGCTCTTAGTAGCCTGCGTCCAGCTGCTCCGGACGCAGCGCGGCCATGACCGCGAACACGCCGCTCGCGCGCAGGATGCGCTTGTCGCCCACATGCAGGTAGCAGTTGGCGAAGGCGACGCGCGCGCCGATGCGCTGTACGTCGACATGGGCCTCGACCCAGTCCCCGGGCCGCGCCGCATCGACGAAGTCGGTACTCAGGTTCGCCGTCACGAAGGAGTGGCGGCCCTCGCAGTGCATCGTCAAGCCGAGGCCGAGCGCGGTATCGGCGAGGCTGGCCAGCATGCCGCCATGGGCGATGCCGCGCATGTTCGTGTGCCCCTGCGCGATCCGCATCGCGATCGCAATCCCGTTCTCATCCCTCCTGCAATACAGGGCGCCCAGCCCTGCAACGAAGGCGCCGCCCCGTTTCAGGCGTTCGAAGCCTGGTGGCACCGAGGTGCCGTCGTCGTCTGTCGTCATTTCATCCCTGTCTGATCGCCCGGCCTGCAGGCGCGTTGCGTGCAGTTTCGGGTTGTGTTAACGGCACTTCTGTTCTGCACAGTAAAACACTGCAGGGTTTGTGTCAACTTGGCGGCAAGACTGTCACGCGCCTGCCCGCTGGCAAGAGAGCGGCCGCATTTACTTTCCCTTTTTGCACTGTTAAACTAAATTCGACAAAACTAGGTTTCGCACAGCGAAATTCGGCTCTCACCAGCTAACGAGAAAAGAGGAGACACATGGCTTTCCAGTTTTCCGAGCGGGCGCTCGACCTGCAGCGGCGCGTCAAGGCCTTCATCGACACCGAAATCGTCCCCGCCGAAAAAGCGTACAAACAGGAAGTGGACGAGGCGCGCCGGCGCGGCAACGCCTTCATCGTGCCGGACACCATCGAGCAGTTGAAGGCCAGGGCGCGCGTGGCCGGTCTGTGGAACCTGTTCCTGCCGGATTCGGCCATGGGCGCCGGGCTCACCAACCTCGAATACGCGCCGCTGTGCGAGCTGATGGGGCGGGTGCCGATCGCCGCCGAGGTGTTCAACTGCTCCGCACCCGACACCGGCAACATGGAAACCCTGGTGCGCTATGGCTCGCCGAAGATCCAGGAGACCTGGCTGGCGCCCCTGCTGGCCGGCGAGATCCGCTCCGCTTTCGCAATGACGGAACCCGACGTCGCCTCGTCGGATGCCACCAATATCGAAGCCAGCATCGTGCGCGATGGCGACCATTACGTGCTCAACGGGCGCAAGTGGTTCACCTCGGGCGCGGCAGACCCGCGCTGCAAGGTCCTGATCTTCATGGGCAAGAGCGATCCCGACAACCCCCAGCGCCACCGCCAGCAATCGATGGTCGTGGTGCCGGCCGCCACGCCCGGGGTGATGATCGTGCGCGACATGTTCGTGTTCGGCTATGACGACGCGCCGCATGGCCACGCCGAGGTGCATTTCGAAAACGTGCGGGTGCCGCTCGACCACATCCTGCTTGGCGAGGGAAGGGGTTTCGAGATCGCACAGGGCCGGCTTGGGCCGGGACGCATCCACCACTGCATGCGCCTGATCGGGCGTGCCGAGGTGGCGCTCGAGCTGATGTGCCGGCGCACCCTTGAGCGGGTCGCTTTCGGGAGGAAGATCGCGGACCAGGGCGTGTGGCGCGAGCGCATCGCCGAGTCGCGCATCCTGATCGACCAGGCCCGCCTGATGGTCTTCAATGCCGCCCACATGATGGACACGGTGGGCAACAAGGTCGCCGCCAAGGAGATCGCCATGATCAAGGTGATCGCACCGAACATGGCGTGCAAGGTGATCGACTGGGCGATCCAGGCCCATGGCGGCGCCGGCGTCAGCCAGGACTTCGGCCTGGCCCAGGCCTACGCCAGCGCGCGCTCGCTGCGGCTGGCCGACGGTCCCGACGAGGTGCACCGCAATGCGATCGCGCGGCTGGAGCTGGCGCGCTATCGCGACCAATCATCCGCAAACAACCAGACCTGACACCAATGAGGAGACCTAGCCACATGTCGGAGCGCCACTTCGCTTTCTGGCCCACGGGCCTGCCGCGGCACCTGAGCGTGCCCCAAACCAACCTGTTCTACAACCTGGACGTCTCGGCCACGCGCTACCCGGACAAGCCGGTCGCGATTTTCTACGATACCCCGATCAGCTATGCCCGCTTCCGGGACGAGGTGGAGCGCATTGCCGGCTACCTGCAGGCCGAGTGCGGCGTGGAGCAGGGCGACAGGGTACTGCTGTACATGCAGAACAGCCCGCAGTTCATCCTTGCCTATTACGCGATCCTGCGCGCGAATGCGGTCGTGGTGCCGGTCAACCCGATGAACCTGACGAGCGAGCTGCGCCATTACGTCACCGACACCGGGGCGAGCACGATCTTCGTGCCGCAGGACCTGTACGGTCAAGTGCAACCGCTCGCCGGGGAGGGCCTGCGCCATATGCTGGTGGCCGCCTATTCCGACTATCTGACCGAACCGACCGACCTCAAGGTGCCCGAGTTCGTCGCCGCGCCGCGCCAGCAGGTCGAAGGCGAGGGCGTGGTGCTGTGGAACGACATGCTGGAGGCGGGCCTTAGGCCCGGACCATTGAGCGCCGGACCGGACGACCTGAGCGTCATGCCCTACACCTCGGGCACGACCGGTCATCCGAAGGGCTGCATGCATACCCATCGCAGCGTGATGTACAACGCGCTCGCCGGCATGCAGTGGTTCGGGGCGCAGCAGGACTCGGTGGCGCTCGGCGTGCTGCCCTTCTTCCACGTGACCGGGATGCAGGGCGGCATGAACGGACCGGTCTTCGTCGGCGGGACCGTCGTCATCCTGGCGCGCTGGGACCGCGACACGGTGGCCGAATGCATCCGCCGCCACCGCGTCAATTCGGCGCAGATGATCTCGACGATGGTGGTCGACCTGCTGTCGAGTCCACGGGTGGCCGAATACGACCTGTCGAGCCTGAAGCGCATCAGCGGCGGCGGCGCGGCCATGCCCGACGTCATTGCGCAGAAGATGCAGGACCTGCTGGGCATCCCGTATATCGAGGGCTACGGCATGTCCGAGACGATGGCGCCGACCCACATCAACCCGGCGGAACACCCGAAGAAGCAATGCCTCGGTATCCCGATCTGCGACGTCGATGCGCGCGTGGTGGATCCGGACACGATGCGCGAACTGGACGTGGGCGAGGTCGGCGAGATCGTCGTGCACGGGCCGCAGGTGATGCTGGGCTACTGGAACAATCCGGAGGCGAGCGGCAGCACGTTCGTGGAGATCGACGGCAAGCGCTTCCTGCGCACGGGCGACCTCGGCCGGGTCGACGCGGATGGCTATTTCTTCATGGTCGACCGCCTGAAGCGGATGATCAATGCCTCCGGCTACAAGGTCTGGCCGGCGGAAGTGGAGGCCCTGATGTTCGCGCATCCGGCAATCCGCGAAGTGTGCGTGGTCGGCTGCATGGACCCGCGGCGCGGTGAAACGGTCAAGGCGGTGGTCGCACTCAAGGACGGTTTTGCCGGCACTGTCAGGGAGCAGGACATCATCGACTGGGCGCACGCGAACATGGCCGCGTACAAGAGCCCGCGCATCGTCGAATTCCGCGAAGCGCTGCCGAAGTCGGCGACCGGTAAAGTGCAGTGGCGTGCGCTGCAGGAGAGCCCGGCTACTGCGGCACACTGAAGAGAATAGAAAGAGAAAGCAAAAAAGCTGGCCGGGGCGCGATGCCCCGCCAGCTTTTTTCGTTAAAACATGTGCATCACGCCCACCGTGAAGCGGTTGGCCGAATCGCTGCCGACGGCGACAAAGCCCTGGGCCAGGTTGATCTGCGTGGCGCTGACGGCGGTCTCGGTGGCCGCATGACCGTACGAGGCGTACGCCGTGCTGCGCTTGCTGAGGGCATAGCGGGCGATGAGGATGTACTGCTGCGAGTCGTCGCTGAGGTCGCCGGAGCGGCGGGTGTTATAGAAGGCGCCGTTCAGCACGAGCAGCGGCGAGACCGGCACGTCGACGCCGACGCCGAGGACGCTGATCTTGCGCCCGGTACTGTCCAACTCGTTTTCGATGTAGGTCCCCTTGAACACGGCCGGGCGCGTCGTGTACTTCAGGCCAATGCCGTAGGACGTGAGCAGGTCGGTATTCGTTGCATTCTTCATCCGGGCATAGGCCCCGGCCGCGCCGAACGCACCGCCGCCGTTGTAAAAGGCGGAAACGCCCTGGTAGGAGCTGCGCTGGGTATCGCCCGGCTGCTCGCCGAAGCCGCGCATCACGGCGAAGCCGAAGCCGGCGAACATCGGGGAGACGTATTTGATGGAGTTGTTCTGGCGCAGCGCGGTGCCGCCATTGTTGGCGCCGTACGGGCCGTAGACACCCGCGTGATTCATGGCCCCGAACAGGACGTTCGGGCTGGTGGCGGCGAAGGCCAGGTTCATGGGATCGGCCAGGCCGACCGAGCCGATGCCCAGGATGTTCTGGCGGCCGAAGTCGATCGAACCGAAGCTGCCCGCCAGGCCGACGAAGGCCTCGCGATCGAACAGGCTGGTGGTCGATGGGGTGCCGGTGCCGACGCCGGCGGCGCCCGTGTCGTTGAGCAGCGTACCTTCCAGGCCGAACCGTGCCTTGATGCCGCCGCCGAGATCCTCGACCCCCTTGAAGCCCCAGCGCGACACCTGCATCTGGCCGGCTTCTACCGTGGTGCGGTCGCCGGCCGCGCCGTCGTTCGTTACATGGGTGAGGCCGGCATCGACGATGCCGTAGAGGGTGACGCTGGTCTGCGCCGACGCTGTCGACATACAGGCGCCAAGTGCGGCGATTGCAATGATGCTCTTCTTCATGCTGCTGTCTCCTCGTGTTTGAGTTATGTCGGCTCGACGGCCGAATCGCACTGAAGCTGCATAGAGGTGGTTTCGTTAAGCGGAACGGACACATCTATAATGAAACTGTATTTTCTTGTGTCAATACTGTCAACGTATTAATGCGTTTGTGCATGAAGATGTTGCGCGCGCCGCGGCTGGACAGGCAGGTACGGGAAAGCAGGCAGCCTGAAGCAAGCCTGGTGGTGTCGCCAGCGGTGCAGCCGCCAGCAATCTGCCCTGGCCAGATAGTGGCCCATCATTGGTTTTGGAACGTGTGCCGGCGGCCAGGGCTTCCAGTGTTCAGGCAGCTGTAGGCAGTGCGCGATGTCTTGACTTGCCGGCACCGCGCAGGCCCGGTGATGCAGCGGAAGTCTGAACGTCTGCAATCACCGCTCAGTAAGCGAAAGTCCTGGCCTGGTCGCAATCCAGACGGGCCATCCGCGTGCGCAGCGACCAGATTTCATTGGCAATATTGTGGAGTGCAACTTCCCTGTTGTGGGCACCTTGACGCACGGCTGCAGGGGCCGACGGCGCGATCTCGGTCAATTCCGGCGTAGCACCGGCGACCTTCAGGAAGAGAGCGCTCCGGGCCGCGATGTCCGAAGAGAGTTGCGTGCAGAGGGCGCCGCTATTGTCCGCGGCTTGCGCTGCGGAGGCGACACCGGTAGAGAGCGCGAAGCACAGAAGTGCGATCGATTTCTTCATGGTCAGTCTTTCAATTCAGGATAGAGTAGTAAGCTGCTGTATCGAGGAAGCGCTGACAGGTTTGCCAGACAGCGCTGCCACGAAGGTGTGGAGGCTGCTTAAACTTGCTGTCCTGGCATGGCTTCGCACTGTCCCGCACGTTGAGCTATGGGGAAAAAAATCCCGCTAGCGAAGTAGCGGGCGGAATCTATTTCGAAAAGGAAATAGAGGAGACAGCTTAATTATGGTGCAGTGCACCATTGAACTCCAATTTTCTGTCGTGATATCAGACATTTCCGCTAGGCATAGGTTGCGGAGAGCTGTGGTTTTTATAGGACGTAAAAAGCCCGTCGGCATTCGCGGACGGGCTTTGGGAGGGCGCAACTTCGATCTGCTTGCAGGGTAGCGCTACCGGCAACTGAAGCTGGCCGCGTCCTCGACGCTGCCGCTGCCCTTGTAGCGCGCCACCTTCGGGAACGGGCACAGCGGCCGCGTGCGCGTCGCCGACCAGTCCGCCTGCAGGTCGGCATTCACGCCTGCGGCATTGCCCGCGCCGCGGGCGCTGGCGGTCACGCTGTCCGGCGCCTGGCCTTTTTCCACCCAGTTCACGAGCGGCGTCAGCATGTCGAACTGGTCGGTGGCGGGGCCGCCCGAGCAGTGGTTCATGCCGGGTACCGGGAAGTAGCGGGCGAAGTTCGATGCGTCGCCGGCGTTGGCCGTGGCCAGCCCCTGGTACCAGGCCCGGGTGTCGTCGCTGGAAAAGATCGGGTCGCTGGTTCCATGGTAGACCAGCATCTTGGCCCCGCGGTTTTTCAGGGTGCCGAGATTGGCCGCGTTGGGTGCCACCATGAAGGACATGGCGTTCTCCGGATAGGTCGCGCTGGTTGCGTTGATCCGTGCCAGCATCTGGTCCAGGCTGCGCGTCAGGACGAAGTCGCGGCCGTTGAAGCTCGCCGGGTCTTCCGGCGGCACGGACCAGATGAAGGCGACCGCGCCGGAATCCCTGTCGATCGGTGCGCTGAACTTCCAGCTTGCCCAGCCGTTCGTCGCCAGCCCGGCGTCGTAGGGGAAGCCGGTGTAGATGGTGGCGCCCGATTCGGTCTTCGCGCCCGCGAACAGTGCCGCAATGCCGGTCTTTTGCGCCGCGCTCAGGCAGGTGCCGTCGCGCGTGCCGGTGCAGGTCGGTACGTCGCGGTTCAGGTCGAACGCGGCCTGGCAGGCGCCGACGTCCTGGATCATGCCGTCCGTGGCGCCGTCGAGCGCGTCGCACTTGCCGAGTACCGCGTTCGACACGAGGGCCCGTTCCGGCTGCGTGAACCCGGTGACGAGCTCGCCCGGCGTGCTGGCCTGCGACGCGTAGGTCCTGGCGCCGGCGATGTTGGCGATCGCCGCCAGCGGCAGGCGGTAGCCGGGGTTCCCGACCAGGAAGCCGTCGTACTGGTCGGCGTAGCGGCTTGCCGCCACCATCGCGTGGCGCCCGCCGTTCGAGCAGCCGCCGATGTAGGAACGGTCGGGGCCCTTGCCGTAGGCGGTCTGGATCACGCTCTTCGCCATCGGCGTGAGTTTGCCGACTGCCGCATAGCCGTAGTCGAGGCGGGCCTGCGGGTCGAGCCCGAAGAACGGCGTCGGGGCACCGTGGCCGGCGTCGGAACTGATGACGGCGAAGCCCATGTTCAACGCGTTGTCGAGCGGCGAGGCGCCTGCCGGGCCGGTTGCGGGAACGACGCTGCCGTCGACGCCGCCGTTGGCCTGGTAGAAGAAGCGCCCGTTCCAGTTTTGCGGCAGCCGCATCTCGAAGCCGATCGCGTAGCTCTTGCCGTCGACCGGGCTGACCCGGCGCAGCATCTGGCCCGTGACCTCGCAGTGGGCGCCGACCGGCTTGCCGGCGATGGTGAGGGTGCCGGCGGCGATCGGGTTCGCGGCGGTGATGCTCGTGTCGGGATGGCTGATGCGGGTTGCGAGCTCGGCGCAGGCGCCGAGCGTGGCGCCGACGGCCGGGGCCAGCTGGGGCAGCTGCGGCGCGGTTTGTACGGGCGGGGCGGGTGGCGCCGGTGGCGTCACCGGGTCGTCGTTGTCGCTGCAGCCGGCCAGGCCGAGCGTGGCCAGGGCGGCGATGATGCCGATGTGTCGGGTGTTCATGCGTGAGGTCTCCTCTGCGGGTCAACAGATCAGGTCGAAACGTCGGGATGTGCGGCGTCCGCGCGGCCCCGGCAGGGGCGCGCAGTCGCCGCGTAGGGAGACAGCGGAGCCGGAGGCTTGGAGCGTTAGGCGCTCTTAGTCCGGGCGGACGTCCTTCAGGATGCCGATCGGCTGGTTCACCAGCTTGCCGTTGACCTTCTTGACCTCGCGGATGTACATGTTCTGCACGATGTCGCGGGTCTGCGGATCGATGCTGATCGGTCCCCGCGGGCTGTTCCACTTCATGTTGGACAGCACCTGGACCGCCGCGTCGCCCGTGACCTTGCCGTTCAGCTTGCGGACGGTTTCGTAGATCATGCCCATGGTGTCGTAGGCGGCAACGGTCACGAAGGTAGGCGCCGGACGGCCCGGATTGGCGTCGGCATAGGCCTTCAGGAAGGTCTTGTTGGCCTCGTTGTCGAGCGCGGTCGAATAGTTCAGTACCGTGACCGCACCCAGCGCACGCTCGCCCAGGGCCTCGAGGGTCGGCGTGTCGCTCGTCATGTCGCCCACGCCGAGGAATTTGATGCCCGCCTTGTCCAGTCCCTTGTCGCTGTACGCCTTGAGCATGCCGGCCCCGTCTTCGGCGCCCGGAGCGAAGAAGAAGACCGCGTCCGGCTTGGCGTCCTTCACGCGCTGCACGAAGGGTGAATAGTCGGGATTGGCCAGCGGGATGCGCGAGGAACCGATGATCTTGCCGCCGCCTTCGGTGAAGCCCTTGGCGAACTTCGCCTCGGCGTCGTGGCCGGTGCTGTAGTCGGTCACCAGCGAGAACACGCTGCCGATCTTGTTCTGCGCGGTCCAGGTGCCGAAGGGCTCGGTCATCTGCTGCATCGTCATCGAAGTACGCAGCATGTAGGGCGACTTCGCCGTGATGCCGGTCGTGACCGCGTTCATGACGATCATCGGCGTCTTGCCCTGGGTGGCGACCGGCGCCACCGCCAGCGCGCTCGGCGTCAGCGAAAAGCCGATCAGGAAGCTCACCTTCTCGCGGCCGATCAGCTCCTGGGCCGCGCGCTTCGAGAGCTCGACGTTGCTGCCGCCGTCGTCGCGGTAGATGACCTGGATCTTCTTGCCGGCGACCTGGTCGCCGTGCAGCTTCATATAGGTCTTGATCCCGTCCTCGAAGGGCTTGCCGATGTTGACGAACGGTCCCGTGAGCGCGGCGATGACGTCGATCTTGATCGTGTCCTGCGCAAAGGCGGGGGCGCTGGCGAGGGGCAGGAGGGCGAGGCAGGCCAGGGTTTTCAGTTTCATGTTGTCTCCGTGTCTTGCAGGTTTTATGCAGCAACGATGGTGCCGGGTTCCGTTCCGTCGTACATCGCATCGACCACGGCCGCGCGGCGCTGCAGCACCGCGGCCTGGTTGATGGAACCCTTGTCGGTCTGCTCGCGGGCGTCGATCGAGGGCGGCTCGGACAGCAGCAGCATGCGGTCGACCCGCTTCGAAGACCCGCCGGCATCCGCGTTCAGGGCTTCCAGCAGACCCTTGAAGAAGGCGCGTACCGGTTCGCTGGCCAATATTTCGGCCGCCGGACTGCCGGGCCGCAGTTTCGACAGCAGGAGGCAGTTGTCCATGCGCGGGAATACCATCAGGCCGATCGCGTGCCGGTTCAGGCCCGTGACCACCGTGTCCTGCACATACGGCGCCCCCTGGCTGATGACGCGCGCGCGCAGTGGTCCTACGCTCACGAAGGTGCCCGAGCTGAGCTTGAAGTCCTCGGCGATGCGCCCGTCGAACATGAAGCCCAGTTCCGGATGGGCCTCGTCCACGAAGCGCAGGGCGTCGCCGGTGCAGTAGTAACCCTCGCTGTCGAAGGCCTCGGCGGTGAGGTGCGGCGCGCGCCAGTAGCCGGGCGTCACGTGCGGACCGTGGAAGCGTGCCTCCAGCTTGCCCGCGAGCGGCACCAGCTTCACCTTGCAGCCCGGCGCGGGCACGCCAACGTAGCCGGCCTTGATGATCGGCCCGGTACCGAAGGTGCACGATGGCGAGGTCTCCGTCATGCCCAGGCCGGTCATGATGCGGATTGACTCGCCGCAGCGCTTCAGCGCGACCTCGTCCAGATGCTCCCAGGCGGCCTGCGACAGGCCGGCCCCGGCGCAGAAGAACAGTTTTACGCGCGAGAAGAAGGTCTCGGCCAGCCGGTCGTCGGTTTCCAGCGCCTCGGCCAGCATCTCCCAGGCCACCGGGATGTTGAAGTAGACGGTCGGGGCGATCTCGCGCAGGTTGCGCAGGGTGGTGGCGAACTCCTTCGGCGTCGGGCGGCCGTCGTCGAGGTAGAGCGTGCCGCCGTTGTAGAGCACGATGCCGACGTTGTGGCTGCCCCCGAAGGTGTGGTTCCAGGGCAGCCAGTCGAGCAGCACCGGCGGCTCCTTGCCGAAGAAGGGGAAGGTCTGCAGCAGCATCTGCTGGTTACTGCTGAGCATGCCGTGGGTGGTGATGACCGCCTTCGGTTTCTTGGTCGAGCCCGAGGTGAACAGGAACTTGGCGATGCTCGCCGGGCCCACCTGTTCGTTGCGGGCATCGATGGTGGTGGGGGCCGTGGCGACCAGCGACGCAAAGGCGGTGGCCGCGCGTCCCGGCGCTGCACCTTTCGCCAGGATCAGTTCCACATCCGGCGGCAACACGGCCTCGATGGCGCGCGCAAAGGCCGTGCCGTCGCAGGCGAACAGCGCGCCCGGCGTGAGCTGCTCGATCAGGTCGCGCAGCTTGGCCGGGTCGGCCGCCACCAGCGAATAGGCCGGGGACAGCGGCGAATAGGGGATGCCGGCATACATGGCGCCGAGGGCGAGCTGGAAGTGCTCGAGATCGTTCCCCGACAGGATGGCCAGCGGGCGCTCTTCCGACAGGCCGCGGTCCAGCAGGGCCTGGCCGATGCGGCGCGCATTCTCCAGCACCTGGGCATAGGACAGGTGGATCCATTCGCCGTCAAGCCCGCGCCGGGCCACCAGCGTGCGCTCCGGGTGGGCGCGCGCGCCCTCGACCAGGCGGTCCGTGAAGCGCGCGGGGAAGGGCGCGAGCGGTGTGACGGCGTCGACATGCCAGGTGCCGTCCACCTGGTAGGCGGCGACTTCGGGATTGCCGAGGTCGACATGCCGTCGCGCATGAGGCCCATCAGCGGGCCCATCAGTGCCGCCGCCCGCCACAATCGTTGATTCGCTCATGGCGTGCTCCGTTCAGATCGGGAAGTGGCGCGGCGTGGTCTGGACCGTGATCCAGCGCAGGTCGGTGAACTCGGCGATGGCGGCCTTGCCGCCGAAGCGCCCGTAGCCGCTGCCCTTGACGCCGCCGAAGGGCATCTGCGCCTCGTCGTGCACGGTCGGGCCGTTGATGTGGCAGATGCCCGATTCGATGCGCCGGGCGACCGCCATCGCGCGTCCGATGTCGCGGCTGAAGACGGCGGACGACAGGCCGTATTCGCTGTCGTTCGCCATCCGGATCGCTTCCTCGTCGCTGTCGAAGCGCAGCACCGAGACGATCGGTCCGAACGACTCTTCCTGGTACACCAGCATCTCCGGCGTGACGTCGTCGACGATCGCCGGCTGCATGATGTTGCCCTCGACGCTGGTGCCCGTCTGGGTGACTTTCGCGCCGCGCGTGCGCGCATCCTGCAGCATCGCTTCCACGCGCGCCGCTGCGCCCGGGTCGACCATGCCGGCCAGCGGCGCGTCCGAACGGGCCGCCTTCAGGGTTGCGGTCTTCGCGGCCAGCTTCTCCACGAACGCGGGAGCGACCTTGCGGTCGACCAGGATGCGGTCGGCCGACATGCAGATCTGGCCCTGGTTGAAGAAGGCGGAAAAGGCCGCCGCTTCGACGGCCGCATCCAGGTCGGCGTCGTCCAGCACCACGACCGGATTCTTGCCGCCCAATTCCAGCAGCACCGGTTTCAGGTGTTTGGCGGCCGTCTGCGCGATGATGCGCCCGACCTTGGTCGAACCCGTGAAATTCACGCGCCGTACGGCCGGCGCGGCGATCAGGCGCTCGACGACCTGGGCCGCGTCGTCGGGTGCATTGATGATCACGTTGACGACGCCTTCCGGGAAGCCGGCGTCCACGAACACCTGCCCGATCAGGCGATGCAGGGCAGGGCACAGCTCGGACGCTTTCAGGATCACCGTATTGCCGCAGGCGAGCGGCATCGCGACCGCGCGCGTGCCGAGGATGATCGGCGCGTTCCACGGCGCGATGCCGACCACCACGCCGCACGCCTGGCGCACGCCCATCGCGAGCGAACCCGGTACGTCCGACGGAATGACTTCGCCGGCGATTTGCGTCGTCATGGCGGCCGCTTCGCGCAGCATGTTCGCCGCCAGCGTGACGTTGAACTGGTACCACATCGGCGCGCCGCCGCATTCCTCGACGGCGGCTTCGACGAACTGGCTGCGCAGCGCTTCCATCTTGTCGGCCGCTTTTAATAGCAGCGAACGGCGCGCCCCCGGCGCCATGGTCGACCAGGCCGGGAAGGCGGCTTGCGCAGCGGAGATCGCGGCGTCGACATCGTCGAAGGTGGCGGCTGCGGCGCGTGTCGCGACTTCGCCGGTGGCGGGATTGTGGCGCTCGAAGGTGGCGCCGTTCGATGCGGGACGGGCCTGGCCTTTCAGTAGCAGGTC
>JBBWZO010000248.1:0-20826 GCA_039649125.1 Massilia sp. | reverse complement strand
GGTCCGGTCCGTTTGTCGGAAGTGGAAGCGCAGCAGAAGCAGATTCTGCAAATCGTGCGCCGCCTGTCGGACGGGGGGCAGATTGTGTTGGGTGGCAAGGGCGAAGATTCCTTCGTTTAATAGCGCCACGTTTAATTTCAAATAATGATGAGCAAAGACACGCAGGGCGCCTTCAAGCGCTGGGAAATGACCTCCTTTGGTGACGAGCGCCCCAGCTCGCTGGCGGCGCGCATCCAGGCCGAAGAACGCGCCGCTGCGGCGGCTGCCGCCGCAGCCGCGGCTGCGGTATCCGTTGCTGCGGTCGCGGCGATGCAGTTGCCGACCGCCGCCGAGCTGGAAGCGCTGCGCGAAGGCGCGCGTGCCGAAGGCTATGAGGAAGGCCTGCAGGAAGGCCGCGCAGCCGGCCGCGCCGAAGCGTACGAGGCCGGGCGCCAGGAAGCAGCGGCCGAGATGGAAAGCCTGCGCGCGATCGCCGCGACCTTCAGCCAGGCGGTCACCGCCGCCGACGAGACCATCGCCTCCGACGTGCTCGAGCTCGCCCTGCACCTGGCGCGCTCGATGGTGCGTACCGCGTTTACCGTGCGTCCCGAATTGATCATCCCGATCGTGCGCGAAGCGATCGATTATTTGCCGGTACTGCAGGCGCCTGCGATCCTGGCCCTGAATCCGGAAGACATCGAGATCGTGCGCACTGCCCTGTCCGACGAGCTGGACAAGGGCGGCTGGCGCGTCGTCGCCGACCCGCAAGTGGGACGCGGCGGCTGCAAGGTCGATACCGCCAGCAACCAGATCGACGCCCAGGCCGCCGCGCGCTGGGCCAGGTTGACCCACGCGCTGGGCAAGAACGTCGAGTGGCTCGCTTAGTGGATACCTCTTCGGGGGCGCCCGACCGCCACACGGCACGCTGGAAATCCTACCTCGCCGACTGCGATTCGCTGCTCGGCTTCGTCGAACCGATGCAGGTCTCGGGCCGCGTCACGCGCGTGGCGGGCCTGGTGATGGAATGCGTCGGCCTGCGCCTGGCGGTCGGCAGCGCCTGCACCATTCCGCTGCCGAACGGCGCCAAAATCGAAGCGGAGGTGGTCGGCTTCGAGGGCGAGCGCCTGTTCCTGATGCCGCAAAGCGACGTCGAAGGCGTGGTGCCCGGCGCGCGCGTGTTCCCGGTCGAAACCCCGGTGCCGCGCCCCGGCACGGTGAACCACCCGCGCCGCCGCCCGAGCGACCGCGCGCGCCACCTGCCGGTCGGCATGAAGCTGCTCGGGCGCGTGGTCGACGGCGCCGGCCGCCCGCTCGACGGCAAGGGGCCGCTCGGCACCGATGAAGTCGCGCCCATCAATGCGCGCCCGGTGAATCCGCTCGACCGCGCGCCGATCAAGGAGACCCTGGACGTCGGCGTGCGCGCGATCAATGCCATGCTGACCGTGGGCCGCGGCCAGCGCCTGGGCCTGTTCGCCGGCACCGGCGTCGGCAAATCGGTCCTGCTCGGCATGATCGCGCGCTACACCACGGCCGACGTGATCGTCGTCGGCCTGATCGGCGAGCGGGGCCGCGAGGTGAAAGAATTCATCGAGCAGATCCTCGGCGAGGAAGGCCTGGCCCGCTCGGCCGTCGTCGCCGCCCCGGCCGACAGCCCGCCGCTGATGCGCCTGCAGGGCGCCGCCTATGCCACCGCGATCGCCGAACACTTCCGCGACCAGGGCAAGAACGTTTTATTGATCATGGATTCGCTGACCCGCTACGCCATGGCGCAGCGCGAGATCGCGCTGGCGATCGGTGAACCGCCGGCCACCAAGGGCTATCCGCCCTCGGTGTTCGCCAAGCTGCCGGTGCTGGTCGAGCGTGCCGGCAACGGCGTCGAAGGCGGCGGCTCGATCACGGCCTTCTACACCGTGCTGTCCGAGGGCGACGATCAACAAGACCCGATTGCGGATGCCGCGCGCGGTATCCTCGACGGCCACATCGTCCTGAACCGCCACCTGGCCGAAGCCGGCCACTACCCGGCGATCGACATCGAGCAGTCGATCAGCCGCGCGATGCACGGCATCACCTCGCACCAGCACCAGCTGGCGGCGCGCAAGCTGAAACAGCTGTATTCGCGCTACCAGCGTTCGCGCGACCTGATCAGCGTCGGCGCGTATGCGGCCGGCAGCGATCCGGTGCTCGACCAGGCGATCGCCCTGAACGGCCAGATCGAGGAATTCCTGTGCCAGGAAATCCACGAAAACACGAACATGGGCCAGAGCTTGGGGCAATTGACCTCTCTGTTCAGCTGATCGGTAAGGCGGCGGCGCCGCTATACTAATTTCCCATGGCTAACACCTCCGCCCTTGAAACCCTGATCGAGCTGGCCCAGCGCGATTCCGACGCCGCCGCCAAGCGGCTGGGCGCGGCCTTGAAAGCCGTCGAAGACGCCGAGCAGAAACTGAAAATGCTGCTCGGCTATCGCGACGACTACGCCAACCGGCTCGACCAGGCGCAGATGGCCGGCATCACCCCTTTTGCCTACGCCAATTTCGTGGCCTTCATGGGCAAGCTCGACAACGCAATCAATGGCCAGCAGGAAGTGCTGAAGCACGCGAAATACAAGAGCGAGATGGAAAAAGCGACCTGGCAGGAGAGCGAGCGCAGGCGCCTGTCCTACCGCACCCTGACCGAACGCGCGGCGGCAGAGGCACTCCGGATCGAGAACAAGCGCGACCAGAAAATGATGGACGACCACGCGGCCCGCACCACCCGCGCTGCCAACCCCGCCAACCGGTAACCGCCAAGGCCAACCGACATGACGATGCACACGAATTCCCTCACTATCCAGGCCGGCAACCTCGGCGCGCCGACCCAGAACCTGCGCACGAACGCGACGCTCCCGAACGACGGCATCGATTTCGGCGCGACGCTGGCACGCCAGATCGAGCAGCGCCAGGCACTGGCCCAGCCGCAGCGCCAGGCACTGGCCCAGCCGCAGCGCCAGGCGCTGGCCCAGCCCAGCCAGCAGCCGCCCGCGGCCATGGACGGACCGAAGCCGCAGGCCGCGCCCAAACCGGCTACACCCAAGCCGGCCGCAAACGAGGCCAAGGCGCCGGCGCGCGAAGCTTCCACGGAACCCGCAAAGGAACCCGCACGCGCGGCCGATGCCAACAAGGCCGATTCCGCAAAGGCACCTGCCGCCGAGGACCACACCACGGCTGCCGACAGCCAGGCCGGCGAGGAGGCGACAAGTTCGCCGGGTGCGCAGGCGGCGGACGCCGTCGTCGACATGCTGGCCCTGGTCGCCAGTTTCAACCAGGTGCAGCAGGCCGCCGCGGCGGTCGCCCCGGCCATGGTGGCCCCGGAAGGCACGGCCGCACAGCCGGACGCCCTCCTCGCCGGCCTCCAGGGCATGCCGGGTGAGCACGCCGAACCGGTCGTGAAGGTCGCGGGCGACGCCGCGCCCGGCGCCGCGGCACAGCAGCCGCAGGACAAGGCCGAACCCGGCATCGACCTGCGTGCCCTCGACCTGGGCAAGAGCGCCGAGACGGCGCAGCTGCCGGCGGAGCCCGCGGGCTTCGCCGCCACGCTGCGCGACACCGTGGCGCAGGCATCCTTGATGCAAGCGGCGCCGGTGGCCGAAACCTTGACCAGTGTCGCGGCCCAGGCCACCGCGCTGCAGGGCGCACAGGCCACGGGCAGCATCCCGGCGGACCGGCTGACGGCACGCGTCGGCACGCCGGCCTGGGACAACCAGCTCGGCCAGAAGGTGATCTGGATGGTGGGCGGCGAAGACCAGAGCGCCATCCTGGAACTGAACCCGCCCGACCTGGGCCCGGTGCAGGTGGTACTGAACGTATCGAACGACATGGCCAGCGTGACCTTCTCGTCGCAGCAGCTGGAAGTGCGCCAGGCCCTGGAAAACGCCCTGCCGCGCCTGCGTGACATGATGAGCGAGAGCGGCATCGCGCTCGGCAACGCGACGGTGAACGCCGGCGCCGAGGGACGCCAGGGGCAGGATGGGCAGGGTTCCGGCCGTCCGGGCGGTGGCCGTGGCGAGCATGGCAACGGCGGCGACAGCAGCATCGCCGACGCGACGCCGCGCCAGCGCACCAGCATCCTCGGCGGTGCGGGAGCGGTCGACACATTTGCGTAACAAACAACAGTTTCCGTATTCGGCCGCCCAGCGCGGCCGTTTTTTCGCAGGGTGGACGGCTTCGCCGTCCACGCGTTCACGCGGCTTCGTCATACCTTGATGGATGATCTTGCTGGGTTTGAACGCGTGGACGGGAGAACCCGTCCCCCCTACGACAACATTCCGCATCGGGCACGCCACACAAACCCTGAGCTAACCCACCTTCCCCCCTCTTTTCAAAGCTTGCCGGAGCGCACTTTTTCTCGATAATGACATAATTACGCAACCCATTGGCAGCAGAGGCATCTTGAAAGCGAATCCGAAAACGAAGGCCGATCCGAAAGCGGACGCGGCAGCACCGGCAGCAGGCTCGAAGAAGAAGCTGATGATCATGCTGGTCGCGGGCGTGCTCGTGCTTGGCGGTGGCGCGGGCGCGGGCTGGTACTTCCTGCAGGGCGGCGGCGGCGCCGAAGCCCACGAGGACGCGCCGAAGAAAAAGACAAAGAAAGAGAAATCCGACGTCAAGGCCGAGTACGTGCCGGTCGAATCGTTTACGGTCAACCTGCAGCCGGAAGACGGCGACCAATACCTGCAGGTCCAGTTTACACTGCAGGTGCAGGGCCCCGAACAGGTCGCCCTGGTCAAGGACAACATGGCCAAGGTACGCAGCCGCGTGTTGCTGCTACTGTCGGGCAAGAAAGCGTCGGAAATCAGCACCGTCGAAGGCAAGCAGCAGCTGGCGGCCGAGATCAAGGCCGTGGTCCAGCAGCCGTTCGAGGAAGACGGCGACGAGCAGGATATCGCCGACGTGCTGTTCACCTCGTTCATTATCCAGTAAGCATCCAGCAAAGAAACGTCATGGCCGATAATTTCCTCTCACAGGAAGAAGTCGATGCCCTCCTCCGGGGGGTCAACGGCGATCAGGACGAGTCGATCGCGCCTGAAGATACCTCGGGAGTCCGCACCTACAACCTGGCGACCCAGGAGCGGATCGTGCGCGGCCGCATGCCGACGCTCGAGATCATCAACGAGCGCTTCGCGCGCCTGCTGCGCATCGGCCTGTTCAACTTCCTGCGGCGCAGCGCCGAGGTCTCGGTGGGCTCGGTGCGGGTCTCGAAGTACAGTGAATTCATCCGTAACCTGGTGGTCCCGACCAACCTGAACCTGATCCACATGAAACCGTTGCGCGGCACCGCGCTGATGGTGTTCGACCCGGGTCTCGTGTTCCTGCTGGTGGACAACCTGTTCGGCGGCGACGGCCGCTTCCACACCCGCGTCGAGGGCCGCGACTTCACGCAAACCGAACAGCGCATCATCATGCGCATCCTCGACGTCGTGTTCGATGCCTATACCAAATCGTGGGAGCCGGTCTACCCGATCGAGTTCGAGTACGTGCGGTCGGAGATGAACACCCAGTTCGCGAACATCGCGACGCCGAACGAAGTCGTGGTATCGTCCACCTTCACGATCGAGCTCGGCCCGGTGTCCGGCCAGATCCACTTCTGCATGCCGTATTCGATGATCGAGCCGATCCGCGATGCGCTGACCTCGAGCATCCAGGGCGAGGCGCTGGAAGTCGACAAGCGCTGGATCCGCCTGATGACGCAGCAGATCCAGGTGGCCGAAGTCGAGCTGGTGGCTGAACTCGGCCACGGCAAGGCGAACTTCGACGATATCCTCAACATGAAAGTCGGCGACGTGATTCCGATCACGGTGCCCGAAGCCATCCAGGCCACCGTCGACGGCGTGCCGGTGATGGAATGTTCTTACGGCGTCTTCAACGGCCAGTACGCGCTGAAGGTCGAGAAACTGCTGGCCAACAGCGACAGCTTCAAGTAATTCAGGAGAAACACCATGTCTGATAACCAGGACGACCAGATCCTCGACGACGATTGGGGCGCGGCGATTGCGGAACAAGCAGCCGCAGAGGCCGCCGCCCTGCAAAAACAGCAGCAGGCCAGCGCCGCCGTGTTCCAGGATTTCGGCACCAAGAACGTGCGTCCGGACACCCCGAACGACATCGACTTCATCCTCGACATCCCGGTCCAGCTCACCGTGGAACTGGGCCGCACCAAGATCGCGATCAAGAACCTGCTGCAGCTGGCGCAGGGCTCGGTCGTCGAACTCGACGGCCTGGCCGGCGAGCCGATGGACGTGCTGGTGAACGGCTGCCTGATCGCCCAGGGCGAGGTGGTGGTCGTGAACGACAAGTTCGGCATCCGTCTCACTGATATCATCACGCCTTCGGAACGGATCAGAAAACTGAATAAATGATGTCGCCTATCGCCCCCGCCTGCCGCCCCGTCACCCTCCCATCGCGTCAGGATGCGGTCCCGGTGCAGGGGAACACCGCCCGCGGGGCGAAAACGCTGCTCGCCCTCGCCCTCCTGATACCGCTGGCCGCCTGCGCGGCCCAGCCGCAGCAGGCAGCGGCCGAAGCGGCACCCCGACAGGAAGCACCTGCGCCGCGCCAGGACGGCACCGCGCCCCGCGCGCAGGAAGGCAGCGCCGCCACGGCGCCCGCGCCGCAGGCGGCCGCCCCGGCCGCGACGACGTCTGTGCCGGCCGCGAAGAATACGGACACGGCCACGCAGTCCCGCCCGGCCGCCGGCAGCACCGGTACGCCGGCCGGCATCCCTGTCGCCGAACGGGCCACCACCGTCGGCGAGGTCCCGACCACGCCGGGCACCGTCAATCCGGCGCCCGACGCCGCCAGCATGCCGGGTGCGCCCGCCGCCATTCCGGGCACGCCGGCCAATCCAGGCCCGGCAGCCCGGGCCAATCCGGCCCCGATCCAGGTCGGCCAGGCGGCTGCCGCGCCGTCCGCCGGCACCCTGGTGCAGACCATCCTGGCGCTGATGCTGGTGCTGGGCCTGCTGGCCGCGCTGGCCTGGGCCATGAAACGCTATGGCCCGCGGGTGGCCGGCAACCCGGCCAACCTGCGCATGGTCGGCGCGCTGAACATCGGCGGGCGCGAGCGCATCATGGTGGTCGAAGTCGGCGACCAGTGGATCGTGGTCGGCGCCTCGCCAGGGCGCGTGAACGCGCTGGCCACCATGCCCAAGGGCGAAGGCACGGCGGCCACCGCCGCGCTGGCCGGCCACGCGCCGCCGGCCGCGACCTTCTCCGACTGGCTGAAACAGACGATCGACAAGCGCAACGCGAAATAGCAACGCGAAATAGCAACGCGAAATAAAGTAAAAGGTAATCCCGGTCATGCGAACCAAGACGAAACTCCTGCTGGGAGCAGGCCTGCTGCTGCCCTTGCTGCTGCCGCTGATGGCGCTCGCGCAGCCCGGCATTCCGGCCGTGACCACCAGCCCCGCGCCCGGCGGCGGCACCCAGTACTCGCTGCCGGTACAGACGCTGCTCCTGATGACGGCGTTCACCTTCCTGCCTGCCGCCCTCCTGATGATGACCAGCTTCACCCGCATCGTCATCGTGCTGTCGCTGCTGCGCCAGGCGATCGGCACCACGACCGCGCCGCCAAACCAGGTGATGGTCGGCCTGGCGCTGTTCCTGACGCTGTTCGTGATGGGCCCGACCTTCGACAAGATCTATACCGACGCCTATTTGCCGCTGCAGGAAAACCGCATCCAGATGACCGAAGCGATGCAGCGCGGCGCCCAGCCGCTGAAGGAATTCATGCTCAAGCAGACGCGCCAGGCCGACCTCGCCATGTTCGTCAAGATCTCGCGCACGCCGGCCCTGCAGGGACCGGAAGACGTGCCGCTGCGCGTCCTGATCCCGGCCTTCGTTACCAGCGAGTTGAAGACGGCCTTCCAGATCGGCTTCGCCATCTTCATCCCCTTCCTGATCATCGACATGGTGGTCGCCTCGGTACTGATGGCGATGGGTATGATGATGATGTCGCCGGCCGTCATTTCGCTGCCGTTCAAGATGATGCTGTTCGTGCTGGTCGACGGCTGGCAATTGCTGCTGGGCTCGCTGTCCCAGAGTTTTAACTAAGGCAATGGGGACAATGCGATGACTCCGGAAACCGTTATGACGATGGGCCGCACGGCCATGGAAATCACGCTGATGGTCTCGGCGCCGCTGCTGCTGATCGCCCTGATCATCGGCCTGGTGATCAGCATCTTCCAGGCCGCGACCCAGATCAACGAAGCCACCCTCTCCTTCATCCCGAAACTGATCGGCGTCTTCCTGGCGCTCGCGATTGCCGGGCCGTGGATGCTGTCGGTCATGCTCGACTACATGCGCCAGGTGTTCACCGGGATTCCCGGCATGGTCGGCTAAGGCCCGCCCGCCGCCCTTCGATGCTGACGCTCACGTCAAGCGAGATCAATCTCTGGATCGCGGGCCTGCTGTGGCCGCTGACGCGCATCCTGGGCATGATCGCGGCCGCCCCGCTGTTCGGCCACGCCAGCGTGCCGACCCAGGTGAAAGTCATCCTCGGGGTGCTGCTGGCCGCCATCGTCGCGCCCAACGTCCCGAACGTGCCCGCGGTCGAGCCGACCTCGTACGCCGGCCTGCTGATCCTGGTGCAGGAGCTGCTGGTCGGCCTGGCGATGGGCTTTGCCATGCGCCTGATTTTTGCTGCCATCGAGTACGCCGGCGAACTGGCCAGCGCCACCATGGGCTTCAGCTTTGCCTCGTTCTTCGATCCGGCCACCCAGGGCCGCTCGGCGGCGATCAGCCAGTTCATGTCGATGGTGGCGACGATGGCCTTCCTCGCCGTGAACGCGCACCTGGTGCTGGTGGCGGCGGTGACGGAAAGCTTCGTCAGCCTGCCGATCTCGAGCAGCCCGCTGTCGAGCGCCGGGCCGCTGGAACTGGCCCGCCTGGGCAGCCGCATCTTCTCGGCCGGCCTGCAGATATCCCTGCCGATCATCGCCGCCCTGTTGATCACCAACATCGCGCTCGGCATCCTGACGCGTGCCGCGCCGCAGCTGAACATCTTCGGCATCGGCTTCCCGATCACGCTCGGCGTCGGCATGCTGACCATCAGCGTCGTCCTGCCCTACCTGAACGTGCCGTTCCAGAACCTGTTCAACGAAGGCATCGAGGCCGGGCGCCGCATTCCGCGCGCGGCGGCCGAGCGCACCGCCCCATCTCCTGCGCCTCCTGCACCTCCTGCGCCGGCATTGCCGGCCGCCCGCGCCGGATAGCCGCGGCCGGCATCCCGGTCGTGTTTTTGTCCTGAATCTCGCGGCGAAATAGTCCTCGCCCACCAGCGTTGGCTGGACTATGATGAAAGTCACCTGTCCGGCACCCGTTCCGGGTAGGCCGGCGTGGCTGCCCGGGAGAACGTGTTGAATCCGTCACCGTTACCACTCGCCGTCTTCGTGGTGGACGCCGACGGTGCCATCGCGAGCTGGAACAAGGCATGCGAAAAGCTGGCCGGCTACACGGCCGCGGACATCCGCAGCCAGACCCTCGGCCAGATCATCGAATTCGATACCGTCGACGGTTCGCCGCTGTCTGTCGTAGCGCGCGTGGACATCGACTCGACGGGCTCCCTGCGCTGCGCCGACGGGCGCCGCCTCCCGGTGGGGGTCACCATCGCGCCGCAATCGCTCGACCCGGAGCAGCCGGGCACCTATAGCGTCATCGTCATTCCGCGCGCCGGCCGGTTGCCGCCGCGCTACGCGCTGATCCAGGACCTGCCGGTCGCCGACATCATCGAAGGCCTGCCCTGCGTGTTCTACGTCATCGACCAGAGCGGGCACCTGCTGCTGTGGAACCGCCAGCTCGAAGCCGCGCTCGAGATGTCGAGCGAGGAACTGCCGACCACGAACGTCCAGTTCTTCTTCGACGAAATGGCCCGGCCCGAGATCGTGCACAAGATCTTCGAGGCTTTCGAGCAGGGCCACTCCTCGCACGAAGCGGAGCTCGTCGGCAGGCTCGGCAGGCGCACTTCCTTCCTGTTCCATTGCGCCCGCACCAACCTGGGCGACCTGCCCTGCATCTTCGGTACCGGCCTCGACATCACGGCACGCAAGCAGACCGAACATGGGCTGCGGGTGCGCGACCGCGCCATGTATTCGAGCGTCAACGCCATCGTGATCACCTGTTACAAGGACGGGAAAAACCTGATCGAATACGTCAACCCGGCGTTCGAACAGATGACGGGCTATACACTGGCCGAGATCAAGGGCCGCGACCCGCGCTTCATGCGCATCGAGGACTGCGATACGATCGAGCACGAGCGTATCCACGCGGCGCTGGCGAACAAGACGAGCGTGCGCTCGATCCTGCGCAATACGCGCAAGAACGGCGAAGTGTTCTGGAACGACCTGCGCATCGACCCCGTCATCAATGCCGATGGCGAAGTCACCCATTTCGTGGGCGTGAGCAGCGACATTACCGAAGCGCGGCACTATGAACGGCGCCTGCACCACCTGGCCCACCACGACCCCTTGACCGGCCTGGCCAACCGCACCCTGCTGCAGGACGAACTCAAGTACGCGATCGACTTCGCCGTGCGCAATGACCTGCTGGGGGCGCTCGCCTTCCTCGACCTCGACAATTTCAAGCACATCAACGACAACTTCGGCCACGAGGCCGGCGACGCCGTGCTGCGCGAGATCGCGCACCGCCTGCGCACGAGCGTGCGCGAGAACGACACGGTGGCGCGCGTGGGCGGCGACGAGTTCGTGTTGGTGATCAACAATCAAACGGGCAACGAACAGCTGGCCGACCTGGTCGAGCGCATCCGGGTGTGCGTCAGCGCCCCGATCAGCGTCGCGGGCCGCGAGATCCTCCCCGGCACCAGCATCGGCGTGAGCCGCTTTCCGCACGACGGCGACACGGTCGACCGCGTGATGCGCGCGGCCGATGCCGCCATGTACCACGCTAAATCGCTGGGCAAGAACAACTGCCAGTTCTATTCGCCCGAGCTGAACCAGGTCGTGCACCAGCACCTGCTGCTGGAGGCGAACCTGAGCCGCGCCATCGGCAAGGGGGAAATGGTGCTCGGCTACCAGCCGAAAGTGGACCTGCGCACCGGCAAGGTCGTCGGCGCCGAAGCACTGGTGCGCTGGAACCATCCGGAAAACGGCATGATGCCGCCAAGCGAGTTCATTCCCGTCGCCGAAGAAACCGGCCTGATCGTCCCGCTCGGGGAATGGGTGATTACCGAGGCGTGCGCCACCCTGAAGGCGCTCGACGCGCTCGGCGTCAAGGACTTCATCATCTCGGTGAACCTGTCGGCCCGACAATTGCGGCAGCGCCAATTCGCCGGGCAGCTGGCGCGCACCCTGGCGCGTGCGGGCGTCAACCCCGGCAACCTCGAGCTGGAAGTGACGGAAAGCCAGCTCATGGACCATCCGGACGAAGCGATGGAGGCGCTGGTCGAACTGAAGGGACTCGGCCTGCGCCTGTCGATCGACGACTTCGGCACCGGTTACTCGAGCCTGAGCTACCTGCAGCGCTTCCCCGTCGACTTCATCAAGATCGACCGCTCCTTCCTCGGCGACGTCGCCCGCGACGGCCATGCCGTCATCACGCGCGCCATCATCGCCCTCGGCCACAACCTCAAAATGAAAGTCATCGCCGAGGGCGTCGAAACGCGCGAGCAGCTCGCTTTCCTGCGCGACCACGACTGCGACCAGATCCAGGGTTATTACTTCAGCCCGGCCCTGTCGCAGGCATCGCTGCAGGAGATGCTGCACCGCGACGCCCGGCTGCCCGGCTGATACAGCGTCGCGGCCGCCTGCCGGCCAGACCGGCGGCCTTCGGCGGCCCAATCGTGTTGCCGCGCGCGCCGGGGCTTGCCGCCGCATCCCCCATCGCCTCCGGCCTTGCCATTTCAACTTGCAATTTTCACATGGCTTTCATTGTATTTATTACAGTGAAATGTCACCTCGCTGCAACTTTCGGCGCAGTAAACGCCAGTTATTACCTAAAGTATGTAAAAGCGATAACCGGCATGTTACGATTTCACATTAATTCCAAGTGGCAATACTGTGCAATTGCTGCATCAGTGGAAAAGCGGAAGACACCACCCTAGAAGACCATGAAGAATTTTGGCTCCCGTTTGATCAGCCGTTATATTGCCGCAATTCAATGGTTCATTCCCTTGGAAGTGCAGCAGGATGCCGCCACCCTGACGCGTGCGCAGAACGTGGTCAATGCGGTCGTCATGGCCGCCCTCTCGGGGCCCCTGTATTCCTTCACCTACTATGCGCTCGGGTTCACCGTCGCGGCCAAGGTCATCCTGACCTGCTGCTGTCTGATGTTCGTGTCGCCTTTCCTGCTGCGCTTTACCAAGAGCATCGTGGTGGCGCGCGAAGTCTTCCTGTGCGCGGTGTTCTTCAATTTCACCTGGCTGACCTATTCGCTGGGGGGCGTGTCGGCGCCGACCGCCGGCTGGCTGATCACGGCGCCGGTGGTCGCGATGTTCCTGGGCGGGGTGTCCACTGCCGTGTTCTGGCTCGGCATGAGCTGCGCCGCGGTGTTCACCATCTATGCGCTGCCGCTGTTCGGCTTCCCGCTGCCCCCGCACCCGGTCGAGGACATGACCCTGCTCTACCTGCTGTGCGACTTCGGCCTGTACATCGTCATCGTCGTGTTCGTGCTGCTGTTCGAGCTGACCAAGACGCAAGGCTTCATCAAGCTCCAGCAGGCGCTCGACTTCATCAATGAACTGGCGATCCGCGACGAGCTGACCGGCAGCCACAACCGCCGCCACCTGATCAAGCTGATCGAGAACGAGCGCGAGCATGCGAGCCACAACAAGAGCACCTTCAGCCTGTGCCTGCTCGACATCGACCATTTCAAGCGCATCAACGACACCTACGGCCACTCCGCGGGCGACCTGGTGCTGCGCGAGTTCGCCCTGTGCGTGCAACAGCGCATCCGCGACACCGACTCGTTCGGGCGCTACGGCGGCGAGGAATTCCTGCTGATGCTGCCGAAGACGACGCAGGAAGAAGCGCAGGTGTTCGCCGAACGGGTGCGCCTGCGCGTGCAGCAACTGGACTTTGCCGGCATTGCGCCGGAGCTGAAGGTCACGGTCTCGATCGGGGTGGCCGAGTTCCGCGAGGGCGAATCGATCGGCCAGACCGTGGCGCGCGCCGACGAAGCGCTGTACCAGGCCAAGTCCGGCGGGCGCAACCGCGTGGTCAGCTATGGAGAGGCGCTGGAACCGAGCGTGCTGGACGTGGCCTCGGGCGAGCCGGCGCCGGCGCCGGACCTGTTCGACATCACCCGGGTCGACGAACTGACCGGCCTGCTGAGCCGGCGCGTGCTGCGCGACCGCCTCGGCCACGCCATGGCGCGCGCCCTGCGCAACGAGCGCATGGTCGGCCTGATGCTGCTGAACGTGAACAAGTTCAAGGAGGTCAACGAGGCGCTCGGCTACGAGGCCGGGGATGCGATCCTGGTCCAGACGGCCCAGCACGTGCGCGCCTGCCTGCGCGAATCGGACACGGTCGTGCGCTGGAGCGGGGACGAATTCATCGTCATCCTGGAAGACCTGTCGAACGTGGCCGACACCCAGCAGGTGGCGGAAAAGATCCTCGACCGCTTCGGCCTGCCGCTCGTCGTCGGCGAGCGCGAATGCTTCGTCAGCCTCTCGATCGGCATCGCGATCTTCCCTGCCCCGGCCTGCGACATGGATGCGCTGCTCAAGCGCGCCGACGTGGCCATGACGCGCGCCAAGAACTGGGGCGAGAACAACTTCCAGATCTATGCCACCGATGCCGCCCTGCCGCCGAGCGAGCGCCTGACCCTGAAGAACCACCTGCGCGAAGCGCTCGCCGGCAACCAGCTGCTGCTCGAATACCAGCCCCAGGTCGACCTGGCCACCGGCCGGATCGCCGGCATCGAAGCGCTGATCCGCTGGGCCCATCCGCAGTACGGCCGGATCGAACCGGGCCGCTTCATCTCGCTGGCCGAAGAGAGCGGCCTGATCGTGCCGATCGGGGAATGGGTATTGCGCACGGCCTGCCTGCAGAACGTCGCCTGGCGCGAGGCCGGCCTGCCGCCGGTGAAGACGGCGGTGAACCTGTCGGCGCGCCAGCTCAAGCACCCGGGCCTGGTCGAACGCATCCTGGCGATCATCGAGGAGACCGGCATCGACCCGCGCTGCCTCGACCTTGAGATTACCGAAGGCATTCTCATCGACAACCTGTCGCTGAACCAGGCAGGTTTGAGTATACTGCGCCAGGCTGGCGTACAGGTCTCCATCGACGACTTCGGAACCGGTTACTCGAGCCTGAGCTACTTGACCGAGCTTCCCGCTGACATCCTCAAAATGGATCGCAGCTTCGTCGTCCGGCTCGGGCAGGAGGAGCGCAATGAGCGTGCCTATGCCCTGGCCGAATCGATCATCGACATGGCGCACCGCCTGCAGCTGACCGTGATTGCCGAAGCGGTCGAAACCGAGGCACAGCTGGCCGACCTGCAGGCAATGGGTTGCGATGCCGCACAAGGCTATTACTTTAACCGTCCGGTCGGTCCCGAACAGATTGCGGAACTGCTCAGGCAGCAGATGGCGGCGCCTTCGCCCGGCGCGTCCCTGGCCGCGTGACCGGCACACACGGCAGAAAGACACTATGAGTCAAACTAATACGGATACCTACATTTACACCGACCCAAACCTGAACCCGGAGCTGTGCCCCGAGCAGGCACTCGAGCGCGAAGTCGACGCCATGCTGGCCGGCGGCGCACTCTCCGGCACCGCGGCCCAGTTCGCGCAGCCGCGCGGCGCCGACATGCTCGCGCGCACCGCCGCCGTCGAGCAATGGCACGACCAGCGCGCGGCCCACCAGCTGTGGCAGTACAGCCGCTCGCTGGAAGGCGCACCGTATCCGATCGCCAGCATCCGCGACGAGGCCGGCCAGGGCGCGCGCGGGATCAACTTCGCCTCCCAGGACTACCTGTCGCTGGCCTCGCATCCTGCCGTGGCCGAGGCCGCCGCGCGCGCCCTGCGCGACGCCGGCCCGCACAGCGCCGGCTCGGCTGTCCTGCTGGGCAACACGAAACTGTCGCTGGCGCTGGAACAGGCCATCGCCGGGCTGGTCCAGGCCGAACACGTGGCCCTGTTCCCGACCGGCTGGGGCGCGGCCTTCGGCGCCATCACCGCCCTGGTGCAGGCATCCGACCACATCATCATCGACCAGTTCGCCCACGCCTCGTTGCGCCAGGGCGCAAGCGCCGCCACCCCGAACGTCGTCATCAACCGCCACCTCGACGTGGCGCACGTGCACCAGCTGCTGGCCGGCATCCGCGCGCACGACACCGAGCACGGCATCCTGGTGGTGACCGAAGGCCTGTTCAGCATGGATTCCGACGCCCCCGACCTGGCGGCCCTGCAGGCCAGCTGCCACGAGTACGGCGCCACGTTGCTGGTCGACGTCGCCCACGACCTGGGCGCGCTCGGCGCCAACGGCGGCGGCTGCATCGAAGCCCAGGGCATGCTCGGCAAGATCGACCTGGTGATGGGCGCGTTCTCCAAGACCTTCTCCTCGAACGGCGGCTTCGTCGCGACCAGCTCGCGTTCGGTCAAGCGCCACATCCAGCTCTACGCCGGCCCGCACATGTTCTCCAACGCGCTCTCGCCGGTGCAGTCGGCGGTGATCCACGAGTGCGTCAACATCGTACGTTCGGACGAAGGAAAATCGCTGCGCGCCGACCTGATGCGCAACGCCGAGAACCTGCGCGGCCTGCTGGCCGGCGAAGGCCTGACCTGCATGGGCACGCCGTCGGCGATCGTCCCGGTGCTGATCGGCAGCGAGAAGGTCTCGCGCCTGGTCGGCAAGCTGCTGTTCGACCAGTCGGTGTTCGTCAACCAGGTCGAGTTCCCGGGCGTGCCGATCGGCGCCTCGCGCCTGCGCTTGCAGCTAATGGCCAACCACAACATGCAGCAACTCAAGCGTGCCGCGCCGGTCATCGGCACTGCGGTCGCGCGTGCGCGCCAGGCGCTCGCCGCCGGGGAAGCGCGCATTTCCACTTAAATTAAGCTGATTAGCTGAGCAAACAGGGATTCACTTGAAAATCGACGAGGACATGAGCAAGCTGCCAGGCGACACCATCGAACTTCTGACCGACCGGCTGCGCCTGCATGCGCGCACGACGCCCGACCGCACCGTCTACACCTTCCTGCGCGACGACGGCAAGGTCGACGAGGTCACCTTCAGCCAGCTCGAGCGCCGCGCCTCGAACCTGGCGCGGGCTCTCGCCGAGCGTGCCCCGGCCGGCAGCCGCGCCCTGCTGCTCTACCCCGCCGGGCTGGAATTCATCGTCGTCTACCTCGCCTGCCTGATGGCCGGCATCATCGCCGTCCCGGCCACCATCCCGCATAAAAGCCGCGCCTCGCGCCGCCTGAAGGCCCTGCTCGACGATGCCGACCCGGTGCTGATCCTCACGCGCCTGGACTGCGAGAACGCGATCAAGGCCAGCCTGTCGCTGGTCGACGCCGACCACCGCGCCTGCCTGACCACCGATACCCTGGAGCCTGCCAACCCCGACGCGCCGCTGCCGCAACTCGCGCCCGAAGACCTCGCCTTCCTGCAGTACACCTCGGGCTCGACCGCGCTGCCGAAGGGCGTCGAAATCACCCATCGCAACATCGCCAGCAATGTCGCCTCGATCCAGGCCGGCTTCGGCTTCACGCCCGAGACCACCATGGTCAGCTGGCTGCCGCTGTTCCACGACATGGGCCTGATCGGCAGCGTGGTGTCGCCGCTGTACGTCGGTTTCCACTGCGTCCTGATGGCGCCCGCGACCTTCCTGAAAACGCCGCGGATGTGGCTGGACGCGATCTCGCGCTACCGCGGCACCTGCGCCGGCGCCCCGAACTTCGGTTGGGACTACTGTGCGAAGCGGATCGGCGAGGAGGCAAAGGCCGGACTCGACCTGTCGAGCCTGAAGGTGGCCTACAACGGCTCGGAGCCGGTGCGCGCGGCCACGCTGCGCAGCTTCGTCGCCGCCTTCGCCGCCTGCGGCATGAAGGACACCGCCCTGTTCCCCTGCTACGGCATGGCCGAGACCACGCTGTTCGTGAGCGGCGGGCCGATCGAGACCGCGCCCGTGGTGCGCACCGTCAGCAAGTCGCTGCTGGAAGGGAACCAGATCCGCGACGTCCAGGGCGGCGACGAGGATGCGCGCGACATCGTCAGCTCGGGCCGCGTCGGCATCGGTACCAAAGTGGCCATCGTCGACCCGGAAACCCACTTGCAGGTGTCGAGCTGGCGCGTCGGCGAAATCTGGGTCAGCGGCCCGAGCGTGGCGCGCGGCTACTGGATGCGCCCCGACGTGACGCAGGCGACCTTCGGCGCCATGCTCGCCAGCGGCGAAGGCCCCTTCCTGCGTACCGGCGACCTCGGCTTCGTGCGCGACGGCGAACTGTTCATCACCGGCCGCCTGAAGGACCTGATCATCATCAACGGGCGCAACGTCTACCCGCAGGACATCGAAGAAGTCATCGAGCGCGCCATCGATTTCATCGAACCGAACATGTGCGCGGCCTTTTCGGTCGAGGTGGAAGGGCAGGAACGCCTGGCCATCGTCGCCGAGGCCAACCGCAGCATGGTGCGCGCCGCCCAGCAGGCCAAGGAAGCGAACCGGCCGCAGGAGCACGATGCCTACCTCGCGAAAATCGGCGACAGCGCGCGCGAGATCACGCGCGTGATCAGCCAGCAGTTCGACGTGACGGTGTCGTCGATCGTGTTCGTCCGCCCCGGCAGCTTCCCGCGCACGACCAGCGGCAAGGTGCAGCGTTCGCGCTGCAAGGAACTGGCGCTGCAGGGCCAGCTCGAACTCGTGTACGTGATGCCGGGCAGTATTTTCGACCGGCGCAGCATGCCCAAGGCCGCGGAAAAACCGCCCGCCGCGGCGGCGCCCGCCCTTGCACCGGCCCCCGCACCGGTTTCGGCCCCCGTGCCGGCCGCCGCCGCACCGGTGTCGGCGCCCGATACCGCCCCCGGCGTCGAGCTTGACGCCAGCCGTGCGCGCGCCGACGCCATGATCGCCTGGTTCCGCCAGTACGCCGAGCGGCGCATCAATTCGCGCCTGATCGACGAGCGCCGCACCATTCCGCCCTACATCGTGCTCGACCTGGGCAACCAGGGCTTCTTCGGCCTGCAGGTGCCGCGCGCGCAGGGCGGCATGGGCCTGGCAACGCGCGACCTGATGCGCGTGATGGAACAGCTGGCGGCGGTCGACGTGACCATCGCCACCCTGGTCGGCGTGCACAACGGCCTGGGCCTGCGTCCGCTGCTGCGCTTCGCCCCCGAGGCCATGCGCCGGCGCCTGCTGCCGAACCTGGCCGCCGGCCGCCAGCTGGCCTCGTTCGCGCTGACCGAACCGGCAGCGGGCTCGAATCCCGTCGCCTTGCGCGCCACCGCCACCCGCAGTGCCGGCGGCTGGCGCCTGAACGGCGAAAAGCAGTGGATCGGCCTGGCTTCCTGGGCCGGCCTGGTCACGGTGTTCGCCAAGGCCGTCGACGAGGCGGGCGCGCCGCTGGGCATCGCCGCATTCACGGTCGAGGCCGACAATCCGGGCCTGGTGCAGGGACCGGAATCCCTCACGATGGGCATGCGCGGCATGGTCCAGAACACGCTCTTTTTCGACAACGCGTTCGTCCCGCACGACGCCATGCTGCTGGCGCCGGGCGAAGGCATGGAAGTCGCGCGCGATGCCATGCTGTTCAGCCGCCTCGGCATCGGCGGCATCTGCGTCGGCGCCATGAAACGCTGCGCCCAGCTGATGGCGCGCTACGCGTCGCGGCGCGAGATCGCCAGCGGCCTGCTCGCCGCCAACCCGGTCAGCATCGTGCGCCTGCAGGAGCTGACCTCGAACATCTTCGCCGTCGAAGCCCTGGTCCAGGCGATTGCCGGCCGGGTCGACGCCGGCGCCGACGTGCCGGCCGAAGCCTACCTCGCCTGCAAGACGAGCGCCACCGAGTCGCTCGGCAGCGCGGCGGACGCCCTGGTGCAGATGCTGGGCGGACGCGGCTATATCGAGTCGAACGGCGCGCCCCAGATCCTGCGCGACGCCCGCGTCCTGCGCATTCTGGAAGGCCCGACCGAAACCCTGTACGCGGCCCTGGGCGCGGCGATGTCCCAGCCCGGGAATGCCGTGCACGCCTTCCTGGCCGAGACGCTCGGCCGTCCGGCGCTGGCGGCGGAACTGGGCAGCGTGATCGCACGCGTGCGCGCCACCCAGGCCGGATCGCGCCTGTTCGGTTCGCAGGCGGCGCTGAACGGATGGCTGGACTACCGCATCGGCGAACTGGTGGAATGTACCTTCCTCATAGGCGCCGCCGAGCGGCGCCAGCAGGAAGGAAAAAGCGACCCGCAGCTGGCCAGCGACGCGGTCACCTGGGCGCGGCGCCGCTTCAGCGCGCTCGGTCACGAACTGCTGGCCGAAATGGCGGCGAACCGGCCGCACAGCAGCAGCGATGCGCTCATCGCACTGGTTACCGGCTATGCGGCGCAGATCGGCGACGTCGAGCAGCAGCTGCCGGGCGAAAGCCAGGGCGCGGACCTGCTCCTGCGGCGCGACGCCGTTGCCCAGGCGGCGCCGGCAGCGCGCGTTCCAGTCGCGCCGACTGGAACGCGCGCTGTCTCCACCCCATCTATCCCATCCACCGGCTCGGCCACGACGCTGGCGGTCGTGCATGAATGCATCGCGAACTGGCTGCGCTCCGAGCCGCTGCGCCAGGGCGTCAGCTTCGATGCCGACACGCCCTTCACCGACCTCGGGATGGATTCGCTGGCCACGGCTTCGATCGCGGCCGACCTCGAGGAACGGGTCGGCATGGCGATCCTGCCGGAACTGCTGTTCGACTACGGCAGCATCGCGAAGCTGGCGGCATTCATCGACAGCCAGGCAAAGCCGGGCAGGACGGGAACGGCGGGATGAGCCGCATGATAATCGGCTTCACCGCCACCCTTCATCCTGAGAAACCGCTACCATGCCTGCTACCGACCGTCCTGTGACAGGGCGCATGAACCGGATCGACCGCCTCATTCCCAGCACGCTGCGCGCCGTTCCCCGCGAATGGCAGGCGGCGCGCAACCTGGTGCTGCTGGCGGCCCTGACCGGTGCCAGCGCACCCGTGCTGGCCATGCTCTACCACGTACTCGGCTTCGACGAGGCCGGCATGATCGTATTCACCGGGGCTACTGTGATGATGGTGACGCCCTTCACCCTCAACGCCGGCTTGAGCCTGGCCCTGGCGCGCAACCTGTTCATCGCCGCCCTCTACGTCCTGAAGGTCTGGCTGGCGCTGAACCTGGGCGGCGTCGGTGCGCCGACGGTGTCGTGGTTCGTCCTGTGCCCGATGGTGGCGCTGCTGCTCGGCGGCCTGCGTCCGGGCCTGGCCTGGGTGGGGATCGTGCTGGCGACGCTGGTGGGCCTGTTCGCGGCGGAACACGGCGGCGTGGCGATGCAGGCCTATCCGGTCTCGGACCCGGCCCTGCTGGGCCTGGCCAGCGCCATCGGACTGGTCGTGCTGGCCTCGGCCATCGTGGTGCTGGCCTTCGGCGCCGCCGGCAGCGAACACCGGGCGAAATAAGAGCGCCTAAAAAAACCTTCAGAGCAAGGGATGCGGCCACCCGACGCGGCGACGGAGACAGTACGACTGTACGGCGAGGAGCTGCAACGCGGCTATGGAGGTTTTGTTAGGCGCTCTAAGAGGGCGTAGACAAAATCGAAGGCATAACCATGGCATGCTGTCCCGATATGGGAGGACATGCCATGGCAACGAAAGATCGGTCCGATTCGCAGCCGCCGACGAATCTCGGCGGCAGGCCTTC
>JBBWZO010000224.1:0-6326 GCA_039649125.1 Massilia sp. | reverse complement strand
GGCGTCGAGGAACAGACGATCAAGCTGTTAAATGTTTGCCGCATGCGCAATACGCCGATCATCACTTTCATGAACAAGCTGGACCGCGAAACGCGCGATCCGCTTGAACTGTTGGATGAGCTGGAATCGGTGCTGAAAATCGAATGCGCGCCGGTCACGTGGCCAATCGGCATGGGCAAGAACTTCCGCGGTGTGTACCACTTGCTGCGCGACGAGATCATGCTGTTCGCGCCAGGTAACGAAAAGGCGGATCAATCCTTTGAGGTCATCAAGGGCATTGATAATCCGCGTCTGGCAGAAATGTTCCCGCTCGAGATCGAACAGCTGAAAATGGAAGTGGAACTGGTCCACGGGGCCTCGCACCCCTTCGACCTGGAGCGTTTCCTGTCGGGCGTGCAGACGCCGGTGTTCTTCGGTTCGGCGATCAACAACTTCGGCGTGCGCGAGATCCTGTCGGCGCTGGTCGACTGGGCGCCGGGCCCGCGCGAGCGCGACGCCACCGTGCGCGCCGTGGAGCCGAGCGAGCCGAAGTTCTCCGGTTTCGTCTTCAAGATCCAGGCCAACATGGACCCCGCCCACCGCGACCGCATCGCCTTCCTGCGCGTGTGCTCGGGACGCTTCGAAAAGGGCATGAAGGTCAAGCACCTGCGGCTGGGAAGAGAGGTGAAATTGTCGTCGGTGGTGACCTTCATGGCGTCCTCGCGCGAGCAGGTCGAGGAAGCCTATGCGGGCGACATCATCGGCCTGCCGAACCACGGCAACATGCAGATCGGGGACAGCTTCTCGGAAGGCGAGATGCTGACCTTCACCGGCATTCCGTACTTCGCGCCGGACCTGTTCCGCACGGTGCGCATCCGTAACCCGCTGAAGATGAAGCAGCTGCACAAGGGCCTGCAGCAGCTGGGCGAAGAGGGCGCGGTGCAGGTCTTCAAGCCGGTGCTGGGCTCGGACCTGATCCTGGGCGCGGTCGGCGTGCTGCAGTTCGAGGTGGTGGCAAGCCGCCTGTTGAACGAATACGGCGTGGATGCCGTCTTCGAGGGCTCCAGCATCAGCAGCGCGCGCTGGGTGTCTTCCGACGACAAGAAGGCCTTGTCCGACTTCGAGACCCAGCTCGGCCACCAGGTGGCTTATGACGCGGCCGGCAACCTGGCCTTCCTCGCGACCTCGGGCGTCAACCTGCGCCTGACCCAGGAGCGCTGGCCGAAGCTGACCTTCCACGCGACGCGCGAGCACGCGGCGAAGCTGGCGTAAGGGGGCAAGGCGCGGACAAGGCGCAAGCAAAGGCGGCCGGCTTTCATGCCGGCCGTTTTTACATTGACCCCACGTCCCTCCGCCTCACGATGTAAATATTTCAAGCAAAAGTTGCAACGAAGAAAGAATGCAAGGCAAAATACAGACCTTTGGTATCTTTTTCCTGTTGACTTCATGCTCCGCCCCTCCGCCATCGCACTCTGCCTCGCCGCACTCCCCGCATACGCTCAGACCAGCCCGACCCCGCTGCCACCGATCCGGCACCCACGACGAAAGCGCAGCCGCGGCCGGATAAAATCCAGCGCGTCGAGGTCAACGGCGAGCGCGCGCCAGCCGGCTTCTCGATCGGCCAGCTCTCGCCCGAGGTCATCGAACGCATCGAGATTCTGCCGGCGGCGAGCGCCGAAGTCTCGACCCAGTCGATCGCCGGCACGATCAACATCGTCCTGAAAAAAACGGTGAGAAAGGCGCAGCGCGAACTGCGCCTCGGTGTCGGCAAGGCCTCGGACGCGACCAACCCGAACGCCAGCCTGCAGCTGTCGGACCGGGTGGGCACGCGGGTGGGCTCGACCGCGTATTCGGTCAGCGCCAATGCCATGGCCATCCGCTACGACCGCGAGGCGCCGGTGGAGGAAACGCAGACCATGCCCGACGGCCGCTCCGTGCTGCTGCGACGCACCGCACAGCGCGACCGGGACAGCCCCTACAACCTGAGCATCGCGCCGCGCCTGACCTGGGCCGGCGAGGAGGGCAACACGCTGTCTGGCAGACGCTCGCCAACTACAACCACAACGACTATCGTGGCTATGGCGTCACCAGCACCCTGCTGGGCGCGCCGCCGCAATACGATATCCGCGACACGGCCAGCCGCGGCAGCAACGCGCTGCTGCGCTCGGACTTGAACTGGGTCCGGAACCTCGGCGAAGGCGCAAAGCTCCACCTCAAGCTCGGCGCCAACGGCTTGCGCAACCGCGGCCTCTGGCGCGAATTCGACTACACGGCCGGCCCGCTGGGGCGCGACGCCACCGTGTGGAGCAGGACTTCCGAACGCGGCCTGAGCGCGACCGGCAAGTATTCGCGGCGATGGCGCAGCGGCCATACGCTGTCGGCCGGCTGGCGCTGTCCGTCCAGGACGAGTCGAGTTTCACGCCGCGCTGGTCGATGTACGCCGGCCTGCGTTGGGAAGGGCTGGAAACGACCAGCGAAGGCAATACCTTCGCGGCGGGCCACCAACCGCAGCAGCGTCGGGAGCCCGCTGGCGCAAACGCTCTACAAGCTGCCCAACAGCCGCGACCAGCTGCGCCTGGCCCTGTCGAACGTGCTGGGGCAGGACTACATCGCCGATTCGCGCTACACGGATGGCAACGGCACCAGCCGACGCACCACGGTGTTCCCGGGCACCCCGATGGGGCGGGTGACGCTGGAGGCGCGCTTCCGACCGTGCCGCGCCGAGGGTGATGCTGATCCGACCTTGCCGGCGCTGCTGGCACAGCCTGTTCGGAATTGTCCACCTTCCGGGCAGTGTTGATTTTACTCAAGGGCGGGGCCGGGACGATGGCTTAGATTGGTCGAATGCAGCAAGGAAATATCGCGCGTTGTCGACTTTCGAGGCCATCATGCACACTCCCCAGTCTGTCCCTGGCACCGCCCCGTTGGCTGTGCCGCGTTCGTTACCTGGCGGGGGCTGAGATGCTCTCCCGCCTGAAAATCGGTCCCAAACTGCTGCTCGCGCCCGGCGTCGTGCTGGTGCTGCTGGTCCTGCTGTCCTGCGGCGCCTGGTATGCGATGGTGCGCCAGAACGCCTCGCTCGAAGACATCGTCGGGCAGCGCGCGGCGCACATGCGCGCCGCCAGCGATCTGGTGTTCACGGCCCAGCGCGGCCACGCCGGGGTCTACCAGCTGCACACCTGGATCGGCGGCAGCTTCCCGAAGAGCCGCATCGCGCCGCTGATGCGCGACATCCATGCCCAGCATGGGCTGACCGAGGCCGGCCTGAAGCGGCTGGCGGCGAGCACCCCGGCCGGCAGCGCCGAACGCCGCTATGTGGAACAGGCCGCTGCGGCCTACACGGTCTACGTGCGCGCGGTACGCGATGTCATCGAGCTCGCGCGCGACGACCAGTCGATCAGCGCCAACGCCATGAGCAAGGCGGAAGCCGCGTTCGCAGTGGTGGCCCAGCGCCTGAACGCGCTGTCGCAGCTGGAGCAGACGCTGTCGCAGCAGGCATCGAACGAGGCCGCCGCCGAGTTCCGCGCGATGACCTGGATCATGCCCTGCGTAATCGCGCTGGCCATCGCCGTCTCGCTGGGCCTGTCGATGGCCGTGCGGCGCGCGCTGCTGGCGGAAATCCGTGGCATCGGCGCGGCCGCCATCGACCTCGCCAGCGGCGACCTGACGGCCAAGGACCGCGTCTACGGCAACGACGAGATCGCCGAAACCTCGCGTGCCCTGAACGCCAGCATCCGCAACCTGAACGGGACGCTGCGCACCATCCTCGAGTCGGCGCGCTCGATCGGTTCGGCCTCGCGCGACCTCGCGCTCGGCAACCTGAACCTGACGACGCGCGCCGTGTTCCGTGCCAGTTCGCTCGAACACACGGCGTCCTCGATGCAGGAACTGGCCGCGACCGTGCACTTGACGGCCGAAGGCGCGCAGGCCGCCAACCGGCTCGCCGAGTCGGCCTCGAACGTGGCGCAGCAGGGAGAAAACGTGGTCGACCGGCTGGTCACCACGCTCGAATCGGTGAAAAACAGCGCCTCCCGCGCCGGGGACATCGTCGGCCAGATCGATGCCATCGCGATCGAAACCGGCACGCTGGCGCTGAACGCGGCGCTGGAAGCGGCGCGGGCAGGCGAAGCGGGACGGGATTTTGCGCTGGTGGCGGGCGAGGTGCGCTCGCTGGCGCTGCGCACCGGCGCGGCGGCGCGCGAGATCCGCGAGCTGGTGGCGCAGTCGGTGGCCGAGATCGAGGGCGGCACCGCCTGCGCGGCGCAGGCAGGCAGCAGCATGGCCACGATCGCGGTCTCGGTGCAGCAGGTGGGCGACATCATCAACCAGATCAGCACGGCGAGCCAGGAGCAGGCCAGCGGGCTGTCGGAGGTGAACCAGGCGATCGTGCAGATGGACCAGGTCACCCAGCGCAATTCGACGCTGGTGGAGGAGGCCGCGGAATCGGCGCGCACCCTGCAGATGCAGGCGCTCACGCTGTCGCGCGCGGTGGCCGCGTTCCGGCTGGACGAGGCGGTGCAGGGGACGGACGCGGTGCCGCCGGCGCCGCCGGTACCCGCGTCCAGCGTGGCCGACCCGGACCTGCGCGCGGTGCTGCGCGACGGCCGGCGCGACGCCAGCCAGGGGCCGCTGCGCGAACGGCGCAAGGCGCCGCGCGCGCCGCATTTGCGCCTGGCGTCGCGCAGGGATTAGGGGGATGACGTGTTTCGATCATCAAGCGTCGTAACGCGTGGACACAGGTGTCCACCCTACAATCACGAATGATCCAGTTCGTAGGGTGGAGTCGTTGAGCCGGGGGCTCAATGACGAGTCCACGCGTTTCAACGCATCCGAAGCCGCACGGCCCACCGTAAACGACTGCGGCGGCGAAGGGAAACCCGACGCCGCCGCAATTTACCAACTAACGACTACACGATTACTCGTAATCGCTGATCGGCGCACAACCGCAGAACAGGTTGCGGTCGCCATACACGTTATCCGCACGGCCGACCGGGGGCCAGTACTTCTTCTTGCGCAGCGACGCCACCGGGAAGGCGGCCACTTCACGGGTGTAGGTGTGCTGCCAGTCGTCGGCGGTCACCACTTCGGCCGTGTGCGGGGCGCCCTTGAGCGGGTTGTCCATCTTGTCGTACTCGCCGCGCTCGACCTTCACGATCTCGGCGTGGATGGTGATCATCGCCTCGATGAAGCGGTCGATCTCGACCTTCGACTCCGACTCGGTCGGCTCGATCATCAGCGTGCCCGGCACCGGGAAGCTCATGGTCGGCGCATGGAAGCCGAAGTCCATCAGGCGCTTGGCGACGTCTTCGTTCGAGATGCCCGTCTTGTCCTGCAGCGGACGCAGGTCGATGATGCACTCGTGCGCGACCAGGCCGTCGTGGCCGGTGTACAGGACCGGATAGTGCGGCGCCAGGCGGCGTGCGATGTAGTTCGCGTTCAGGATCGCCGTTTCGGTGGCGCTGGTGAGGCCTTCGGCGCCCATCATCGCGATGTACATCCACGAGATCGGCAGGATCGACGCCGAGCCGTAAGGCGCGGCGCTGACCGCCCCGATGCCGTCTTCGCTGCGCACGTAGCCGGTCGAACGCTGGTTCGGCAGGAAGGGCGCCAGGTGGGCGCCGACGCCGATCGGGCCGACGCCGGGGCCGCCGCCGCCGTGCGGGATGCAGAAGGTCTTGTGCAGGTTCAGGTGGCTGACGTCGCCGCCGAAGGCGCCCGGTGCCGCCACGCCGACCAGCGCGTTCATGTTGGCGCCGTCGATGTAGACCTGGCCGCCGTGCGCGTGGATGATCTCGCACAGCTCCTGGATGCCTTCCTCGAACACGCCGTGGGTCGACGGGTAGGTCACCATCACGCAGGCCAGGTTCGCGCTGTGCTGCTCGGCCTTCTTCTTCAGGTCGGCGAGGTCGACGTTGCCGTTCTCGTCGCAGGCCGTCACCACCACCTGCATGCCGACCATGTTGGCCGACGCCGGGTTGGTGCCGTGCGCCGACGAAGGAATCAGGCAGATGTTGCGGTGGCCTTCGCCGCGCGCCTGGTGGTATTTCTGGATGACGAGCAGACCCGCGTATTCGCCCTGCGACCCGGCGTTCGGCTGCAGCGAAATGGCGGCATAGCCGGTAACGGCGCACAGCATCTCTTCGAGCTGGCTGATCATCTCGCGGTAGCCGACCGTCTGGTCATCCGGTGCGAACGGGTGGATGTTCGAGAACTCGGGCCAGGTGACCGGGATCATCTCCGAGGTCGAGTTCAGCTTCATCGTGCACGAACCGAGCGGGATCATGGTGCGGTCCAGCGCCAGGTCCTTGTCGGCCAGGCTGCGCAGGTAGCGCAACATGTCGTGCTCG
>JBBWZO010000173.1:0-4120 GCA_039649125.1 Massilia sp. | reverse complement strand
GCGATCTCGATGCTGTCGTAGAAGGTCGGCACGACCAGCAGCGTCAGGAAGGTCGAGGTGATCGTCCCGCCGATGATCGCCACCGCCAGCGGCTGGTAGAACTTGCCGTCCGGGCCGAGGGCCAGGGCGACCGGCAGCATGCCCGCGATCAGCGCGAAGGTGGTCATCAGGATCGGACGCAGGCGCATGCGCCCGGCCTTCATCAGCGCATCCTCGCGGTCATAGCCTTCCGCTTCCAGGCCGCGCGCCGCGTCGAGCAGCAGGATCGCGTTCTTCGCCACCAGTCCCATCAGCATGATGATGCCGATAAAGCTCATCAGGTTGAGGGTGCCGCCGGTCAGCAGCAGCGCCAGCACGACGCCGATCAGGGACAGCGGCAGCGACAGCATCACGCCCAGCGGGGCCGTGAAGGAGCCGAACTGCATCACCAGGATCAGGTACATCAGGCCGATACCGCCGAGCAGCGCGATCGTCATCTCGCGGAACAGTTCCTGCTGGTCCTTGCCGGCGCCGCCCAGCGCCAGGCCATAGCCCGGCGGGAAGTCGAAGGTCTTGGCCAGTGCCATCGCGTCCTTCGTCACCTCGCCGCTGGAACGATCCTGGGCGTTGGCCGACACGGTGATCACGCGCTGGCCGTTCTTGTGCTTGATCTCCGACGGGCCCTTGCCCATGCTGATGCGCGCGATCTGCTCCAGGGGCACCATGGTGTTGGTGCCGGCGATGGCGATCGGCAGGCGTTCGATGTTCTCGATGTCGACGCGGTCCTCCGGATGCAGGCGTACCGCGACGTCGCGCGTCTCGCCGGTCGGGTCGACCCAGTCGCCCACTTCGATCCCGGCAAAGGCCACGCGCAGCGCAGTGGCGGCGTCGCCGACGGAGACGCCCATCGAGTTTGCCAGGCCCCGGTCGAGTTCGATCTGCAGCTCGTTCTTCGGGTCCTGCTGCGACAGCGTGACGTCGACCGCGCCCGGCACCTGGCGCAGCTTGTCCATGTAGGCCGAGGTCAGCTCCATCAGCTTGCGCGAATCGGCGCCGGTGAATTCGATCTGCACCGGCTTGCCATGACCGTTCAGGTCGTCGAGCACCGTGTACTCGGCGCCGACCAGGCGCGACACCTTGGTGCGCAGCTCGGCCGCGATCTCGGCGGCGCTGCGGTCGCGGGTGTTGCGCTTGCCGATCTCGACATAGATGGAGCCGCCGCTCGGGCGTGCCACGATGTCGGTATCGCGCACTTCCTCGATGGTATGCGCCAGCTGCTCCGCCTGCAGCATCTTCAGGCGGGCGTACTGCAGGCTCGACGACGCCGGGGTGCGCACCTCGATCATGATCTTGTTGCCGTCGCCCTTGGGCAGGAAGCTGGTGCCGCCGAACATCACCTGCAGGGCGATGGCGCCGGCAAAGCTGGCGAGCGCAATCACACCCATCCAGCTGCGGTGGCGCAGCGCCCAGGCAATCACGTTGCCGTAGCGGCTTGCCTGGCGGTCAAACCAGTCGTTGAAGCGCCCCAGGACCTTCGAAATGCCCTTCTTCGGCGCATGGTGGTGGCCCGGCGGGTCGCCCCAGTAGGCCGACAGCATCGGGTCGAGCGTGAAGGAGATGAACAGCGAGACCAGCACCGAGCAGGTCACGGTCAGCGCGAACGGACGGAACCATTCGCCCGACACGCCCGGCATGAAGGCCACCGGGATGAACACGGCCATGATCGAGAAGGTGGTCGACGCCACGGCCATGCCGATTTCCGACGTGCCGACCAGCGCCGCCGTACGACGGTCGGCCCCGGCTTCCATGTGACGCACGATGTTTTCCCGCACCACGATGGCGTCGTCGATCAGCACGCCGATCGCCAGCGACAGGCCGAGCAGGGTCATGAAGTTCAGCGTGAAGCCGCACAGCCAGACCGCGATGAAGGCGGCCAGCACGGACGTCGGCAGCGACAGTGCGGTGATCAGGGTCGAGCGCCACGAGTTCAGGAACGCGTAAACCACGAACACGGTCAGCACGGCACCGAAGACGAGCGACTCGATCACATTGTTCAGGCTGCTCTGGGCTTCCTTGCCGCCGTCGCGGGTGATGGTCAGTTCGGTACCCTTGGGCAATTCCTTGTTGATTGCGTCGACTTCTTCGCGCACCTTCTTCGCGATCGACACGGTCGAGGCGTCGCGGGCACGGATGATCTGGATGCCGACGTTCGGATTGCTGTTGTGGATGGAGGCGCTGTCGATGTCGGCGAAGCCGTCCTGGATCTCGGCGACCTGGTTCAGACGCACGACGGAGTCGCCCTGGCGCTTGACGACGATCTGCGAAAAATCTTCCGGACGCTCGATGCGGCCGATCAGGCGGATGCCCTTCTCGTCCATCTCGCCGCGCACCTTGCCGACCGGCGCATTGGTGTTCTGGTTGCGCAGCGCATTCGTCACCTCGCCCACCGAGACATTGTATTCACGCAGCTTTTCGGCGCGCAGCAGCACCGACAGTTCCCGGCGCAGCGCGCCGTTGACGTTCACCGTGGCGACGCCGTCGATGGCGCGGAAGCGGTCGGCCAGCTCGTCCTCGGCCAGGCGCGACAGCTCGGCATGGGTTTGCCCTTGCGAGGACAGCGCCAGGTTCATGATCGGCTGCGCGGACGGATCGACGCGGCGCAGGATCGGCTCGCGCATTTCAGTCGGCAGCTTGTAGCGCACCGCCGAAATGGCGTTGCGCACGTCGTCGGACGCCTCGATCAGGTTGCGGTCGAAGTCGAACTGCAGCACCAGCGTGGCGCTGCCTTCGTTCGCGTAGGACTCGACCTCGGTCACGCCCTGCACGCTCTGCATCTGCTTTTCCAGGCGGTCGACGATCTCGCGCTCGCTCGTTTCCGGGGACGCGCCCGGATACGGGATGCTGACCACGATCACCGGGATCTCGACGTCCGGGTTCTGGTTGACGCGCAGCTTGGACAGGGCCAGCAGGCCCATGCACATCATGCCCAGGATCAGCACGATCGTGGCGATCGGCTTTTTAACTGAGAAATTGGACAGGAACATGGTTTAGTTCCCTTTGGCCTGCGCCGTGGTGGCGTTGGCTGCGCTGGCCACGCGCGCCGCGACCGCCAGTTCCACTTTCTGGCCATCCTTCAGGTTCGAACTCGGGTTGCGCAGCACGGTGTCGCCGGCGGCGAGACCCGACTTGATCTCGATGTTGCCGGTGCGCTGGTCGCGCATGCCGACCTGCAGGTCGACTTTGGACAGCGTCGCGCCCTTCACGCGCCAGGTGTAGGTCTTGTCGCCAGCTTTCACGATCGCGCTTTCCGGCAGCATCAGGGCATCCGAGGTCGCGGCGTCGATCCGGCCTTCAGCGTACAGGCCGGCCACTTTCGGCTGTTCGCCGGTCAGGCCGACCAGCACCTCGACCTGGCGCGTGATGTCGTTGGCTGACGGGTCGATCCGCTTGACCACGCCGGTGAACTGCTGGTTGCCGTAGCCGTTGATATGGAACTTGACCGGCTGGCCGACCTTCACCAGGCTGATCTTGTCGGTCGAGACGCGGCCCTCGAAGCGCATGCTGTTCGGGTCGATCACCTTCACCAGTTCCTTGCCGATGGTCGCGGTGTCGCCGCTGGAAACCTTGCGGTCGCTGACGATGCCGTCGAACGGGGCGCGCACCTGGGTGCGCGCGATCTGTTGACGGGCGGCGGCCGCCCGGCTCTTCGCGGCCGACACTTCGCTCAGGGCCGTGTTGCGGCGCACTTCGGCTTCGTCCTGGGCCGCGGCCGAGGTCATGCCCGAGGCGCGCAGGGTCTGCAGGCGCTCGAGCTGGCGGTTCGCCTGGTCGAGCGCCTGGCCGGCCGCGCGCACGGCGGCGTCGGCCGAGACCAGGGAATCGCGGATCGCCGTCTCGTCGAGTTTCACCAAGAGGTCGCCGCGCTTGACCGGCTCGCCATTTTCCTTGAGTACCTGCAGTACCACGGCCGAGACTTCGGCGCGCAGGTCGGCGCGGCGTTCCGGCTGGATCGAGCCGGTGATCACGGGACCCGAGGCCAGCGCATCGCTCGAGACCGTCAGCAGGTCCTGCGGGGCGACCAGCAACTGGCTCGGCCGGGTGTCCTTCTGGTTGGCGCCGGCGACCGCCTTGCCTTCGGCCT
>JBBWZO010000133.1:0-4412 GCA_039649125.1 Massilia sp. | reverse complement strand
AATTGCTTTGGAAGCTGAGGACGTCCGCACCCAGTTGCTGGCCCAGTTCGCATAACCGGGCGTCGATCTCGGCCAGGGTCGTCGTGCCGTACTGCCGCGGATCGCGCTTGCCGAACATATTGTGGTTGATACCGTGGAGCATCAAAATTTTCATGCTTGTGTCTGTCCGAGGTAAAGGAGAAGCCGGGTGCGGTGACCCGGAACGTCAGGCGCCGCGTGCATTGAGTAACATAGTACAAGCGCAACACGCACCATGGGGGCGCGTAGCGATTAAGTGTGCGCCAAGCGCCCACCAATAGGGTGGCCCGGCGCAACGGCGGCACTTCACGACAAGGCGACCAGCACTCACGATGTAAATGGTTCGTGGTTTTGTGCGGATATCGCCCAATTTGTGCGAAACACGGATACCTCTCGCATTCGCAGCATTGTGGCCAACCCGGCATTTGCTTACGATGTACCGGTCACTACACAACTCAACCGAAGGAGACAATGCTGTGAAATTCGATCCTGTCGAGCCGGGCGTCTACCCGGAACTCGTTTATCCCTCCTATAAGTCCACCGTCAAGCGCGGTCCCTTGCAGCCGATGCTGCGCATCGAAGCGCCGGTGCCGGTGACGCAGAACATCGTCGCCGCACCCCACATCCTGCTGCCGAACGATGCCGACCTGACCGTGCACGGCGACGGCGAGCCCCTCGGTGAGAAGATCGTCGTCACCGGGCGCGTGTTCGACGAAGACGGCAAGCCGGTGCGCAATTCGCTGGTCGAGGTGTGGCAGGCGAACTCGGCCGGGCGCTACTGGCACAAGAAGGACCAGCATGCGGCTCCGCTCGATCCGAATTTCTACGGCGTCGGCAAGATGCTGACCGACGACCAGGGCCGCTACCGCTTCGTGACGATCAAGCCCGGTCCCTACCCCTGGGGCAACCACGACAAGGCCTGGCGCCCGGCGCACATCCACTTTTCGCTGTTCGGCAACGTCTATGCGCAGCGCCTGGTGACCCAGATGTACTTCCCGAGCGATCCGCTGTTCGACTACGACCCCATCTTCCAGAGCGTACCCGACGAAGCGGCGCGCCAGCGGCTGGTGTCGCGCTTCAGCCTGGAGCACACGGTCGGCAGCGAGATGCTGGGCTACGAATTCGATATCGTCCTGCGTGGACGCAATGCCACGCCCATGGGCCTGTAAGGAGAGCGCACAATGAACAAGATCACGACTTCCCAGACCATCGGTCCATTCTCGCACGCAGCCTGGCAATGGGCCGTCGACGCCTCGCTGCCCGACGCGGTGCAGGCGGCCGGCCCCACCCTTCTCGTCAGCGGCACCATCTACGACGGCGACGGCGCGCCGATCAATGACGCCCAGATCGAGGCCTGGACGCCGCAGGGCGCCGGCGCCGAGCCGCAGCAGATGATCCCGGGCTTTCGCCGCGCGCCAAGTGGCGAACAGGGCGAATTCAGCATGCGCGTGGCGGCGCCCGTCGGCGGCAGCGGCGAGCCGCTGATGTACGTTACCGTGTTCGCGCGCGGGCTGGTGAAGCACCAGTTCACGGCTGTCTTCCTGGAGGACGACGCCAGCCTGGCGCAGTCCGGCATCCTGAACCAGGTGCCGGAAGCTCGCCGCGCTACCCTGCTCGCCCGCAAGACGGGGGATGGCCAGTATCGCTGGGACATCCGCATGCAGGGCGAGCAGGAAACCGTTTTCTTCGATTACGTATGAGTGTCTCGATCTTCGACAGTTTCCTGACCACGCCGGACATGATCGCCGCGTTCGACGACGCGGCGGTCGTGCAGGCCATGTTTGCCTTTGAAGCGGCGCTGGCCCGCGCGCAGGCGGCAGAGGGATTGGTGCCGCCCGCGGCCGCCGCCGCCATCGCCGGCGTGTGCAACGCCCAGCTGTACGACATCCCCGCCATCATCCACGCCGGGCGCCGCGCGGGCAGCCTTGCCATTCCGCTGGTGAAGGAACTCACCCGGACGGTCGGCCTGTACGATGCCGAGGCGGCGCGCCACGTCCACTGGGGCAGTACCAGCCAGGATGTGGTCGACACGGCGATGGTGCTCGTCACGCGCGAGGCCCTGCAGCTGCTGGACGATGGCCTGCACGACCTGGGCGGGCACCTGCTGGCGCTGGCCGACAGCCACCTGGCCACGCCCGTGCTGGCACGCACGCTGATGCAGCCGGCCCAGGTGACCAGCCTCGGCTTCAAGGCCGCCGGCTGGCTCGCGCCGCTGGTACGCGCGCGCGAACAGCTCCGCCTGGCTGCGGCCCGCGCGCTGCAGCTGCAGCTGGGCGGCGCGGTCGGCACCCTGTCGGTGATGGGCGAGCAAGGCGGCGCCGTGGCCGAACGCGTGGCGCAGGAGTTGCACCTGAAAGTCGCGGACGCGGCCTGGCACACCCAGCGCGACGAATGGGTCAGGCTGGGCATGGAAGTGGCCGTGCTGGCGGGCAGCCTGGGCAAGCTGGCGACCGACCTGAGCCTGATGGCCCAGGGAGAGGTCGCGGAGCTGGCCGAACCGTCCGGCAACGGCCGCGGCGGCTCGTCGGCGATGCCGCACAAGCGCAACCCGGTATCGGCGATGATCGCGCTGGCCGCCGCCCGGCGCACGCCCCAGCATGCCGCCGCCCTGCTGGCCTGCATGGGCCAGGAGCAGGAGCGCGGCCTCGGCAACTGGCAGGCCGAGCTGGCCGAATGGCCGCACCTGTTCCTGTCCGCCCATGGCGCCCTGCGCGCGCTGAACGACGCCTTCGCCGGGCTGAAGGTCGACCCCGAGCGCATGCTGCGCAACATCGAGGCGCTGCACGGCCTGGTGTTTGCCGAAGCCGCATCGAGCTACCTGGCCGGCGCCATCGGCCGGCCCCGGGCGCATGCGCTGCTGGAAGACCTCACCCGGCGCGCCGGCGACGAACGCAGCCTCCACGACCTGCTGCTCGAGGCCGTCCAGGCCGACCCGCAACTGGCCGCCCACGTCGACTTGCCCACGCTCGCCGCCCTGTTCGACCCGGCCGCCGCCGCCCAGCCCGCGCGCCGCCTGGCCGAACGCCAGCTGCAAGGCCTGCGCAGCCGCATGGCCGCACTGAGCGCCACCCACCCTTTTCACGAGTGAATTCACGGAGTAAAACGCGCATGAGTTTCGATCCCCTTGACCACGATTTCGAACGCGGCCTGCAGAACCGCCGCAGCGTCCTCGGCGACGCCTGGGTCGACCGTTCGCTGAACAATGCGAACGGCTTCAACGCCGACTTCCAGAATCTGATCACGCGCTTTGCCTGGAACGAGATCTGGGGCCGCCCCGGCCTCGACCACAAGACGCGGCGCGCGATCGTCCTGTCGATCACCATCGCCCTCGGGCGCTGGGAAGAATTCGAGCTGCACATCCGCGCCGCCCTGCTGGGCGACGAAGACAGCCGCCTGACGCCCGACGAGATCAAGGAAATCCTGATGCAGTCGGCGATCTACGCCGGCGTGCCGGCCGCGAACACGGCCTTCGCCCACACGCTGGCGATCCTGCGCGAAGTCGGCGAACAGATCGGCTACACGCTGGAACCCACCGCGCCCGCCTCAAGCGCGCATTCCGGCATTGGACGCGAAGGCCGCACGGCCAGCAGCCCCGCCCTGCACTACAGCGTGCGCGAGCCGCGCAACGGCAAGGCACCGCGCCACACGGTTGTGCTCAGCCACGCGCTGGGCTGCGACCTGACGATGTGGGATGCGCTCGCGAATCGACTGGCTGCGGATTGCCGCGTGATCGCCTACGACCACCGCGGCCACGGCAGCTCGGACGCGCCGGATGCGCTGTATGCGATGAGCGAGCTCGCCGACGACGCCGCGCGCCTGCTGCGCGAACTCGATACCGGGCCCGTGGTCTGGGTCGGCCTGTCGATGGGCGGCATGGTCGGCCAGGAACTAGCGCTGCGCCATCCTTCCCTGGTGCGTGCGCTGGTGCTGGCCAATACCACCAGCGGCTACCCGGAAGCGGCGCGCGCGGTGTGGGAACAGCTCATCGAGACCGTGCGTTCGTCGGGGATCGAGGCGATTGCGGACGCCGTCATGGGCCGCTACTTCCACGATGCTTTCCGCGCGCAAAAGGCGGCCACGGTGGCGCGTTTCCGGCGCCGCCTGGTCACGACCGATACGACCGGCTATGTCGGCTGCTGCGAGGCGGTGGGCAAGGTCGATACGGGTGCGCGGCTCGGGCAGATCGGCGTGCCGACGCTCGTCATTGCGGGTGAACTCGACCAGGGGACGCCGGTAGCGATGGCGCAGGCGCTGGCGGATGGTATTCCAGGCGCGAAGCTCGAGGTGCTGAAAGAGGCATCGCACCTGAGTGCGGCCGAGCAGCCGGAAAGCTTTGCCCGCCTGGTGACGGACTTCGTCGCCGAACTATAGGTTTCGTAGGGGTAATGGAGGCC
>JBBWZO010000129.1:0-22535 GCA_039649125.1 Massilia sp. | reverse complement strand
GGTTCTCGCCGAGAGCCAGCAGGCCGGCCGGATTGACGAAGCCGGTCAGGGTCAGGGCGCCCAGTTCGGTCGGGGCGTTCTGGCCGGGAATGGTGGCCGAGACGGTGCCGTTTTCGGCGATGGTGATCGCGGTGGCGTTGTTCGGCACGGTGATCTGCGGCACCAGCGGCAGGCCCTGGGCATTGACCAGGGTGCCGTTGGCGTCGATCTGGAGCTGGCCGGCGCGGGTGAAGGCGGCTTCGCCGTTCGGGCGGCGCACCTGCAGGAAGCCGGCGCCGGAAATGGCAACGTCGAGCTGCTGGCTGGTGGTCTGCAGCGAGCCGTTGGTGAACACTTTCTGGGTGCCGACCAGGCGCGTGCCGTTACCGAGCTGCACGCCGTTCGAGACGGTGTTGTCGGCGCTCTGCGCGCCCGGCTGGGTGTCGACCTGGTAGAACAGGTCTTCGAACACGACGCGGTCGCGCTTGAAGCCGACGGTGTTGACGTTGGCCAGGTTGTTGGCGATCGCCTGCAGCTTGGCGTCCTGCGCCTGCACGCCGGTCTTGCTGATCCACATTGCTGGATTCATGAAATTCTCCTTTGATTGTCAGCGACTTAGAGCGCCTGGAAGGCCCTGAGGGCGAGGCGACATCGTCGAAGACAGTACTTCAGTACGGCGAGACGAATGCAACGCCGCCATGAGGGTTTTTCAGGCGCTCTAAGCGCCGAGCAGGCGGTTGCCCGCCTCATTCATCTTGTCGCTCGCCTGGAACAGCTTCATTTGCAGTTCAAAGCTGCGGTTCAGGGCCATGGTCGCGACCATCTCTTCGATGGCCGACACGTTGCTGCCTTCCAGCGCGCGCGCGCGCACGGTGATGTTCGGGTCCGCCTGCAACTGGTCGCCATTGCGCGACACGATCAGGCCGGCCTCGTTCTTGGTCAGTTCCGGGCCTTCGGCGTTCACCAGGCGCAGCCTGTCGATCACCTGCATCGTGGTCGCGCCTTCGGCCATCACGGAAACCGTGCCGTCGGTGCCGATCTCGACCGCCGTGTGCGGCGGCAGCACGATCGGGCCGCCTTCGCCCAGGATCGGGCGCCCACCCACCGACAGGGCGCCCTGGGCGTCGATGTCGATGGCGCCGGCGCGGGTATAGGCTTCCTGGCCGTTGAACTCGACCGCGAAGTAGCCGTTGCCGTTGATCGACACGTCCAGCGGGCGGCCGGTTTCGCGCACGGTACCCGGCCTGGTCGAGATGGCGTCGGCCTGCATGCGCGCCATGTGCACGTCGTCGTAACCGTAGCCGCCGAGCTGCTGGCTGGTCACCAGTTCCAGGTTGGCGCGAAAGCCCGGCGTGTCCATGTTGGCCAGGTTGTTCGCGTGGACCTGCTGGGCACGCAGCGTGTGTTCGGCGCCGGAGACGGCGGTGAAGATCAGTTTATCCATCGGGGTCTACGTTCCTCTTCGGATTACAGCGCCTGCATCAGCGATTGCATCATCTGGTTTTCGGTCGTGATGACTTTCGAGTTCGCCTGGTAGTTGCGCTGCGAGGTCATCAGGCCGACGAGTTCCGAAGTGATGTCGACGTTCGAGCCTTCCAGCGCGCCGGTATTCAGCTTGCCGGCGAGGCCCGCGCCCGGGGTGCCGTACAGCGCCAGGCCGGATGCGGCGTTGGCCTGCCAGCTGGTGTCGCTGGTGGCGGTCAGCGCGCCTTCGTTGCCGAAGGTGGCCAGGGCGATGGTGCCGACGGTCTGCTTCTGCTCGTTGCTGTAGCGGGCGACGACCGAACCGTCGGATGCCAGTTCGACGCCGACATAGGTGCCCGAGGCATAGCCGTCGGTGCTGTTGGTGGTGCTGGTGGCTTCGCCGGCGAAACGGGTGGTGCCGGTGTAGTCGATCGAGAACGCGATATCCGCCGCGCCGTTGGTCGGCGTCAGGGTCAGGTTGCCGCTGGTGGTGCCAGCCGGTAGCTGGCCCAGTTCGTTGAAGGTCAGCGCCTTGGCAGCAGTGATATTGCCATTCGCGTCGGTAGCCGGGGCGGCGCCGTCAAAGCCGAAGTACACGTTCACATCGTTACCGGCGCCCTTGACGAAATACTGCGACACGGTGTGCTGGGTGCCGAGCGAATCGTACAGGACCGACTGCTTGACCATGTTGTAGGACTCGGGCTTGCTGGCATCGAATGCCGTCGCCGGAGGCGCCCAGTCGGCCGACAGGTTGCCGACGAACTTGACTTCGGTAGATGCCTTGGCGGCGATCTGGCCGGTCGGAATCTTGATGTCGCCCATCACGCCCAGGGTGCCGTTGACGGTCGGGCCGTAGCCCTGCACCTTGCGGCCGGTGGAGTCGATCAGGTTGCCGGCGTTATCGGCCGAGAAGATGCCGACGCGGCTGTACGACAGCGAGCCGGTGGTGTCGCGGCTCACGAAAAAGCCGCGGCCTTCGATGGCGGCGTCGAGCGAGCGGCCGGTCGATTCGACCGAGCCGTTGGTGCCGATGTTCTGGGTCAGTGAGCCGACGGCGACGCCGTTGGCCTGGTCGCCCGCGTACAGCGCGGCGAAGTTGGCGCGGCTGCTCTTGAAGCCGTAGGTGCTCGAGTTGGCGATGTTGTTCGAAACGGCTTCCAGCTGCTCGTTGATGGCCTGGATACCGGAGAGGGCGATATTGAAGCTCATGATGTCATCCTAAAATTTAATTGGCGGCGACCTGCTGGGCCTTGCCGTTGAAACCGGTGATGGCGGACGGGTCGACGTCGCCGACGCCAGCCACCTGCAATACGACGGCGCCCGTGCCCGACAGGCGCACGCTGTCGACGCGGCCGGTGATATCGACCGGTACGCGGGTGCCGTCGGCGGTCTGGGCCGCGATCGAATAGCTACCCGGCGCCAGGCCCAGGGCTTGCGGGTCGATCGTGAAGCCTTGCGCGCCGGCCGCGTGGAAGGGCAGCGACATGGTGTGGTTCTGGCCGTCGGCCCCGGTCAGCACCAGGTTGGTGGCGCTGCTGGCCGAGGGCAGCACGATGCTGCCGCTGATCGTCGAACCGTCCACGCGCACGCGGTCGGCGGCCACCGTCACCGTCGATCCGACCTGGCCGCCCATCGCCAGCACCTGCAGGCTTTGCAGCACGCTGGCGCTGGCGCTGGTGGTCTTGGACAGGCTCTGCAGCGCTTCGGTCTGCGACAGCTGCGACAGCTGGTTGACGAACTGGCTCGGGTCCGACGGTGACAGCGGATCCTGGTTGCGGATCTGCGCCACCAGCAGCTTGGTGAACATGTCCTTGGTGGCGGAGACGTCGGCGCTGGTCGAGACCGTGTCGGCGCTCTTGGTCGCGCCGTTGTTCGGCGAGGCGAGGGAATTGGTCAGCATGATCAGCCTTCTCCGAGTTTCAGCAGCGACTGCTGCATCGATTTGATCCGGCCCAGCACCTCGACGTTGGTCTCGAAGGCGCGCGAGGCGGACATCATGTCGGCCATCTCGGCGACCGAGTTGACGTTGCTGTAGACGACCATGCCGTCGGCGTCGGCCAGCGGGTTGCCCGGCTCGTAGACCTTGCGCACCGGGTCGGCGCTCTGCACCACGTCGAGCACCTGCACGCGGCCGCCCGCGTCGTTTTCCATGATGGCGGCGAAGACCGGCTTGCGGGCGCGGTAGGCTTCGGCTTCGGATGGCGCGACGGTGTCGGCGTTGGCCAGGTTCGAGGCGATGGTATTGAGGCGCACCGACTGCGCCGCCATCGCGGAACCGGCGATATTGGAGATATCCTTGAAGCTCATGCTGAGTGTCCTGCTTTATTGACCATTGATGGCTTTGGCCAGGCCGCGCAGCTTCATGTTGATGAAGGTGAGGCTGGTCTGGAAGTCCGAGGCGTTCTGCGAGAAGGCCGCCTGCTCGACGCCGATTTCCACCGTGTTGCCGTCCGCGCTGGGGTGGAAGGGCACGCGGTACAGGGCTTCGGCGTCGGAGGAGAAGGTCGCTTCGCCGGCTTCCTCGTCGATACGCTGCTGCAGCACTGCGCCGAAGTCGAGGTCGCGCGCCGTGTAGCCTGGCGTGCTTTCGTTGGCGATGTTTGCGGCCAGCACCTTGGTGCGCTCCGCGCGCACGTGCAGCGCGTCGGCATGTACACCCAGTGCGTCCTTAAAATTAATCGTCATTCGTTTTTCCTCCGTCGGTGTACTGCAGTGTGTTTCGTTAGAATGGGTAAATCTTTGATTGTCGGGGTTTGTTGCAATGATTCTTCGTGCCGCTCGTGTTCTTGTCCTGCCGCTTCTGCTGTCGCCCCTGCTGGTGTCGCTGCCGGCATCCGCCGCTCCCACCATCGCCAGCCAGGTCGAGGAAGCCGCCCGCGCCGAACTGGCAAAGCAGGCCAGCGCCTCCGGCTTGCGAGACCCCCGCTTCGAACTGACCGTGGTGCCGCCGCGGGTTTCGTCCCGCCTTGCGTCCGCCTGCACCGGCCCGGTCGAGATCGACGCCCTCGACACCCGCCAGGCCAGCCGGATGCGCTTCGCGGTGCGCTGTCCCGGTGCCGGCACCAGCCGCCAGGAATACATCGTCCGGGCGCGCATTTCGGCGGAGGTGGTGCTGGCAGCCGTGCCGATCGCCACCAACGAAGTGCTCACCGACGCTCATGTTACCGTAGGGCAACGTGAGATTACCAGCATTGCGGACCCGGTGGTCGATCCTTCTCTTGCAGTAGGGCAAACCAGCCGCAGAACGTTGCGTGCCGGCGACGTTTTGCGTAACAATTCGCTCACTCCACCGATCCTGGTCAAGCGCGGCGACGCCGTGGTCATGATTGCCCGCACCGAAGGCATCGAGGTCAGCACGGCTGGCGAAGCGCTCGATGCGGGTGCGCGCGGCGCGGTCGTCCGGGTGCGCAACAGCACCAGCGGGCAAACGGTGCGCATGCGCGTCACCGCCCCCGGTACGGTCGAGCCTGTCGGCATGCCGCGCATGCAACGCTGACATCAGGCCTTGATTTCAACTGCTGGTTTCAACCGCTGATGCCCTGCAGCTTGCCGGCCAGGCGAGTCAGCTTGGCGGCGTAGGCCGGGTCGGTGGCGTACCCGCCCTTGGCCAGGCCCTGGGCGAAGGCGTTGGCGTCGCTGCCGGTGCCGAGCGCATCCTTGTAGCGCGGGTTATCCAGCAGCATCCGGGCGTAGTCGCGGAAGGCGCTGGCCGCGTCCGGGTAGGCGCGGAAGCGCTCCTTCGTCTTGACGGCGGCACCGCCGACATATTCGGTGGTCGCCGTCTCGCTCACCGCGCCCTCCCAGGCGCCGCTGGCCTTGATGCCAAACAGGTTGTGGCTGCTCGCGCCATCGCCGGTGCGGATCGGGCGCTGGCCCCAGCCCGATTCCAGTGCGGCATGGGCCTGCACCAGCTCCGGCGCCACGCCCAGCTTGTCGGCCGCTTCCTTTGCCCACGGGGCGATACTGTCCAAAAAGGCCTGCTGCTCGTCGCTGGTCGACCCGCCTTCCGCCTCCGGGGCGGCCAGGACAGCGGCCGCGCTGCGTGCGCGCCAGATGCTGCCCTCGGGCGTGAGCTCGGTGCTCGATGCGCCGCCGCCGTTCTGGATGAAGGCCGCCACTTCGCCCTGCACCTCGGCGAAGGCGCGTCCGAAGCCGCCACCGCCACTGCCGCCGAGCGCAGCCGCCGGGCGGGTAGGGGCTGTCGGCAAGGTCGCCGACAGCGGACTGGTCGAGAATTCAGCGTGGCGCATAGGTGCCGTCCGAGTTGTGCAGCACGCGCTGCATGGTGGTGAACTGGTCCGCCAGCAGGTTGCCGTTGCGCGTCGTCGCGGCCTTGCAGGCCACCACCACGCGTTCCAGATCGACCCAGGCGGCGGCCAGTCGCGCGCGGCCCGGCTCGGGCTGGGCCGCGATGAAGCCGGCCATCGTGCCTTCATTGCCCTGCAGCGCGCGCACCAGTGCCACGCGCTGGCGGCGGCGCGCCTCCATCGCGTCCAGGGCCGGCGTGAGCTCCTCGGCCAGTGCGGCCAGTTCGCTGCTCTTGTGGCGCAGGGCCGCCTGGAACTGGCGTTCGAGCAGGTCGAGGATGCCGGTGGCCGCCGCCAGGTCCTGCGTGACGCCGTCGTTCAGCGCGGCGACCGCCTGCTGGCGGGTCATGCGGGATTGACTGATCGTGCTGGTCATCCATGGCCTCCGTGGAAGCGCTGGATCAGGCCGGCCAGGCGCGAGGCATCGAAGGGCAGCTCGCCCTTGGCCAGGGCGTCGCGCAGTTCGGCCACGCGCGCCGCGTCGAAGTCGGGCAGGGCGCGCAGTGCCTGTGCCGCCGGCTGCAGTACGTCCGATTGCAGGGAAGAGGATGATGAGGAGGAGGCACCTGCAGCCACTGCTGCTGCAGGTGCCGGGGTGCTTGCCACGCCGATCGCAGGCGTCATGACAGGAGCGCCGGTTCCAGTGATTTTCATGCGGGTACCTCGGGTTTTCGATTGAATCGTCATGGTTGTTACTTCGCCAGTTGGCCGCGCAGCGTGTTCATCTCTTCGCCATCGGCTGCGCTGTCCCCGGCTCGTTTGTTGTTGCCGGCGGCGCTGACGGAGACCCCCTCCACCAGCGTCTGGGTCGCGCCGGGCGCGCCGAACATCGCCGCCACCGAGCGCGATTGCGCGCGCGTCAGGATCATCAGCTCGATGCGGCGGTTGACGTCGGCGTCGGTGCGCTTCGCGTCGAGCGGGGCGCGGTCGGCCATGCCGACCACCTGCAGCACGCTGTCGCTGCGCATGCCGCCGGTGAGGAGCTGGGCGCGCGCGGCCATTGCGCGGTTCGAGGACAGCGACCAGTTCGACATGCCGGTCTTCTCGGCGAAGGTGTACTGGACCGAGTCGGTGTGGCCGACGATGAGCATCTGGTTTTCCATCTGCGCGAACAGCGGACCCATTTTCTGCAGCAGGCGCGCGAAGCGCCCGGTCGGCAGGGCGCTGCCGCGCATGAACATGCCCTGCTTGTCGGTGTCGTGCAGCATCACGCGCAGGCCGTAGGGCGTCACGGTCGCTTCCAGGTTCGACGCCAGGCCGGCTTCCTCGCTCATCTTTTCCAGCTTCTTCGACAGGGCGGCCAGGTCGGCCGGCGAGTCGTAGGAGACCCGGGTCTCGCTGGCGGCGCCGGCGTCCGTGCCGGGACCGCTACCGTCGTGCATGGTCGGGAAGCGCTCGATCAGGCTGCCGGGCGGGTTGCTCGCGATCTCCGGACGGTTGCCCGGGCCTTCCAGCTGGCCGGCGGCGGCGTCCTTCATCATGTTCTGGACCGCTTCCTTCTCGCGCGCGGCCATCAGCCACAGCACGAGGAACAGCGACAGCAGGGCCAGGCAGAAGTCGGCGAAGGCGACTTTCCAGGCGCCACCGTGCTCGTCGTGGTCGTGCTTGCCGCCGCCACGCTTGACGATGGTCTCGCCGTGATGCTTGTCGTTCAGCTTCGACACCGCTTACCCCGTCATCCGGTCGCTCGAGCGGCGGCGCTTGTTCTGCGACTCGTCCTCGCCGCCCATGGCATTGATCCACTGTTCGAGCTGGACAAAGCTCGGCTTCGTGTTCAGCTGGATCAGGCGGCGGCCGGCGTCGATCGCCAGCAGCGCAGGCTTGCCGGCCACGTGGGTGCACAGCACGACCTTCACGGTTTCCATGGTCGCCGCTTCGGCATTGACGAGCTGCTTCATCATGTTCGACAGCGGGTCCAGCAGGCCGTAGCAGAAGAAGATGCCGATGAAGGTACCGACCATCGCAGCCCCGACCTTCTCGGCGATGGCGCCGGAGTCGGCGCCATCGGAAACCGAATACATCGCCATCACGATGCCCAGCACCGCCGCCAGGATGCCGAAGCCCGGCATGCCTTCGGCGATCTTGTGCAGCGACCTCGACGGCTGCGTGAGCTCCTCGTGGATCGCGTCCAGTTCCTGCTCGAGCACGCCTTCGAGCTCGTGCGCGTTGATCTTGCCCATTGCCATCAGGCGGAAGTTGTCGACGATGAAGGCCAGCAGCTTCGGCTCGTCCAGGATGCGCGGGTAGCGCTGGAAGATCGGGCTCTCGCGCGGCGCCTCCACGTGGGCGTCGAGCGCCTTCAGGCCGCCGGCGGCCAGCTGCAGCAGTTCGTACATCAGCAGCAGCAGCTGGCGCTGGAATTCCGAGTCGTGCTTCTTGCGCGAGGCGATCTTTTTCAGCTGGTGCGCCATTTCGGTCAGCACGTGCTTTTCGTTGCCGATCACGAGCGCGCCGAAAGCGGCGCCGACGATGATCAGGACTTCGACCGGGTGCCAGATCGCGGTGAGCGTGCCACCCATCAGCGCGAAGCCGCCGAACACGCAGCCGAGCACAATGAGGATACCGATTAATTGCTGCATGACGGGCCTTTCAGGATGATGGTCATGGTTGTTTCTCTTGTTTTATTCAGTGCGCGTAATCAGCGCGCTCCCAGGGCGGCTTTCATCTTCGCCAGCGCGCTCTTGTTGAGCTGGCAGACGCGGGCGTCGGACAGGTCGAGCACGGCGGCGATTTCCTTGTAGCTGAGCTCGAACTCATAGATCATCTGGATCACGCGCTGCTCGCGCTCGTTCAAGGACGACAGCGCCTGCTCCAGGCTGCGGCGCACCAGCAGCGACTCTTCCGGGCCGGGCGCGCTGTGCGCCTGTTCGGTCGCTTCCTGCAGTACTTCGTCGAAGCTCAGCATCTCTTCGGCGCCGTCGTCGAGCAGGTGCTGGAAGTAGGCTTCCTGGGTGATGCCGAGGGCATCGGCCGCTTCCTGCGGCGTCGGCTCGCGGCCCAGCGAACGGGTGAGGGCGCGCAGGCCGTCGCGCAGGCGGTGCGCGTCCTGGCGCACGGCGCGCGGACGCCAGTCCTGGCGGCGCAGCTCGTCGAGGATCGCGCCGCGGATGCGCAGCGACGCGAAGCTGCCGAAGCCGGTATCGGGCGTGCCGTAGCGGCGCAAGGCTTCGAGCAGGCCGATCAGGCCGATCTGCTCCATGTCCTCGCGCGACATCGCGCCCGACACCTGCGAGTTCAGCTGGCGCACGATGCGCTTGACCAGCGGCGCGTAGGCCACCAGGTGCTGCTGCTCTTCGCGCGCGCTCATGCTGGAGGCGGCAGTGGCCTCCTGGTATTCGCCCGCGCAGGCAGTGTCAAGGTAGTCGGCAATGTAGGCCACGTGGTCCCCGGTCCTATTCGATGATCAGTTTGCCGATCATGACTTCGTCGAACGGCTTGTCGCGTTCTTCGCTGGCATAACTGGCATCAAAGGTCTTGTTCAGCTGGGCGGCGAACTGCTCGACCGTCATGCTCGACGCCTCGGCCAGCGTGTGGTTCGAGAGCGCGCGCACGGCGACCGCGCGCAGCAGCGGCAGGTGCTCCTTGGCCTGCTTCTCGCGTTCCTCGCTCGTGGCCAGCACCAGGTCGGTCGACAGGTAATGGGCGCGCGCCTGGTCCGGGCCGCGGCGCAGCATCACGATCACCTTGTCGAGGGTGACATACTTGGCCGGCTTGTCCGACTTTTCCTTTTTCTTCGGTTCCTGCGCGGCGGCGCCGGCGGCAGCCGTTGCCGGCTGTTGCGACCCCATCCACCACATGGCGCCACCGGCCGACGCCGCGCCTACCAGCACGACGGCAACGACGCCGATCATCATCTTGAGCTTGCTGTTCATCTGTTCTTGTCAGTAGAAGTTAACGAGGCCGGGTCAGGCGCGGCCATGCAGCGAGAACGGCGATGTGCCGTTGTCGGCTTCGGCCAGTGCATTGCCTGGCGTTTGTTGTTCCTGTCCGCCGTCCGGTTGACGGCCGCGGCCGCCCTGGCCGTCGCCGGCGAACTGCGCACCCGCGCCAGCACCCGCACCGCGTGGTGCCTGGGCGATGTTGACCGCCACGTCGGTGAACTGGCGCTGGGCCAGGTCGTTGCGCAGGTTCTCGCCGACGGCCTGCAGCTGGCGCAGCACTTCGCCATGGGTGGCCGAGATATGCACTTCGAGCGAACCGGCGCTGTGGCGGATCGCGATCTCGACGCGGCCCAGCATCGGCGGCTCGAGGCGGATCACGGCCTGCTCGGCGTTCTTGCCCAGCTGGAGTTGCAGGCGGTCGCCGAGCGCTTCCTGCAGGGTCTGGCGCCAGGCGGTCGGCGGGCCGGACAGGGTGACCGTATCCGCGGTGCGCGCGCCGTTGCCCGGTGCCGGAGCGGCCATGCCGACCGTGTTGGCGGCGCCGCGCTCGGTCGTGGCGGCGCTGTCCTGTTGCGGCGCGTCGCCGTTCGCGGCCAGCCTGTCGGCCGGCAGCGCAGCCGTCGGCGTGTCCCTGGCCTGTGCCGCAGCAGGCGCTGGCGCGGCCGGAAGAGGCGCCACGGCGAGGTTGGCGCGGGCGTCGCGCCGGGAGGCGTCGCCGGTCACGGCAAGTGCAGCATCGGTATCGGCGGCGGACGCCGCTTCTTTAACCGCTTCTTTAACCGCTTCTTTAACGTTAACGGCCGGCATGCCCGGCAAGGCGGCAGCGACTGCCGCCAGCGTGGCCTGTGCCACCGGCATCAGCGGCAGCGGCATCGCCATCGCGCCGAGCAGGGCAACATCAGGCGCCGGCTGCTGTTCCTCGGTCGCGGTATCGGCGACAGGAGCCGGGGCGGCAGCTTCCACGGCCTCCGTGCCATCGAGGGCGGCAGGCGCGAGCTGCTCCAGGCCCAGCCATTGGGCAAAGGCCAGTGCCGGCTGGGCGGCAGCAGCGGGCGCGCCGTCGGCCGTGGGCATGGCGGCGCCGGCTGCGAGGTCCTGCAGCGGCTGGGCGTCGCCCGCGGCGGCCGGAGGCGGCGCTGCAGGTGCCTTTGCCGAGGCTGCCGACAGGTTCAGGTTATTCAGGTTCATTCGTAGTGTCCAGCCGGTTCGGTCTCGCTGGCGAGCGCATAGGCGATCCAGCCGTCTTTGTTATTACGCATGTCGGCAAGGCGCGCGCCGAGCGCGTCCAGCGCTTCGGCGCAGGCGGCCGCCGCGTGGTCGTGGCTTGCGCGCAGCTGGGCCAGCGCCGCCAGCTCGTTGCGGTTCCACGCTCCGCGCCCTTTGAGTGCCGCCAGCTGCGGCGCCAGGGCAGTGGCCAGGACGCCGAGCCGCTCCCAGTCGCGTGCCATGCCGGCATCACGCAGGGCGGCGGATAGCTTGCCGATCGCCGCGCTCCTAGGCATTGCGCGCCTGCACGCCTTGCCAGCCCTGGCGGATCGTGGTCAGCACGCCCACCACTTCGTCGACCATCGTCGGGTCCATCCTGATGCCGGCGCCCTGCAGGCGCGCGGTGCAGAAGTCATACAGGTTGGCCAGGTTGGCGACGACTTCGCCGCCCTGCTCGAAATCGAGCGAGCTCGCCAGGCCATTGATGATTTCGCAGCATTTGTCGATGCTGTTGGCTTTCTGTTCGTAGCGCTTGCCGACGATGTGGCCGCGTGCGCGCGCCAGCTCGTCGAGCAGGCCGTCAGTGAGCAGCAACACGAGTTCGACCGGGGTCGCGCGCGAAGTCTGTGAATCGAGATTGACAGCGTGATAATTGCCGTAGGCTTCTTGATAGGACATGGCTATGAGTTTAGTCTTTGTCGCTGCTGAACAAAGCGTCGAACAGCGAGGTGTTATAGGACATGCTGCTTTGAACGGATTGCAGTTGCGTGAACTGCGCCAGGTAGCGGGCGTAGGCGCTGTCGTACTGCCTGTCGAGCGCGGTTTGACGGTCTGTCAAGTCGAGCTGGAGCTTGCCGACAGCGTCCTTGCGGCTGTTGATCTGGCCGTTGGCGCTGTTCGTCCACAGCTTCAGGTAAGTGTCGAGCTTGCCGGCGATGCCGCTCGGGGCGGTCGTCGCGCTGCTGCCGATCAGGGTGTCGAGGCCGGTTGGATTGGCTGCCAGCGCCTTCGTCAGGCGGGTGCTGTCGAGGGTGAGCTGGCCCTCGCGGTTGGCGATGATGCCGAACGTGGCCAGGCTGGCGCCGCCAGTGCCGTTGCGCAGCAGGTTGACCATCCGGTCGCGCAGGGCGCGCACGCCGCTGTCGCCGGCAAAGGCGCCGGCGGCGTCGCCTTCGGACGGGTCGCCCGGAGTGACCAGGGCGTCGATGGACGCCTTCATCTTGTTGTAGGCGTCGACGAAGGCCTGGGCGTTGGCCGTCGTCTTGCTGCTGTCGGACGCCACCGTGAGCGTGACCGGCGCGCTGCCGGCCGCCTGCGCTTTTGTCAGCGTCATGGTGACGCCGTCGATCACGTTGAGCGTGTTGCTGGCCTGGCGGATTTCGGTGCCGGTGGCCGAACCGATGCGCACGATCGCGTCCTGCGCCGCGGTCAGCACGGTCGGGCCGGCGGTGATTTTCGTCTGCAAGGGAGCGTCGGCGTCGTTGCTGGCGACGACGCTGATGGTATTGGCCGCGCCCGTGGCGGTGGCCGTCAGCACGAGTTCCGAGGTGGTGCCGGTCGTCACGACCGAGGCCGACAGGCTGGTGTTGCCGGTGGCGCCGTTGATCGCCGCCGCCAGGTCGCGCACGGTCCAGTTCGCCTTCGTGCTGAGGTCGAGCGTGAACGAATTCGTGCCCGCGCCGAGCGTCAGCGTGCCCTGGCCCGCAAAGTCGGTCATGCCGCTGTACGACACCTTGTGCGCCGTGGCGACCTGCTGGACGAAGAAGGAATAGGTGCCGGCGGCCGCGGTGGCGGTCGCGCTGGCGCTGGCCACGGCGGTGTCGCTGAAGGTGGCGCTGTTGGCCGAAATGGTCTTGTTCAGGCCGGTCAGGCTCGCGAGGCTGCTCTGGAAGGCAGACAGCGCCGAGCTGAGCGTGGTCAAGGCCTTTTCGGTGGCGCTGGCGGCCGTGCTCTGGCGCGTCAGGATTTGCTGGCGTGCGGACGTGAAGCTTTCCGCCAGTGCCTGGGCCGTCGTTGCCGGATCGTAGTTGGTGCCGATGCTTGCCATGGGTTCTCCTTGTTGCGGGGTGGTGGGCGTCAGGCCCGTCCTGCCAGCCACGATTGCGTGGCGATGTCGTCTTCGCGCTTTCTTGCGGCGCGGTCCTGTTCGCGCGCGAGCGCGTCCCGCTGCTGCCCGAGCACCTTGCCGAGCAGTTCGCGGCGCGTCCAGGCTTGGGCCAGGTTGCGCTGCGATACCGCCATGTTCGCCTCGTGCAGATGGAGGTCGGTACGGTGGTGGTCGGCCAGCGCGAACACGGCCTGTTTGTACTGTCCGCAGTTCAGGGCGAGGGCGGGCGCGAGCTTGCCTGAAGCGCCACTGCCTTCCGCCAGCGCGTTGAGGCGCTCGAGGTTGGCCTGGTAGCGCGCGCGCGTCGCTTCCTGGCGCGCGAGCTCTATTTGCAGGCGGTCGACTTCGGTGCTGCGCAGCTGGACCAGCGTGTCCAGGCTGTGGATGGCGTCGCGGCGGTTCATTTCATCCTCTTCATTGCATCATTCCCTGCAGTTGGGTCACGCAGGTGTCGAGCGGCGCGCCTTCGCGCGTGCCCTGGCACAGGAAGGCCTCGATATGCGGCTGCAGGCGCACCGCGCGGTCGGTTTCCGGGTCGGCGCCGGGCGTATACGCGCCCAGCGGAATCAGGTCGCGCACCCGCGCGTGGCGCGCCAGCAACGCCTTCAGCTTGCGCGCGGCGTTCGCGTGGTCCGGCGTGACCACCTGCGCCATGCAGCGGCTGATCGACTGGGCGACGTCGATCGCCGGATAGTGGCCGCGTTCGGCCAGCTCGCGCGTGAGCACGATGTGGCCGTCCAGGATCGCACGCGCGGTGTCGACCACAGGGTCCTGCTGGTCGTCGCCTTCGGCCAGCACCGTATAGATGGCGCTCATGCTGCCGTTCGGGTTCTCGCCGTTGCCGGCCGATTCGACCAGCTGCGGCAGGTTCGAGAACACCGAGGGCGGGTAGCCGCGCGTGGCCGGCGGCTCGCCCAGCGACAGCGCCACTTCGCGCAGCGCCATCGCGTAGCGGGTCAGCGAATCGACCAGCAGCAGCACGTTCTGGCCACGGTCCCGGAAGTGGGCAGCGATCGAGTGGCACAGTTCGGTGGCCATGACGCGCATCATCGGCGACTCGTCGGCCGGCGCCACGACCAGCACCGCGCGTTTCAGGCCTTCAGGCCCGAGCGACTTCTCGACGAATTCGCGCACTTCGCGGTTACGCTCGCCGATCAGACCGACCACGATCACGTCGGCCACGGTCTGGCGCGTGATCAGGCCGAGCAGCACCGACTTGCCGACGCCGGAGCCGGCCATCAGGCCGACGCGCTGGCCTTTGCCCAGGGTCAGCATCGAGTTGATCGCGCGCACGCCCACGTCCAGCGGTTCGTCGACCGGCGTCTTGCGCAGCGGGTTGACTTTCGGCGGCGTGAAATTCAGCGGCTGGTCGCCGCCCAGGCGCCCGAGGCCGTCGATTTCCTCGCCCAGGCCATTCACCATGCGCCCCAGCCACGACGGACCGATCATCAGGCTGCTGGCCGCCTTTTCCGGCAGTACGCGCGCGCCGGTCGCCAGGCCGTTCGCCTTCTTGAACGGCATCAGGTACGAGACCTTGTCGCGGAAGCCCACCACCTGGGCGTCGAGCCAGCCGCCGTCGTTCAGTTCGACGCGGCAGCGCTGGCCCGTGTGCAGCTTGCAGCCGACGCTTTCCAGCAGCAGGCCTTGCGCGCCGACCAGGCGGCCGGTGGGCGTGGCGACCGGCACCGCATCGATGTCGAGCGAGCGCAGGGTGTCGAGCAGCGCCGTCATTCCTGTTCTCCCTCGGGGGCGGCGAGGGCATCACGCACCTGGTCCATGCAGGCGGCGAGGCGGCCCTGGCAGCCGGCGTCGACTTCATGGTCGCCGGCTTTCACGCGGATCTCGCCCGCTTCGAGCGACGGGTCCGCCAGCAAGTTCCACTTCCTGGCGCGCTTCGGATCGAGCTCGGAGACGCGCTTGAGCTCCTCCGGATTCATCAATACCTCGACGCCGTCGCGCGCTGGCGGCATCGCGGCCAGCGCCTCGTCGACCAGGGCCAGCAGCTGGGTCGGCTGCAGGGCCAGTTCGGCGCGGATCACCTGGCGCGCGATCTTGCCGACCAGGTCGACGACTTCCTTGCGCTGGGCGGCCTTGTAGTCGCTTTGCAGTTCTTTCAGCGCCTCCAGGGCGGCGTCGAGCGGCTTGCCGATCTGGTCCAGGTGGGCGAGCGCCTGCGCGCGGCCTTCTTCCAGGCCGCGCTGCAATCCTTCGGCCTCGCCGGCCGCGTAGCCCGCGGCTTGCGCGGCTTCGTAGCCGGCGTCGTAGCCGTCCTGCTGGCCCTGGCGGTAACCGGCGGCCAGCGCGCTGTCCCAGTCCTCTTGAGACGGAGTCGCAGCTCCCGCCGACGGCGAGGCGCCGGCGGCGTTCGCTGCACGCACCTGGTGCAGCGGCGGGAAGTGATAGGGCCGGAACTGCTTCATTCGGCGGTGGCCTCGGCGAACAGCTGCACGTCGATCTCGCCGGCATCGGCCAGCGCCTTGACGGCGACCATGATCTCCTTGCGGGTCTGTTCGATGCGCGACATCGGCACCGGGCCCGACCGGCGCATCAGGTCTTCGAAGCTCTGCGCCTGGCGCTTCGGCATGGCGGCGAGGATGGCGTCGCGCAGGGCCGGCTCGGCACCCTTCAGCGCGATCGCCCACTGCTCGAGCGGAATATCGTCCAGCAGGCGCGTGATGACCTGTTCGGTCTGGCGCGACAGGATGAAGAAGTCGTACATCGACATCTCGATCTGCGACACCACGTCCGGATCGTGCGCGCGCAGCAGTTCGACCATGCCGGCGCGGTTGTTCGGCAGGCGGTTCAGGATCTCGGCGACCTGGCGCACGCCTTCGACGCTCGCGCTTTGCGTGTCGAGCGCGGCCAGGCAGCGCGCAACCAGTTCTTCCAGTTCGCGCAGCAGGTCGCGGTCGATTTCGTCCAGGCGCGCCAGGTTCAGCAGCACCAGGTCGCGGCCGGCTTCCGGCAGGCCCTCGATGATCTGGCCGGCCAGCGCCGGCGGCAGGAAGGCGAGGAACACGGCCTGCATCTGCACGTGCTCGTGCGAGATGAATTCGGCCAGCCACTTCGGCGAGGCGTACTGCAGGCGCGCCATCATCGGGCGGATCGCGTCCCCGTAGATCGTGTTCAGCACGCTGTTGGCGATGTCGCTGCCCAGGGCCAGGTCGAGCGAGCGCTTCAGGTAGGTGCGCGAAGCGCCGTGCAGGCCGCTCTGCTCGCGGTAGTCGTCGAAGAAGTTCTGGACGGCGTACTTCACCGAGTCCACCTTGATGCCGCTCATGCGCGACATGACTTGCGTCAGTTCGATCAGCTCGTCGCGCTCGAGGCAGCGCAGCACTGCCGCAGCCGGCTCTTCGCCGATCGACAGCAGGACGATGGCGGCCTGTTCGACCGGCGTCAGGACGCCCTCGGCGTCGTTATTGTTCAGTTCGGCCATGTTTCTTCTGCACCCATTGTTTGACGACTTCGGCAACGCGCTCCGGCTCTTTGCCGGCCAGCACTTTGAGGTGATCAACCATCACATCCACGGCGGAGCCCGCCGGCGGCAGATCATAGTTTTCGAGCAGCGGCACGACCGGCATGGCGGCCACGCCTGCGCCGGCAGGCGCGGCGCCTGGCAGCGCGGCGGCGGCCAGGGCCGGTTCCGCACCCTCGGCAGTCGCGCCGTTCGGCAGGGCGGCGGCTTTCGCACCCGGGCCCGGCAGGGCCGGCGCCATGCGCGCCGTGACGGTACGCAGCAGCGGACGGGCCAGCAGCAGGTAGCCGAGCAGGGCGCCGACGATCCAGATGCCGTAGCCGGTGGCGTCGACGATGGTGTCGCGCTCCTGCCACCACGGCTCGACCGGGGCCGGCGCCGGGAAGTTCAGGCTCGATACCGCCAGCACGTCGCCGCGCGCCTGGTCGATGCCGAGGCCGCCGCGCAGGATCTTGTCGATGTTGGCCAGTTCCGCCGGGGTAAAGCCGGCCTTGGCGTTGGCAGCGCTGGCGTTGTTCAGCACCACGGCGACGGACAGCTTGCGCAGGCGGCCGCGCGAACGCTTGATCTGGGTGATCGCGCGGTCGTAGGCGTACTGGCGGGTCGTGGCGTTCTTGCGCGAGTTGGCGTCGTCATTAGAAGCAGCAGCGTCCGCTGCACCCGGCGTGCCGGGGGCAGCTGCCGCTGCTGGCGCTGCCGGCTCGGCGGGCACCGGCGGACGGTTCGACAGCGTACCCGGCACGCCCATCGCGAGACGGTTCTTTTCCATCTCCTCGCGCATCGCTTCGCTGGTGACCTTCGGGGCTTCGCCGTACTTTTCCTGGGTTTCCTCGATCTTGTCGTTGTCGATGTCGGCGGTGACGCTGACCTTGAAGTTGTGCGCGCCCAGTACCGGGCCGAGCAGCTCGTTGACGTTGGCACGCACTTCGTTGGCCACGCGCTGTGCGGCGGCATCGCCCTGGCCGGCGCCGTCGAAACCTTCGCTCAGGTCGACGCGCGAGGACAGGTAGTTGCCGGCCTGGTCGACCAGCGACACGCGCGCCGGCGACAGGCTGGCGACGCTGCCCGAGACCATGTTCACGATGGCGGCGATCTGCTCGTTGCCGAGCGTGCGGCCCGGCTTCGTCGCGATCACGACCGACGCCGAGCTCTGGTCGGAGGCGCCGGCCACGAACGAATTGGTCTTGGCGATGGCCAGGTGCACGCGCGCCGAGGCGATCGCGTCGAGCGTCAGGATGCTCTGCGCCAGTTCGCCTTCCAGGCCGCGCCGGAAGCGCACGTCCTGCACGAACTGCGACACGCCGAGCGGGTCGTTCTTGTCCATCAGCTCCAGGCCTGCCGGCAGCTGGGCGGTCACGCCCTTGGCGGCGAGCAGCATGCGCACCTTGCCGAGGTCGGCGCTCGGGACCATCACCTGGCCGCTGTCGGGGTGGATGCGGTAGGGGATCTGTTCGGCTTCGAGCACGCCCATCATGTCGCTGGCGGCGACCTTTTCACGGGCGCCGAACACGGGCTTGTAGTTGGCCTGGTCCTGCCACATGAACATCATGACGGCGGCCGTGATGACGATCGCCAGCACCAGCAGCGGGGTCAGGTTGTTGCGCAGCAGGGGGGGCAGGCCGGGCATGGCGCCGGAGGTGGCGCTGCCGAAGGCATTCTTGAGTTTGGAGATCACGTTCGTAGGGTGTTCGTTGAATCAGACGGGCAGCTTGATCAGTTCGTCGACCGCGCCCATGACCTTGTTACGCACCTGCATCAGCATCGAGAACGACAGGCTGGCCTGCTGGCTGGCGAGCATGGCGCCGACCAGGTCGTCGCTCTTGCCGCTGTCCACGTCGGCCACTTTTGCCGAGGCGGCCTGGTCCTGGGCGTTGACACCGCGGATTACATCCTTCATGGCCTGGGCAAAGGAGAAGTCGCCGTTTCCGGTTTGAAGGGGCGACTCGGCGGCCGGTGCAATGGCCAGGCGTTGGGCTTCGTTTGTCAGTGCGGCAAGATCAGCCTTGATCAGGCCAGCCATTTCAGTTTGCATTTGTTAAATCCTGTACGTTCAATGTTGCGTCAGAGTGACAGAACACGTCGCGTTTCTGCGACATTCGATGATCAAAACTGCGGTTTTTTTGAGGCAAATGTTAAATGTTGCGCTTGTCAAACTTGCATAAAAACATGATTCAAGACCGCCTGAATTTCACGTTTTTCCCTCTAGGAAGAGCCTGCTTCCTTTCGTGCGCTGCGCAAATGAAGATACGATCTTACCGTACGGCAACGGGGAATTCAAAGAGGAATATCAAACGATCCGAAACACTTAAGCGGGTATAATTGTTGCCGTAGGGAATGAATAAAAAACACGACTCCCGGAATATCACCATTTCGACATTTATGCCGATTAACAATTTAAGCAATGGGGCACGCGCACATCAGGTACTCGATCCCTCCCTGCTGGGACGGCCCGTGCACCTGCTGCCGGTTTTCGCGGCCGCCTTTGCCGAGGACCTGAAGGCGATGCTGACGGCGCCATCCTGGCGTCGTTACTGGGGCGGCTTCGCCCTGGATGCGGTCGAGTTCGCCCGGGCACCCGAAAGCGCCGCGCTGCGCTGGCTGAACATGGAGGGCGCGCACGGTGTCGCTGCCGTGGCCTTCGAACGTGCCTTGCTGGTCGGCCTGCTGGAAGCGCGCTACGGCGGCAAGGGCACGGCGGGACCGCTGCGCGACCCGGCGGGCGAACGCGTCACGGCCACCGAAGAGCGCCTGGCGCAGACGCTGACCCAGCAACTGTCCGACGTACTGGCGATGCAGGTGCGCGTAGCGGCGGGCGCTGCCGGCGTCGAGCTGCCGTCCGCATCGTTGTCGTCCGCAGGCAGCGCGGCGCCCGGCAAGAATGCCTGGGCACTGACGATCACGCTGCGCGAGCCGCACAGCGGCTCGACCGCGCGCTGCTTCATTGCACCCGACGCACGCATGATGGGCCTGATCCTGCAGGCACTGCAGCCGGAGCGCCCGCAGCGTGCCGGCCGTCCGGCCGAGCCACTCGCTTCCAGCCTGAAGGTCAAGCTGGAAGGGCGCCTGGTGAGCCATGAAATGACGCTCGAAGCACTCTTCGGGCTGAAGGTGGGCGACGTGATCCCGGTCACGGTCGGCCGCGCCGACGTCCTGCTCGACGAAGCCCGCCTGTTTACGGCGGCGGTCGCCGAGCACAAGGGCAAGCTGTGTTTAACCTCTTTTGAAGACGCTGAATAAATGGACATGAATCTCAACGAGCAACTGGCTGTCGACGTCCTCCTTGACGACAACGTGGAGGTTGGGGCGCCCGCCCCGGGTTCTGCACAGACGCCGCGCCTGCCGCAGATGATGCGCCGCATCCCGGTGACGCTGACGCTGGAAGTGGGCTCGGCCCGCATCTCGCTGCAGGACCTGATGGACCTGGGCCCGGCCAGCGTGCTGCCGCTCGACTCGGTGGCGGGCGAGCCGCTCGTCATCAAGGTCAACGGCGCACCGATCGGCCGCGCCGAAGTGGTGGTGGCGGGCGAACAGTATGGCCTGAAAGTGATCGACCTCGACGGCCTGAACCTGGACCTGATCGCACCATGATGTTTTTCACGGGCGGCGCCGCGCCGTTCAAGTTCGATCTTCGCCGTATCGCCGCACCGGCCTTCGGTGCCGCCTTGCTGTTCTGTGCCGCGCCCGCGAGCGCCGCCGACGTGCTGGCCGGGGTCATCCCCGGTGCCAATTCCGGGATGACCGTCAAGTCGCAGATCCTGGTCCTGATGACCCTGCTCGGGCTGCTGCCCGTGCTGGTCATGATGATGACCAGTTTCACGCGCTTCGTGATCGTGCTGTCGCTGCTGCGCCAGGCCCTCGGCCTGCAGCAGGGCCTGCCGAGCCGCGTCATCACCGGCATCGCGCTGATCCTCACGCTATTGGTGATGCGTCCGATCGGGGTCCAGGTCTGGAACGAGGCCTTCCTGCCCTACGACCAGGACAAGATCGGCCTCGAGCAGGCGTTGAAGACCGCCGAAGTGCCGCTGTCGCGCTTCATGCTGGCCCAGACCAGCAAGAGCGCGCTGGCCCAGGTGTCGCACCTGGCCGGCGAACCGGCGAACATGAAACCGGAAGACCGCGCCTTCACCGTGAAGCTGGCCGCCTTCGTGCTGTCGGAGCTGAAGACAGCCTTCCAGATCGGCGCGATGCTGTTCATTCCCTTCCTGATCATCGACCTGGTGGTGTCCTCGGTGCTGATGGCGATGGGCATGATGATGCTGTCGCCGCTTGTCATCTCGCTGCCGTTCAAGCTGCTGCTGTTCGTGCTGGTCGACGGCTGGACGCTGACGGTCAACACGCTCGTTGGCAGTATCCACGGGTATTAACTGGAATTTTCCGATGAGTCCTGATATTGCGGTCGACCTGGTCGCCGAAGCGCTGCGCGTGGTGATGCTGCTGGTGATGGTGCTGGTGGTGCCGGGCCTGATCATCGGCCTGCTGGTGGCGCTGTTCCAGGCGGCCACCCAGATCAACGAACAGACCCTGAGCTTCCTGCCGCGCCTGCTGGTGACGCTGGTGGCGCTGATCCTGGCCGGCCACTGGATGACCGCCTACCTGATGGATTATTGCGTGTCGGTGTTCCAGCGCGCAGCCACGCTGGCGACTTGAGCGTACATGGAACTGGTCAGCTTCCTGCTGCCCCTGATCGGCGCGCTGTGGTGGCCGTTCTGCCGCATCATGGCGATGTTCGCGATGGCGCCGGCGATCGGCGACGGCATGGTGCCGATGCCGGTGCGCGCGCTGCTGGCGCTGGTCCTCGCGTTCCTGATGCTGCCGCTGACGAAAGACATGGCGATGCCGGACCCGTTTTCGCTGGCCGGCGTGGTCGCCATGTTCGAGCAGGCGGTGATCGGCGGCGTGCTCGGTTTCGCGCTGCAGTTCGCCACCTCCGCCATTTCGATGCTGGGCTTCCTGGCGTCGAGCCAGATCGGCTTTTCGATGGCGCAGATGAACGACCCGGTCAACGGCCAGCAGTCCGACGTGATCTCGAGCCTGCTGGCGCTGGTGGCGATCTTCATCTTCTTCGCCATCGACGGCCACCTGGTGCTGGCCAGCGTGCTGGGACAGAGTTTCAAAGCCTGGCCGGTGGGGCAGGGCTTCGGGCCCATGGTGCTGCAGACGGTGGCGCTGAACGTGGGCTGGGTGTTCGCCGCGGCGATGCTGCTGGCCCTGCCGATCGTGTTTTCCACGATGGTGGTGCAGATCGGCTTCGGCTTCCTGAACCGCGTCGCGCCCTCGCTGAACCTGTTCTCGCTGGGCTTTTCGCTGGTGACCATCTTCGGCTTGCTGATGCTGGTGCAACTGGTGCGCTTCATCCCGGAACACTACATCGCGCTGACGAACCAGGTGCTGGATATGCTCCAACAACAGATGCTGCAGCAACAGATGAGGGCGGCCCATGGCTGATACCGGCGACAAAACCGAAAAGGCCTCAGCGCAAAAGCTGAAGAAGGCGCGCGAGGAAGGGCAGGTCGTCCGCTCGCGCGACCTGGCGACCGCCATCGGCATCCTGGTCAGCCTGAAGCTGTTCGCGCTGATGCTGCCGGACTACCTGGAGTCGTTCCGCGCGCTGTTCCGGCTGGTGTTCGTGCCGCTGGGCGAGACCGGGGCGATGGAGAACGCGATGTCGGTGGTGTTCATGTCGGCCACGCTGCTGCTGGTAAAAATGGTGCTGCCGCTGCTGGCGGTGCCGGCCGCGATCATCATCGGCGGCCTGGTGCCGGGTGGCTGGGTCATGACGGCCAAGAACATGGCACCGAAGTCCGAGCGCCTGAGCCCGATGAAAAACCTCGGCAACCTGGTCTCGCAAAAGCATGCGATCGGGGTGGCGAGCTCGATCGCGAAGGCGGCCGTGCTGGGCTTCGTGCTGGTGCACGTGTCGCGCTCGAGCGTGGCGGCCTATGTCGACCTGCAGCGCCTGCCGCTGATGGATGCGATCGCGCAGGGCGCCTCGATGATGTTCGACGGCCTGATGGCGCTGGTCGCCGTGTTCGTGATCTTCGCCGTGCTCGACGTGCCGATCCAGGCCTTCCAGTTCGCGAAGAACCAGCGCATGAGCAAGCAGGACCAGAAGGAAG
>JBBWZO010000125.1:0-9369 GCA_039649125.1 Massilia sp. | reverse complement strand
GCCACAAGATACCGTTGATCACGTGCCTATGCTCAACATAAGCATGGCCGTGATGTGGATTGGACGGCAGGTGAGGTGCAAGCTGCCGCCACTGCTTTTCAGTCAGGTCAGTTCGGCTCATCGCCTTGTGACCTTCTGGACTCAATTTCGTTCAGTCAGACACACCCTAGGCGCGGTACAACTTCGGTCCCGACTTACGCCGGCGCCTTGTACCCCAGCTGCTTCATCGCAGCCGTCAGCGTTTTGGCCGCTTTCGCATAGCCTTCCCACGGCTCGTTGCCGGTCGCCAGGCGCTCGCCGATGTTCTGCACGTTCCACTGGTCGCTCGACTTCAAGGTCGCCAGCTCCTCCCAGGCCAGCGGCACCGAGACGCCCAGGCCCGGCCGTGCGCGCACCGACCAGGCGCACACCGTGGTCGCGCCCTGGCCGTTGCGCAGGTAGTCGATGAAGATCTTGCCGACCCGGTTCCTGGCGCCGCTCCTGGCCGAGAAGCGCTCCGGCAGGGTCTTGGCCAGGTGGGTCACGATCGCCTGCGAGAAGCCTTTCACCGTGTCCCAGTCCTTGCCCCCCTTGATCGGCACCACCACGTGCAGGCCCTTGCCGCCGCTGGTCTTGAGAAAGGCCGGCAGGCCGAGTTCGTCGAGGAAGGCGCGCATCAGCTGCCCCGCCTCCTGCATCGCCGGCCACTCGACGCCCTCGCCCGGGTCGAGGTCGAACACGATGCGGTCGGGCTTGTCGTAGGCTTTACCGGTCGCGTTCTGGGTGTGGAATTCGATCGCGTTCCACTGCGCCGCCGACAGGATGCCGGCAATGTTGCCGACCTCCAGCATCGGCGGATGGTCGGGATCGAGCTTCACGTCCATCTGCTTCATGCCCGGCAGCTTCTTGATGTCGGCGTGTTTCTGGAAGACCAGATCGCCCTTGATGCCGCTCGGCGCGCGCACCAGCGACACCGGGCGCGCCTTCAGGTGCTCCATCATCAGCTCCCCCACCTGGGCGTAGTAGCGCACCAGGTCCATCTTGGTGGCGCCGCTCTTCGGGTCGACCACGCGGTCGGCGTTCGTGATCTTCAGGGTCGCGGGCAGCTCGGCGGGCAACTGCACCGGCGCGACCGTGTCCCCAGGGGCCGCCGCCTTTGCCGCCGGTTTCCTGGCGACCGTTTTTTTCGCGGGCCTGGCCGCGCTTTCCGCATCTGCTGCCATATTCACTTCCTCCACGGGTGTCGCGACTTCGCGCGTGATGCCCTGCGCCGGCTTGTCGCTGCGCAGGCCCTGGAACACCGGATGGCGCACGGCGCCGGCGCTGGTCCACTCGGAAAAACTGACTTCGGCGATCAGTTCCGGCCTGACCCAATGGTGCTTGCGCCCCGGGACCGAGCGCGGCGGGAAGGGACTGAGGTCGGTGTCGAGCGCCTTGAGCCTGGCCGTGACCTCGCGCAGGCTCTCGGCATTGAAACCGCTGCCGACGTTACCGGCGTAGCGCAGCACGCCATCCTTGTCGTAGGTGCCGAGCAGCAGCGAGCCGATGCCGGTGCGCGAACCTTTCGGGTCGGTGTAGCCGGCAATGACGAATTCCTGGCGCTGCCCGCATTTCAGTTTGATCCACTCCGGCGAGCGGCGCGACACGTAATGCGAATCGCGGCGCTTGCCGATCACGCCTTCCAGCCCGATCTTGCAGGCGGCCACGACCAGGCCTTCCGGATCATCGCCGAACTCGCTGGAAAAGCGCACCCGCTCCGATTGCCCGGCCCGCTTCAGCGCCTGTTCCAGCAGCGCGCGCCGGTCGACCAGCGCGACGTGGCGCAGGTCGTAGCCGCCCAGATAGGGCGCGTCGAAGATGAAATACATGACGGCGGCCTTGTTGCTGCCATCGAAGGCCAGCTGCAGCAGGCCGAAATTCGGACGGCCGTTGGCGTCGTGGACGACGATCTCGCCGTCGTACCAGCCGTCCGGCAGGCCCATGCGTTCGAGCTCCTGCTGCAGCGGACGCAGCCTGTCGGTCCAGTCGTTGTTGTTGCGGGTGATCAGCCGCACTTCGCCGTGCTCGATGCGCGTCAGCATGCGGTAGCCGTCGAACTTGACCTCGAACACCCACTCCTCGGGGTTCGCCGGCGGGCCGTCGACCAGGGTCGCCAGTTCAGGGGCGAACTTTTCCGGCAGGGCCGCCGCGACCGCGCCTTCGGGCATGGCTGCGGATGCGTCCGCCTTGCGCGCAATATCGGCCGGCTTCGCGGCCGACTTCCGGGCCGACCTGGTGGCAGACTTCGTGGCAGGCCTGGTGGGCAACTCCGCGGGCAACTCCGCGACCGCCTGCGCTGCGGCAGCGTCGGCCCCGGCCTTGGCGGCGCGGCCGGTTTTCGCTTTGGCGGCGGGCTTGCCCTCCTCCTTCAGCCTGGCCGGCACCTGCTCGTCCGTGCCCGGCATCGGCAGCGCCTTCACGCTGTCCGGCATCTCGTCGACGACCGAGAACTCCTCGGCAGGGCGCGCGTAGTCGTCCTTTTCCTTGATGAGCAGCCAGGGCTCCTGCTTTTCGTCGCCGCGCCCTTTCATGCGGACCAGCACCCAGTTGCCGTGCATCTTGTGCCCGTGCAGCCGGAACTTCAGGTTACCCTTGCGGTAGCCCTCGTGCGGGTTGCCCTCCGGTTCCCAGGTGCCCTTGTCCCAGATGATGACTTTGCCCGCGCCATACTGCTTCTCGGGGATGGTGCCCTCGAAGTCGGCATACGAGATCGGATGGTCCTCGACATGCACGGCCATGCGCTTGTCGCGGGTGTCGTAGCTCGGCCCCTTGGGCACGGCCCAGCTCTTCATGACGCCATTGAGTTCGAGGCGAAAGTCGTAGTGCAGGCGGCTGGCCCAGTGCTTCTGGATGACGAAGGTCAGCGCATCCTTGCCGGGCTCGCCGCCTTCGGCCGGCTCCGAGGTGATCGAGAAGTCGCGCTTGGATTTGTACAGTGCGAGTGAATCGGGCATGGCGGGCTCCTGCAAATTAGCCGGTGGAGCCAGTCTAGGCAAAATCTGCGAGCGCGACTGTACGGCAGCTAACGGTCGCGCTGTAGCCCTTTCGCCCGCAGATTGTAACGGGATGTAAGCGCGTCAACCTGCCGCAAACCGGCCGCGTTATCGGCGTGGCAGCAACGGAAAACGGCCGACGCCGTTCTCCACTTTTCCACCACCAGAAGGAAAGCCCACCATGCAGAAACAACTCGTCGCCACCCTGATCGCCGGCCTGTTCGCCACCTCCGCGTTTGCCCAGAGCACCGCCACCGCTCCGGAAACAAAGGCCGAGGCGAAGCAGGCGGCGGAGGCCGCAAAGGCCGACGCCAAGGTAGAAAAGGCCAAGGCCGAAGCACAGGCCGACGTGGCCGAGGCGAAAGCCGATGCCGCGAAAGACAAGGCCAAGGCCGCGAAGAAGGCCAGCAAGGACAAGGCGGAGGCCAAGGCCGACGCCGCAGAGAAAAAGGCCGACCAGGCCGAACAGAAGGCGGACGCTGCTGCTTCCTCCACCGCCGCACAAACCAAATAAAACAGCACCGCTCAAGCCCCTCCATATCCCAAAAAAGACAGGGTTCGCCCTGTCTTTTTTTCGTCCCCGGGCGCATGCTCTACAATGTGTCCTCCCCTTTTCGGAGCGCGCCATGCAAAGAATCGTCTTCCTCGACCGCGACAGCCTGATTGCCACCGTACGGCGGCCCGCCTTTGCCCACGAATGGATCGACCACCCGGCAACAAGGCCGGACCAGGTCGTCGAGCGCCTGCGCGGCGCCACGATCGCCGTCACCAACAAGGTGCCGCTGCGCCAGCAGGCGCTGGACCAGCTGCCGGAGCTGCGGATGGTGGCCGTGGCCGCCACCGGCATCGACAACGTCGACCTGGCCGCCTGCCGCGCGCGCGGGATCGTCGTCTCGAACATCCGCAATTATTCGCTCGTGTCGGTGCCCGAGCACTGCTTCACCCTGATCCTGGCCTTGCGGCGCAACCTGCGCGCCTATGTGGCCGACGTCGAGGCCGGCCGCTGGGAGCATTCGAGCCGCTTCTGCCTGCTCGACCACCCGATCGGCGACCTGGCCGGCACCCGCCTGGGCATCGTCGGCTACGGCGCGCTGGGCCGGCGCGTGGCCGAGATCGGGCGCGCCTTCGGGATGGAGGTCTGTACCACCTCGCGCTCGCCGGTAACGGACGCGAACGTAACCCAGCTCGACCTCGACACCCTGCTGGCCACCAGCGACGTCGTCAGCCTGCACCTGCCGCTGAACGAACAGACGCGCCACATGATCGGGGCGCGCGAACTGGGCATCATGAAACCGACGGCGCTGCTGGTCAATACCGCGCGCGGCGGACTGGTCGACGAGGCCGCGCTGGCCGAGGCGCTGATGCGCCGCACGATTGGCGGCGCCGGCTTCGACGTGCTGTCCAAGGAGCCGCCGGCGCCGGACAATCCGCTGCTGGGCCTGCGCCTGCCGAATTTCATCCTCACGCCGCACGTGGCCTGGGCCAGCGCCGGCGCGATGCAGACGCTGGCCGACATGCTGGTGGAGAACATCGAGGCCTGGGAAGCGGGACGGCCGATCAACGTGGTGGGCTGACCCCCGCCGGGGCCCCGGTTCCCGGCCGCAACGCCGGCAAGGTTGGCGGCAATTCGGGCACATCGCCCGCCGTCCCGGCCGCGGGCGGCGCCGCCAGCGGCAGTTCGAGCACGAAGACCGTGCCCTGGCCCGGCGCACTGTCGACCCGGATCGCGCCGCCCAGCAGGGAGGTGACGATGGTGTGCGCGATGCTCAGGCCGAGGCCGCTGCCGCCCTGCCCCATCCGCGTCGTGAAGAAGGGATCGAACACGCGCGCCAGGTGCTCGCGGGCGATGCCGCGGCCGTCGTCGGCGAATTCGATGCGTACCCCGCCGTCTTCGGCAAGCTGCGCCGACAGGCGCATTGTCCCTCTGAACTGCGCACCCGGCCCCTCGAACGCGTGCAGCAGCGCATTGTTGACGAAGTTGATCACCACCTGCGCGAGCGGTCCCGGGTAGCTGTCCATGACGATACCGGCCGGCACCGCGAGCTCCAGCGCGTGGCCCGCGAGGCGGACCTTGTTCATCATCGTCGCCGCGATCTCATGGCAGGCCTGGGCCAGGTCGAAGCGCCGGCGGCCGCTGCTGGCCTGGTCCACCGACACCTGGCGGAAGCTGTTCACCAGCTCGGCCGCGCCGTGCAGGCTGCGCACGATCAGTTCCGAGGCCTCGCGCGCCGCGCCGATGTAAAGCCCTAGCTCGGAACGGCGCAGGCCATTCGCTTCAAAGCTGCTCCCCAGGTGCAGCGTCTTTTCGTGCAGCGTGCTGGCCATCAGCAGGCTGTTGCCGATCGGGGTGTTCAGTTCGTGGGCGACCCCGGCCACGAGCGAACCGAGCGAGGCCAGCTTCTCCCGGGCCGCAAGCTGGGTCTGGGCGTCCTTCAGCTGGCGGTAGGCCTGGGCATTGTCGAGCGCCACCCCGACATAGGCGGCCAGCGTGCGCAGCATGTCCAGGTGCACGCGCTGGTAGGCATGCGGCGCGAAGCTCTGCACGCACAGCGCGCCCAGCACGCGCGGGCCGGCCAGCACCGGCACATACAGCAGCGATTTCGGCAGACGAGGCGGCAGCCGGCCGCCGCCGACCTCGCCCACCTCGTCCACCTCGCAGGGCAGCGCCGCCGCCGCCACCACCGCCGGATCGATGCCGGGCAGGTAGCGCGCCGACTCGAGCTCGAGGTCGTTGACGAACACTTCGCGCACCTGCTCGATGCACCAGGCCGCCAGCTGGCGCGGGTCGTGCCGCTCGCGCACCGCCTGCGCGCAGCGGCGGCCGTCGACGACCGCCCAGGACAGGTCGAGCAGGTCCCCGTCGACCCGGGCCACGGCGAACACGGGCGCGTCCATCAGCACCTGGACGTGTTCGTACAGCGTCGCGACGATCGCCTCGGTATCGAGGTTGGCGGTGAGGCGGCGGCCGATGTCGGACAGGAGCGCGATGTTGCGGCGCGCGCCGTCCGCCGCCTCCTTCTCCCATTCGGCCTCGCGCTTGCGGCGTTCTGCCGCATCCTTCTGCAATACCAGTTCGGCGGTGCGCGCGCCGACCTCGCGCTCGAGCACGTCCTTCTGCTGCACCAGCACGCGCACCCGCAGGCGGTAGGCGAGCGCCGCCAGCGCCGCCGCCAGCAGCAGCGCCAGCAGCCGGAACCAGGCCGTCTTCCACCACGGCGGCGCTATGGTGATCCTCACCAATGCCGGCTGCTCGCTCCACACCCCGTCCTTGTTGCTGGCACGGACGCGGAACACATAGTTACCGGGGTCGAGGTTGGTATAGCTGGCGAAGCGCTTGCCGGGACCGGTTTCGACCCAGCCTTCGTCGAAGCCCTCCAGCCGGTAGGCATAGCGGTTGCTGGCCGGCGCCGCGTAGTGCAGCGCCGCGAATTCGAAAGCGAAGACCGATTCCCGGTGCGTCAGCGTGACGGCGGCCCCGGCGCTGCCGGCCGCCGGGAGCAGGCGCGGCCTGTTGGAAACCAGGAAATCGGTGATGCGCACGGTGGGCGGAAACGGATTGTCGCGGATCGCATCGGGCAGGAAGGAGCTGATGCCGTTGACGCCGCCGAAATGCAGTTGCCCGTCCGGCCCGCTCGCCGCCGACCCGACGAAATAGGTGCCGTCGAGCAGGCCGTCCCTGGCCGTGTAGTGCCGGTAGCGACCGCTGGCCGGGTCGAGGCGGCTGATTCCGTTCGTCATGCTCGCCCACAGCCGGCCCTGCCGGTCCTCGAGCACGGCACCGATCGGCAAGGCTGCCGGGCCGTCCGTCACGGGGAAAAAGCGGAAGGCGAGCTTGCCGGAGCGGTCGCGCTCGAGCCGCTGCAGGCCGCCCGCGGTACCCAGCCATAGCTGGCCGCGGTTGCTCCCGCGGTTGCTCCATATCACGTCATAGACCCGGTTGTTGCGCAGGCTGCCCGGATTCCCCGGCTCGTTGCGGAAATGGGTGAACACCCCGGAACGGCGGTCGAACCGGTCGAGCCCGTTATCGGTGCCGATCCACAGCGTGCCGTCCGCATCCTCGGCCATCGAGAACAGCATGTTCTCGCCCAGGCTCGCGGGGTCGCGCGGGTCGTGGCGCCATGTCCCGACGACCTTCAGGTCCGCGTCCAGCTGGTAGAGCCCGGCGTAGGTGAGGACCCACAGCGCGCCGTCGCGGGTGCGCACCACGTCGCGCACCGAGGCCGAGCCGATGCCGGGCAAGGCGACCTCGTGGAAGGCCCCGCCGTTCGCATCGCACCAGGACAGCACACCGGCCCCGCCCACCCACAGGCGTGCGCCGATGATGCGCAGGCTGTGGATCACGTCGCTCGGCACGCTGCCGGAGCGGCCGGCCTGGTGCCGGAACTGCTCGGCGTGGCCGCTGTCCGGATCGAGCAGCACCAGGCCGCCGCCGATGGTGCCGAGCCAGATCTTGCCGTCCGCGCGCACGGCAACGTCGCGGGTTTTCTCGTAGCCGATGCGGTAGCCGCTGTCGGGCCGGAAGCTGTAGTGCGAAAAGCCGCCGCTGGCAAGGTCGCTGCGGCTGAGGCCGGAGAAGCGGGTGCCGACCCACAGCGTGCCGGTGCGGTCGATCCGCACCGAAGCCACCTGATTGTCGGACAGGCTGTGCGGATCGAGCGGCGTGCTGCGGTAGGCGACGAAACGCCCGCTGGCCGGGTCGCGCCGCTTCACGCCATCGAGGTCGGTTCCGACCCACAGGGTGCCGTTGCCGTCGTGGTGCAGGGCCGGCACCGGCACTTCGCCGACACCTTCCTGCGCCGTGATGACGCGCCGCTGCGGGGTGGAAGCCGCGACGTTCCAGGCTTCGAGGCCGGCGTCGGTACCGACCCAGAGCGTGTCGCCCGGCCCCATGGAGAGTGCCAGGATGCGCGCACTGCGCGGATTGGACGCGGGCGGCGCGACATGATCGAAGCGGGCGGCGTCCGGCGCCAGGCGGCCGACGCCGCGCGCCGTCCCCACCCACAGCGTCCCGCGCGCGTCGAAGGCAAGCGCCGTCACGGCATCACCCGCGGCGTCGCCCCCGCCCTCGCCCACGTGCGCCGGGCCGCGGACCGCGGTCACGGCGCCGCTGGCCGGGTCGAGCCGCTTCAGGCCCGCGCTGGTGCCGAGCCACAGCATGCCCTGGCGGTCGGCCGTGATCGCGTTGACGCCGCGGTTGGCATTGCGCCTGGCCGCGTCGGGCGCGCCCCGATCGTGCAGCGCATAGCGCACGAACTTGCCGGTGGCGGCATCGAAACGGGCCAGGCCGCCCTTGGTGCCGAACCATAGCCGGCCTGCCGCGTCCTCGAACGAAGCATTCACGAAACTGTCCGGCAGCGAGCCGGCAGCGAGCGGGTCGTTGCGGTAGACGGTGATCCGGTAGCCGTCATAACGGTTCAGGCCCGCCTGGGTGCCGAACCACATATAGCCCTCGTGGTCCTGGAGGATGGTCAGGACCGACTCCTGGGACAAGCCCTGCTCGATCGATACGTGCTCGAAGCGCAGGTTGCGCGGACCGGCGGCCTGGACGGCGTCGCCCGGCAGCAACAGCGACAGCGAGAGCAGCGCGGTGTGCAACAAATTCGGCAAAAAATTCGGCAGCAAAGCAGGCAGCAAGGCTGGCGGCGCGGACGCGGGCGCGCGCTTGGTATGGCCCAACATAAGTTTCTCGAATCCAATACAGAGCACCTAATCTACCAGAGAAGCCAATGTGTTGAAATAAATTAAGACTTCCGCAAACAGAATGGCACTGCTATAATTCGCCTCACGGAGCGGCTGTAGCTCAGCTGGATAGAGTACTTGGCTACGAACCAAGGGGTCGTGGGTTCGATTCCTGCCAGCCGCACCAACCAATACAAGAGGAAGGCCAGATCGCAAGATCTGGCCTTTTTCGTTATGGGGAGCCCTCCACCCTCCATACACCTGGAATCGTAGGATGGAGCGGGCGGCGAACCGCTCCCGACTCCACGCGTTCCGGATCCCTTGCGCAGCCGTACCGTGGCGCCCAGCCAAAGGCTTAATCCACTGGCATCGGGTGTTACCGGCGCGCGTGTATTTAGCGGCATCGGCGTCGTACTCGCTCCGCACGGACGTCCGCCTCCCCTGTGCCACACCCAACCAGCCCCCTGGCAGGCACGTCGCTCGCGAATCCTGCGGGCCAAATCGCCTGGATGATCGGCCGGGCCCGCCAACGCTTCCCAAATCGCACAGGTGCCGCTATAATGCGTGCCTCGGGCGGCTGTAGCTCAGCTGGATAGAGTACTTGGCTACGAACCAAGGGGTCGTGGGTTCGATTCCTGCCAGCCGCACCATCAGTTTCAAGAAAATGGCTCAGAAGCGA